>JAFULU010000384.1 GCA_017483125.1 Clostridia bacterium
CCACCAAGATCGAATGGTTAAAGCCTGTTTTTGCCGATGATGTGCTTCCGGGAAAAGCTACAATAACCAATCTTGCCACGCGCAACGCCAAGAACGGACTGGTAGAGGTCACGATCGAAGCCTATAACCAAGACGGTGTACTTGTTTTGACCGACGTTACCGAGGCGATAGTGAAGTGCAGAATTAGATAGAGACAATAGTAAAACGCCACCTTAGACTTTCATCTAAGATGGCGTTTTTTTCGTATCAGAGCGAAACCTTCACGGCGAAGCCGCCGCTGAAGAAGTAGGTGTTCGTCTGAGTAGCGTTTGGTGGAGATGAGGGGAGTCGAACCCCTGTCCGAAAACCGATCCATGCGACTTTCTCCGGGCGCAGCGTCTGATCAGATCTCCCCGGGGACGACCTCAGGCGCAAGGTCGGACACAGGCAGCCATTTTTTGCGTGATCGGCTCAATGGCGAACCACCGATGCACGGGCACCGCTACATGACGTTCAGCCTCGGGTCGCGGTACTCCCGGGGGGAACGGGCGGCATTATGAGCCGCGGCACTGCCAATTAGGCAGCCAGAGCAACAGAATTGTTGTCGTTTAATTTTTAAGGTTGGGCATTTTGACGGGGTTACCCGGCCCGGCCCGCTTATCGCACTTCACAATCCCCGTCGAAACCGGTACACCCCCATATTGAGGTAAGAAGTAAGAGTGAATAGTGAAGAGGTATGGAGCGAAGGTGGAGAATGGATGGTGGGTGGGTTAGTTACGGTAGGTTTTGTCCTTCATGCGGCGCTCGATCTCGCGGTCGGATTCGGCCTTGGCGATGGAGTCCCGCTTGTCGTAGAGCTTTTTGCCTCGGCAGAGACCGATCTCTACCTTGAGGCGGGGGCCCTTGAAGTAGACCTGAAGGGGGACTAAGGTATAGCCCTTCTGGGTCATGAGTCCCTGGAGCTTCAGGATCTCCTTCTTGTGCATGAGGAGTCTGCGGTCGCGAAGAGGCTCGCGGTTGAAGATGTTGCCGTGCTCGTAGGGGCTGACGTGGATACCGATGGCGTACAGCTCGCCGTCCTTGACGTGGCAGTAGGAGTCCTTGAGGTTGATGCCGCCGCCGCGGATGCTCTTGACCTCGGTGCCGTAGAGCTCGATGCCCGCTTCGTACTTTTCGTCCACGAAGTAGTCGTGCCATGCCTTTTTGTTCTGGGTGATGATCTTGATACCCTGCTTTTCCGCCATGGGTGAGCCCTCCTTTCCTTGGGTCTTGGTGTCCGTGCGGGAGATTTTTCAGTCGTTGACGTCGTTGTAGTAGACGTCCTCGTCGGGGAAATACATACCCAGCACGTCGCGGGCGTACTCGATGATGTAGTCCTCGTCCACTTCCTTATTGAGGAAATACTGGAGCTTGCGGTTCTCCTCCTTCAGCTTATCGTACTCGGCCTGCAATTCCTCGGCCTGGGCACGGAGCTGATTGGCGCGCATGACGTTGGAGATGCTGATGACCAGTGCGGCGACCAACAGAGAGGCCAGTGCCACCTTCATGAGCATGGATTTGCCCAGACTCTTTTCGGACTCGGGGGCGGGGGTAACGGCGCGTTCGTCGGAGGTCGTGGGCAGGTCCTGCCTCGGATCCTCGGGGCGGTTCATCTGTTGAGCCATAGGGTCTCCTTTCTGTATCCTTGCGCGTGGGGAGTATGTCCCTTTCGGGGGGTGATTATGCGGGCTATATCTGCCCGCGGGTGGAAAAACGGTGGTTCCGCTTCGTTGGGGTGGTTCTGTGGGGGGATCGGCTTGCCTTCTTGCCTTGCGGAGGGCTTTTCGTTCCCGTCTCTTGTCGATGGCTTTACCGAATAACCGTCGCCACACCCTGTAGGTGAGCTTCTTCACGGTACATACCAGCCACCCAAGTGGGCGGCGGAGGAAGCCAAAGATGGTCTTGACTGTCCGTTTGAGCAGTCGAGCCAAGAACTTTTCGGCCTTGACGGTCAGCTTTCCCAGCGTCTTCATATAGACAAAGAAGCCGCTCACCACCCCCAGCACGGCGGGAGCGCGAAGGAGCCCGTCGTTGGTGTAGTAGCAGAGCAGGATCAGGGAGACCGACGCGGTGAGGGCCAGCAGGAGATCCTCAAAGAAGAGAAGCAGACCGAAAAGGGGGGTACTTCCCTGCTTTTGGTCAAGTCCCGTCAATATCCGCAGGGCACGGAGCAGATCGTACAGGCATCCCAGGCCAATTCCCGTGAGGGTTGCCCAGGCCAGCATACGAAGAAGCTCGCTCTGGCTTTGGTAGAGGTCCAGCCCGCTCATAGACCGAAGAAGCGGCGGGAGCGGGGCTTGCCTGTGTTCTGGGCGGGGGCGGACTCATCCTCGTAGAGCACGCCGTTGAGCTTACCCGTGACGGCGACAGCCCCGTCGGCGGTGTTCAGGACGTGGATGCGGAGGCCTTCCCCCTCCAGATTGAGGATACCGCAGGACGTGATCAAGCGGACGTTGGTCTCGTCGAAGCTGACCACCTCGCTGACACCGCTCACCGAGATCTGCTCGCGGTCACGGGCGGTAAGGGTATGGCTCTTGTCCCGCGTGGGGGTGGGGGATTGGATAGGATCATTCATCATAATGGCCTGCCTCCGTCGCAAAGAATTCATACGATCCTATGCGGGGGACGGCAGGCTTATGACGGTATGGCGCGGGGGTGAGGTTACTCAACCACCTCGTAGAGTGAGGATGCGGCATCCTTGCCGACGGTCTCCTTCACCTCCAGCACGCGGATACGCAGGGTACGGGCACCGAAGGTGATCTCCAGAATATCCCCGACCTTAACGTCGTAGGAGGCCTTGGCGGGGCGGCCGTTGACCGTCACGTGGGCGGCATCGCAGGCCTCGTTGGCCACGGTACGCCGCTTGATGATGCGGGTCACCTTCAGGTACTTATCCAGACGCATATCAGTTCAGATTCTCCTTGACGGCCTTTGCGGACACGAATGCAAGATACTTGCAGGCGGGGACGGAAACGACCTCACCGGTCTTGGGGTTGCGGCCCTTTCTCTCGGCGCGCTCGCGGACCTCAAAGGTACCGAAGCCGGACAGCTGGACCTTCTCACCGGTGGACAGGGTGTTCAGGATGGTGTCCTCGATGATGCTCCAGGTCTCGGCGACCTGCTTCTGGGACAGCTCGCTCTTCTCGGCGACGGCTTTGATCAGTTGGCTCTTGTTCATGATATAGCTCCAATCTTATGGTGTTATTTTGGGTAGGGATATTATACCACATAAGCGGTAAAAATGCAATACCCTCAAACGATTTTTTTGGATTTTTTCCTCTCTTTTTCCCCGCGGGGAGCCCTGCCTCACTTTTCTTCGCGGGCGGGTGTAGAATCCTGTCAGATTTCCGCGCCGCGGCATATACTGGTAGCGGGAGGCGGCGGTAGAGTCTGCCGTCTTTCAAATCCATACGGAGGTACACATCATGTCTGAAAACCGTTTCATTCCCTGTGGCGTTCAGGCGGGTGGGTGCGGCAAGGGCGGCGACACCCACACCGTTTGCGTGGAGACCAACCGCATTCTGGACTCCTGCCGTGACCGCGACTGCTTTGAGAACGTCCGCGTGTTCCTGACCGATCTGGGTCGGGAGATCATCGACCGCACCACCCAGGTGCGGGTCAAGGACGCCTGCATCGCCTGGACCTACATCGGCATCGACCCCGTCCAGTTCAACCGCGGCTTCTACACCGTCCACATCCGCTTCTACGTCAAGCTCATCTTCGAGGCCTGCGTCTGCGTAAGCGGCTGCGGCGGCCACGGTACCCAGTCCACCGAGTTCGACGGCATCGCCGTGCTGGAGAAGCAGGTGGTGCTCTTCGGCGGGGACTCCTCGGTGAGCGTCTTCCGCTCCAGCTCCGACGGCTCTGCCTTCTGCGCCGAGCCCGAGCCCTGCTACAAGGAGCGCAGTGTCCCCACCGCCGTGGTGGAGGTGGTGGAGCCCATCGTCCTGGGGGCGCGGGTGCTGGAGCCTGCCTGCCACGAGCCTGTGTGCTGCTGCTGCTGTGCCTGTGACGTGCCCCACACCATCGCGGGGTGTCTCTCCGCTCCCCTCTGCGGCTGCGGGCATCTCCACGACGGCGGCCACGAGGGCTGTCACGACGGCGGCAAGGACGACGACGGTCGGGTGCTGGTGGTCTCGCTGGGGATCTTCTCCCTGGTGCGGCTGGTGCGCCCCGCCCAGTATCTCATCTCCGCCGCCGACTTCATCATTCCCGACAAGGAATGTGTCTCGGGCGGTCCCGACAATCCCTGCGAGCTCTTCCGCTCCATGGCCTTCCCCGTGGCCGAGTTCTCCCCCGCGCCCATGCCCCTGCCCGTGGCGGACCGCAACAAGTGCGGGTGCAACGGGTAACCGCTGACCCTTACCAATCGCCATCCGCTTCGGCGGGTGGCCTTTTCTTTGAGACAAATAAAAAACGCCTCCGCCTTGGGTGAAGCGGAGACGTTTTTGGGGTGCCTTCTACGGCTGGGTGACCGTGAGAGCATGGAATCGGGCGAAACTTCCGATCCTTTGGTGATCAGTCCTCGTCGCTGTCCGAGTAATCGCCGTCGACCTTTTCAAAGTCCTCCTTAGATGCGCCGCACAGGGGGCACACCCAATCCGCGGGCAGATCCTCAAAATCGGTGCCTTCGTCGATACCGTTATCGGGATCGCCTGCCTTGGGACGGTACTCATAACCGCACAGCTCGCAAGCATATACGCTCATTCCTTTCCCTCCTTCCAAATGGTGATCTTGACTTTTCAGAGCACAGAGCCACGCTCCAAAAAATATCCGTACTATATAATATAGCAATCAAGGCGTTTTGTCAAGGGGGTAAACCACTTTTTATGAAATTTTCCTTAGTAAACAAATCCCGTCAGGAGTACAGGCGGTATTTTTCAACATTTTCACAGAAGCGGCGGCACTCTTCGACAGCGCGGGCGGCGATCTTTGTGGGGTCATAGTCCCCTGTCAGGATATCCTGCCCCAGACGGAGGGCGAGGCCGCCCGGCTTCATCTCAAAGGCGGGGTACTTCTTGAAGTGGCGGAACATATGGAGCATGGTTTCAAAGGGGCGGTAGGTGTCGCGGTCGGTGATATGGAGCTCCACTCCGCGGCAGGTCTGTCCCGCGTGCTTATTGAAAACGGGGGTGAAGGTCATGGGGCGGAAGATGACACCGGGGAGGCCGAGGGCGTTCATGTCCTTGACCAAGGCCTTTTCATCCACGAAGGGTGCTCCCAGCCAGTCGAAGGGTCTGGTGGTGCCCCGCCCCTCGGAAAGGTTGGTGGCCTCGTAGATGCAGGAGCCGACGTAGTTGATGGCGCAGTTCACCGTAGGGATATTGGGGGAGGGGTTGACCCACAAAAGGTCGGTCTCGTCGTAGTAGAGGTCGGGGGTCCAGCCCTCGCAGGCCAGGACGGTGAGGTCACAGCCGATGTCCTTCTCGGCGTTGATATAGCGGGCGTACTCCCCCACAGTGAGGGCGTAGCGGGTGGGGACGGCGAACTCACCCACAAAGGAGGAGAAGCGGCTCTCGTCCAGGGTCAGGCCCTCGCAGATACAGTTGCTTATGGGGTTGGGTCGGTCCAGCACCAGCACGGGCTTTCCCGCGGCCTTGGCGGCCCGCATGAGCTGGGAGAGGTTGCAGATGTAGGTATAGAACCGCGCCCCCACGTCCTGGATGTCGTAGACCGCCACATCCACCTCGGAGAGCAGTGCGGTCAGGCGGTCTGTGCCCCGCAGGGCGGTGATGTCGTAGAGGCGGGCACCGGTTTCGGGGTGGAGTACCCCGTCCTCCTTGGTGAAGGCACCGTCCTGCATGGCCGAGGCGAGGCCGTGCTCGGGGGCAAAGAGGAGACGGAGGTCGCTCATGCTCGCGAGGATCTCATAGGTGGGGATCCCCGCCTTACTGATGCCCGAGGCGGCGGTGAGAAGGGCGGTCTTTTGGCCGCCGATCAGGGCTTTCAGGTCGCTTGCGCGGTCGATACCGCAGAGGACGGTGTGCTTCATGGTGGTTCTTCTCCTTATGGGACGTGGTATATTCGGGGTTGGGACGGCATAGGCTCTACCGATTCGGGACAACTTCCCACGGGTCTTGCCGACCTTTAAGCCGAAAGGATGGATTATGGTCAAAGCTCTCTCTCCCCGCCACGCAAAGCAGCCCACCGCCGCGGGGCGGTTCGCCCTCAACGCCCTCTCCCTCATCGCGGTCAATCTTTTCATGCGGACGGTGGGGGTGGCCTTCAACGCCTATCTGGCGGGACGGGCGGGAGGCGAGGTCATGGGGCTGTACTCCCTGCTCTTCGGGGTCTACGGGCTGGCCATGACTTTGGGAAGCGCGGGGATCCATCTGGGCACCACTCGCATGGTGGCCGACGTTATGGGGCAGTTCTGCCCCGAGGGGAACCGAGCGGGAGAGGGGTGCGTTGGAGAGGTCTGCCGTCGGGCCATCCGTCGGGTGATGGTGAGATGTCTGACCTACAGCCTTGTGTGCGGCGCGGGGGCGGGGCTTCTCATGCTGGTCTCGGCTCCCTGGATCGGGCGCGTGTGGCTGGGAGACGGGCGGACGGTGCTCTCCCTGCGGGTGCTGGCTCTGACTCTGCCTCCCATCGCGGTGAGTGCCTGCCTTGGGGGCTACTTCACGGCGGTCCGACGGGTGGTGCGCACCTCGGCGGTGGGGATCGGGGTGCAGTTCCTCCGCATCGGCTTTTGCGCTTACCTGCTCACCCTATGGCTCCCCGCGGGGGTGGAGATGACCTGTCTGGCCCTGGTGCTGGGGGGCGCGCTTTCGGAGTTCTGCGGGCTTTTGATGACGGTGGGGGCGTACCTGTACGACCGCCGCAAGCATTTGCGTCTGACCCGCGGGGGGGCTTGCGAGGACATGGGGGAGGCGGTGTCCACCAAAAAGCTCCTGGGGATCACGGTGCCCGTGACTCTGGCGGCCTGCTTGCGGTCGGGGCTTCTAACCCTTCAGCACATCCTCATTCCCCGAGGGCTGAAGCGAAGCGGTGCCAGCTGGGAGGCTGCCCTGACCTCCTACGGGGTGCTTCACAGCATGGCTCTGCCCGTGGTGCTCTTCCCCTCGGCCTTCATTTCCTCCTTTTCGGGGCTGCTGGTGCCCGAGGTGGCGGAGTCGGTAGCCCGAGGAGATCACGAACGGGTGGCACGGCTGGCCTTTCGCACCGTGACTCCTGCGCTGATCTTTTCCTTTGGGGTGGCGGGGGTCATGGGGTGCTTCGGGCGGGAGCTGGGGGTGGCGGTCTACGGCAGTGCCGAGGCGGGGGAGTACATACGGCTTCTGGCCCCCCTCATCCCCATCATGTACGTGGACAGTACGGTGGACGCCTTTCTCAAGGGCATGGGGGAGCAGGTCTACTCCATGAACGTCAACATCATCGACGCGGGGGCCTCGGTGCTTCTGGTGTGGCTGCTCCTCCCTCGCATGGGACTGGCGGGCTACGTGGTGGCTATTTACGTCACCGAGACCCTCAACACCACCCTGTCCCTCTGTCGGATGCTTCGCATGAGCCGTATGCCCGTGAAGCTCTGGAAGCAGGTCTTCGGGCCTCTGCTCTGCGCCGTGGGAGCGGCGACGGTCTGCCGTCTGGTCGGCGCGGTCTTTCAGGTCCACGGAAACGGGACGGCGCGGGTGATTCTGTGGGTCACGGTCTGCGCCGCGGTGTATCTGGTTCTGTGTCTTCTGACCAACGTATGGGGGAGGGAGCAGACCGAGGATCTGCGAAAGGTCTTCGGGCACAAGCAAAGGGAGGCATAGTGCCTCCCTTGACAAGGTTTCTTATTCTTTGGAGGACTCCTTGCTATGGATGTGAGGCAGGAGCAGGACGGCGGCGAAGTAGATGAGGATACCCAGCGCGGCGTCGGCCAGCAGGGTGACCAGCATATCCGCCCAGCCGTCGGTGGAGCCGAAGTTGTTCAGGAGGGTGATCTGGTAGACGTGGTAGCTCACCTCGCGGGTAAGGAAAATGGCCAGAGCGCCCACGAAGGAGGCCAGCTGGAGGGGATTGCGGAGGGAGACCAGCTTGGCGAAGGGGAGGACGGGGGCGGGCTTTTTCGTCTCGGTCAGCTCCGACTCATAGGCGGCGAGCTCGGCCTTGCGGTCAAAGCGGGCCTTGGCTACGGCGGTCACGGCCACCACGGCGGCGTAGGGGACAAGCTCCAGGACCAGCATGAGGAGGATGGGGGGGATGTCGGTCAGAAACTCATTCAGGCGGGGCAGACCCGAGTAGGTCAGGATATCCATGATGTAGTTGGCCACGAACTTACCCAGCGTCAGAAGGGTGAAGGCGGTAATGACCCTCTTGCCTCCCTTCAGTCCCTTGAACCACACGGCGTAGGCGGCGGCGGGGTAGCAGACGGCGATGATGGCCAGATCTATAAGACCTCCGTCGATGAGGTAGTAGAGGATGGTGGTATACCACCCGTTCATGTGGGCGACGTTGGTGGCCAGTTGGATGTAAAGGGGATGGAGGAGGAGGGCCTTGACGGCAAAGCCCAGGCCTGCCACCAGCAGGGTGAGCGCGAGGGGATAGAAGGTATTTTTCTGCTTACGGAGAGACATATGTTGATCCTTTCGGGCGAGTTTCCTGTAATAGCTACAGTATAAACCAAAACCGTGAATATTGCAAGGGGTATTGGGAAATTCTCGTAAAAATCAGACCGCAAAGCTGTTCGCAAAGGCGGTGCGGAGGGCGGTGAAGTCGGTCTCACCACCGTTTTCGGTCTGCTTGCGGGCCTCCACCACCGCGCCGAAGACGGGGGGCATGGCGGCTACGGTGATACGGACGGGCACGGCGGGATCCACGAGGGAGGCGACGAGGTCGGGCCACTCGGCCACCTTCTGGTTGATGCTTCCCCCCATGACCACGGGGAGGGTTGCGGGCAGAACCGACGCGCCGCGGGTCAGGTGTGTCCACGCGGTCTCCATATACTCTGCCAGCCTTCGTGCGTTGCGATCCAGGATGGCTTTGGCGACCTTGTCCCCCTGTCGGGCGGCCTCAAAGACCACGGGAGCGCAGGCGGCGACGTAGGGCTTTCCCTCGCGGTAGATCTCGGTGATGCGGGTATTGACGGGGCCGTTCAGGTGCTCGGCCAGGAGTCGGGACAGAAGGGTGGGTTCCCCGCGGCCGTCGAAGTCACGGAGGGCGGCCTCCAGGCCGTCACGGCCGAGGTCGTAGCCGCTTCCGCCGCTGTCCAGCAGGTAGCCCCAGCCGCCGATGCGGTAGAGCTCCTCACCGCGGCGCAGAAAGCAGACGCTTCCCGTCCCGCAGATGATGCAGGCACCGTCCCCCGTGGGCACCTCGCCCGAGAGGAGGATGTGGGCGTCGGAGCGGACACGGAGGCATCCCGCGGTGGGCAGGCGCTCCTCCAGCAGGCGCTCCAGGGTGGGGCCGTGGTTGATGCCTCCCGCGATGCCGAAAAAGAGGGAGGTCTCGGGGAGGGCGGCTTCGGTCAGTCCCCCCTTTGATAGCAGGGTAAGGCAGAGCTGTGTCAGCCGCTCGGCGGATACCGCGGGGGTAACGTCGTTGGGGTTGGTAGCTCCCGTGGTGGCGGTGGACAGGACGGTTCCGCCCGAGTCGGTCAGCACGCCCAAAGTTTTGGTGCCGCCGCCGTCGATTCC
>JAFULU010000035.1 GCA_017483125.1 Clostridia bacterium
GTGTCAGCGCCACCATGCCGATGGTCACCAGCATCTGCCGCCAGTAGATGCCCCGGAAATGGTCACGGATCCTGCGCTTCATGCTTTGTCAGCTCCCGCCAGCTCAAACTTGTAGCCAACGCCCCAGACGGTCTTGAGGGTCCACTTGTCGGAAACCCCCTCCAGCTTCTCGCGCAGACGCTTGACGTGGACGTCCACGGTACGGGAGTCACCCAGATAGTCGAAGCCCCAGACCTTATCCAGCAGGGCGTCGCGGGTGAAGACGCGGTTGTAGTTGGAGGCCAGGAAGTAGAGCAGCTCCAGCTCCTTGGGGGGAATGTCGATGGAGCGGCCCTTGAGCTTCAGCTCGTACTTGAGCTTGCTGATCTCAATGTTATCGAAGCGGATGACCTCGTCGTCGTTCTGGCTTCCCTGAGCCTGATAGCGGCGGAGGACCGCCTTGACACGGGCGGACAGCTCCTTCATGTCGAAGGGCTTGACCACGAAGTCGTCGGCACCCAGCTCCAGACCCAGGACCTTATCAAAGACCTCGCCCTTGGCGGTGACCATGATGATGGGCTTGGAGGAGATCTCACGGATCTCGCGGCAGACCTGCCAGCCGTCCTTCTTGGGGAGCATGATGTCCAAAAGCACCAGATCGGGCTCGTACATCTTGAAATAGTTGATGCCCTCGGCGCCGTCGCCTACGGTCTTGACTTCATAGCCTTCGTTTTCAAAATATATCTTCAGCAGATCGCTGATATTGGGGTCGTCGTCAACTACGAGAATCTTGGTATCCATCATAGAAGATATTCCTCCTTGTTTTTTCGTGTGATCCCGTCACACTTATACGTTTACGATTATAGCATACCACGTCAATGGGGACACTGTGTGACGAAAGCATGACGGATCACCGAAAACGCTTGTGGAATGTAAATTTTTCCATCTACAATTATAGCACACGGCGGCAAAATTGTAAAGAGTTTTTTTCAAAAAAAGTTTCCAATTCCGTACAAAAGATGAATGATTTGTGTACTTTACCAAAAGCGAGATGGGCCGCGTACAATCCATACCGCGGGATGACACCGCCGTTCGGTGTTAGAGATCGCCGTAGAGCTTGTCCAGATTGTAGAATTCGCGGTTCTCGCGGGTGAAGACGTGGACCATAACGTGGGCGTAGTCCAGCACCATCCAGGTGTTCCCATCACGGCCCTCGGTGTGCAGGGGCTCGATGCCGCGGCGGGACATCTCATACTCCACCTCACCGCCCAGGGTCTGGACGTGGGTATTGGAGGTACCGGTGGCCAGCACCATGTAGTCGCAGATGTCGGTCTTGCCGTTCATGTTGATGATCTTGATCTCGCGGCCACGCTTGTTGTCCAGGAACAGGGCAACGGCCTCAGCCAGCTCGTCGGGAGTAGCGCCCTCCAAGGGGGCGGGGGTGGTATCGGGGGTCTCCAGCTCGGCGGCAATGCGAGCCTTCAGTTCGTTCATAGACATAGGTTTACTTCCTTTCTGTTTGGTTGGATCTCACCGATGGCTCTCGGTCAGCTCGGCCAGCACCAGTCGGTTTCTCGCGAGGGCGGTATCGGGGGAGATGACGGCCCCCTCGGAGAGGAGGGCACGCATGGTCATGTCAAAGGACATGATGAGGGTACGGCGGAGGTGGACCAGTCTGTCCTCCATAGTCATGCGCTCGGGGTGGGCATCCCAGAAGAAGGAGCGGAGACGGACGCAGTCGGGGAACAGGCGGGAATCGTCGATGTAGTCCGCCAGATAGAGGAGCTCTTCGGTGAGGGTCATGTCCTCCCGTCCCGTGGTATGCCAGCGAACGGCGTTGACCACGGTCTCGCAGTTGAAGGCGGGGTAGTTGTCGGGGATGAGGAGGGCGGCGGTACGGGCGTGGAAGGTCTTGTGGGCGAACTCCTCTCCCTTCACGGGGGGCTGACCCGCCTCGGTCAGAAGCGCCATTTGGGTGGGGATGTCGTACTCCTTGGTGATGTCGTGGAGCAGAGCGGCGGCGCGGAGGGCGGGGATCTCCTCGGGGCAGTAGAGGGTGGCCAGACGAACCACCATATCCTCCACGGCGGCGGTATGATGGTAGCGCTTGGGGGACATTTCGGAGAGGATCCTCTGCCGCAGGGCGGTCAGCTCGGCCTCGCCGAAGGGGTATTTGCTTTGGTTCATAGTATATCCTATTCTCGGAGATTTACTCCGTTTCAGGCGTTACGGTAGAGTCCGCGGTCTCGGATGTAGGCGGCCACGGAGGATGGGACGGCTCCCTCGATGGGGAAGCCCTCGGCCACGGCGGCGCGGACGTCGGTGGAGGAGATCTCAATGGCGGGGGCCACGATGCGGCGCACCACCTTGCCGTATTTCTCTTGGTAGGTCTTGATCTTTTCCACGATGGCGGCGTCCAGAGCCCCGTCCTCCTCGCGGCGGATGTAGACGGGGTAGCAGAGGCGGAAGATCTCCTCGGGCTCACGCCACTTGTCCAGCGTCAGGAGCATATCGGTGCCCATGAGGAGGAAGAGGCGGCCGTCGGGATCGTACAGCTCGCGGAGGGTGTCCACGGTGTAGCTCTTCCCTTCCCGTCTCATTTCCAGATCGCTGACGATGACTCCCTCCATGCCCTCAAAGGCCAGGCGGCACATCTCCAGGCGGTCGGCGGCGGTTGCATCCCCCTTCATGGTCTTGTGGGGGGTGACACCCGTGGGGATGATATAGAGGATATCCAGCCACATCTGCTCCATGAAGGCCCTGGCGGCGGCCACGTGGCCGTTGTGGACGGGGGAGAAGGTGCCCCCGTAAATACCGACCCGCATTACAGCTCGATGTGGCGCTTCCCGTTGAGGGAGCGGCGGTAGAGGATGATCTTGCGGCCGATGACCCCCACCACGGCGGCGTTCAGGGCGTCGGCGATGCCCTCGGCGGCCTCACGGGGGGTGTACTCGGAGGTCTCCAGCACCGAGATCTTGATGAGCTCACGGGCCTCCAGTGCGTCGTCGATGCCCGTCAGGAAGTTCTCGGTGACACCGCCCTTGCCGATCTGGGTCACGGGGGACATGGTGGAGGCCAGGGAGCGGAGCTTGGCGCGCTGGCCCGAGGTGATGACGGGGGCGGGGGGATAGATGCGTTCGTTGTTCATGTTGTTCTCCATTGTGTGTTTGATGGAATGTTCAAATTTGGGTTTGTCGGTCTGTGACCGAAATGCAAAATTCAAAATGCAAAAATCAAAAGAAGATAACGTCGAGA
>JAFULU010000036.1 GCA_017483125.1 Clostridia bacterium
CGATCTGATCATTTCCCCCGAAAGGAGCCCCACCATGAAACAGACTCCCGACAACCCCACCCACGACAAGGTCAAGCCCAACACCCCGCAAAAGTACGGCCACGCCCGCCGTGTCATCCCCATCCGCCGCCGCATCTGGCAGAGGGTGGCCATCCGCTGGCTGATCATCCTGGCCATCGGTCTGGCCTTTGCCCTGCTCTGCTACGTCTCCGCCCCCCGCTTCCGTAACCCCCGCGACCTCCAGCTCAGCATCGGTATGACCATCCTCATCTACCTCTTCATCATCTGGCAGACCCACACGGTGAAGCTGACCGTCTCCAAGGAATGGACGGGGACCGTCATCGGCCGCGAGGTGGTGAAATACACCAAGTACGCCAAGGGGCCCGTGGCCCGCAAGCCCATCATGGCCACCAAGTGCATCTGGACGGTGGAGCGGGACGAGGGCTTTATCGACAAGATCCACATCGACACCGAGGAGATCTGGGAGCGTTACTTCGACATCGGCGAACGGGTGCGCTTCTACAAAAACGCCAAAATTCTGGTCAAGGCTCACCCCCAAAAGGATGACGAGAACCTTATGTGCCCCCTCTGCGGGGTCATGGTCATGGAGCCTGTCTGCAAGAAGTGCGGCGTGGATTTCCATGAGAAAGAAGAATAAGAAACGCCCCTCCCGAAACCCATCGGAAGGGGCGAAAAATTATGGACTCAAGAGTCTCGGTTACCGCGAGGCTCTTTTCTTTTTGACGAAGAAGGGGATCACGATGGCCGCGTAGAGGGACAGACCCACCACGACGCCCGTCAGCACGATCATGACCTTGAGGCGGGTGGAGTACCTCCACACCACGGCAGGGGTGCTGTCACCCGCGTCGGGAGCCTTGCCGCTCTCGTCGGGGGTATCGGTATCGGGATCGTCGGGGGCGTTGGTGTCGGGCGCGCCCGTATCGGGGATCGGCTCGTCACCGCCACCGAAGCCGGGGAGAGTCTTGCTCTCGTCGCGGGCCTCAGTCTTGGAGCCGTCGGTTGCCGTCAGCTCGTAGGCGGGAGCGGCCACGGCGGCCATCCCCTCGCCCTCGGGGCAGATATACAGGTAGGAGAAACGGTCGTTGGGGGCGGTGTCGCCCAGATCCATGAACTCCATGATATTGCCCGACAGGGTGGAGTTGTCCGCCCACTTGAAGCAGAGGGTAGAGACCTGACCCGTCAGCCCCACGGTAGCCTTGGTCAGACGGATGACCATGCGGTCACCCTCCACGGTGTAGAGAGCCTGACCGATGTGCTTGCCTGCCCAGCCGTCAGCCAGAGACTCCACGGCTACGTAGTGCCCGTCTCTCGCGCGATTGAGAGCGAGATCAAAGCCCTCCCAGCCTGTGGCGGGGTTGTTGTCCAGGTCAATATACAGGTTCATCCAGTTGGCTCCGTCATCCACGATGAGCTTTTGAGCGGTGGTGACCGTGAAGTAGAGGTAATCGGTATCCTGGGAGACCTTGGCGGACACCAGATCGTTGCGGGCGGTGTTGTTCACGTAGGTCAGGTTGGAGAAGTAGCCCTCCTCGCGGCGCCAGGTCGCGTCGCCCACGTTATCGCCGTAGACGGGGCCTACGTTGTTCCACGCGGTGCCGTCGGACAGATCAATGGAGACCTGACCCGAGGCTTGCGTCACCGCTCCCGTGCCCTTGTACTGACGGATGTAGCCCGCCATCTGGTAGTAGTAGTTGTCGCCGAAGCCTACCTCCTCGCCGTCGCGGAGCTTCATGGGCTCGCCGTCGCGGGAGAACTCGGGGCTGAACTGATCCACGAACTGGAAGCCCAGATCCTTGGAGCCCGCGAAGCTGGGGTAGCCCGAGCTGGTCTGGTTCAGACCCGCCGTCCACTCGTTCCAGCCCGTAATCATGACCATGTCGGGATCGTAGTGCATGATCGCCTCAAACTGGTGGGCAAAGCCCAGACCCGCGCCGGAATCCATGGAGAAGCCGTAGTCGTTCTCAGGACATTGGGTGGGCTTGGAGCCGTCGAAGCCCCGTCCCTTGGAGGTGGTGGGGTGGTGACCCATACAGAGGGCCAGCTGCTCGAAGTTGCCCTGCGCGTCACGGCCGGGGCCGCCGAGGGAGTAGCGGATGGTCCCGCCTCGGTTGACGTACTCCTGGAGCCAGTTCCAGCTGCCGTCGGCGTCCCTCCAGGCCCAGCAGTCGCGGACCGTGAAGGTGGAGTTGATCCAGCTGCCCAGATCCGAGGTGTCCCCCGCGCACCCCGCCAGGGTCAGGGGCTTGCCCTTGTACTGGTAGAACAGCTCGCCGTACTTGGCAAAGCCCTCCTCGGAGTACATACTGCCCCGCAGAGCGCCCATGACGGCGTTGTAGGTGCCTGCCGAGAATACGCAGATATCGGGGGTGTCGGTGCCCTCGCGGCGAAGCTGTAGCCAGGTGTCCAGAAGGGTCTGCAGCTCCTGGGGGTAGTAGGCGCCGTTGGTGAAGTCCAGGAAGATGAAGTCCACGCCCGCGGCCTCCAGCTGGTAGGCGTGCTTGCGGAAGACCCACTCGCTGTTGCTCTTGTAGTAGCCGAAGTAGGGCTCGGCCCAGAAGTAGCCGCCGCTCTGACCGGGGGTGGTCAGATGCTCGTTGAGTCCCTCCAGTCCCTGGTCCAGGTAGATGTAGGTGTTGTCCTGAATTTCCTCGGTGTCCTCGCCGCCGCGGTTGAGGAAGTAGAACAGGCCCACCTGCTTGCCCTCGCGGAGGTCTACGCCCGTGGGGGTGATGCGGTCGCGGTCGTCGGTGGCCACCCAGGTGGTGTAGTCGATGGAGTAGCCCTTCACGTCGGTGGGCTTCACGGTGAGATCGTTGTGCTCAAAGGTGAGGTTGTCGATGTGACCCACCGTCTTGTCGGCATAGACCGTAAAGTAGCCCGCGGGACGGACGTCGGTCTTGTCCTTGGAGGCCAGCTTTGTGCCCGTGGCGTCCAGAACGGCGATGCCGCCCGTGTAGCTGTCGTAGGCGACCGAGCAGAGGAGGGTACTATCCAGATACAGCTCAATGACCGTAGCCTTGTCCTTGACGGTGAGCTTGCCAACAGAAGCTACCTTATCAGCCTTGACGGTGGCGGTCAGACGGCTCTCGGGCTCGGAGATCGTGACCGTGTCGGTGCCGTCGAAGGTGAACCAGATGCCTCTGTGCTTGGCATCGGTGGCCATGCGGGAGAGGCGGGTACCAATGGAGAGCTTGCCCCCCGTCACATTGGCGTCCACCGACATCTCGCCGCCGTAGAGGCCGTAATCGTCCCCCAGGAAGAGGGAAGAACCGAAGGAGAAGGTCTTGCCCTCCTTGCAGGACAGGGTCTGCCCGTCGAAGATCATGTTGGTACGCAGGGAGGCGGTGGCCAGCACCTCGTCGGTGGAGTAGTCGGTGATCTCGGTGGAGGTGAAATCGTAGGTGTAGGTGGTCTTGCCCGACGCCACCCAATCGTAGGCGCGGTCATCGGGGGAGATCTCTACGGCCTGCAGGGCGGGAGCCTCCGCCACGGCCGCGAGAGGGAAGGAGGTGACCAGAACCGCCAGAAGCAGTCCCAGAGCCACCAGATTCCGTGCTTTCAGTTGTTTCAGTAGGGTCATGGCCGGCTCACTTTCTCGTCTCAACGGTGATGTAAGCCGCCGCGCCCAGCACCGCCACGATCATGACGGCGATGAGGATCCAGATGAACAGGGAATCGTCGATGATCCGTACCTCGGGCTCATCACCCGTCTGGCTTTCGGAGGCCGGCTCCTCCGTAGGAGCCTCGGTGACAGGCTCGGTAGGAGCGTCGGTAGGAGCCTCGGTGGGCGCGTCGGTGGGCACCTCGGTGACGGGCTCGGTAGGAGCCTCGGTAAGGGAGGCCTCTACTTCGACGATGGCATCCTCAGCCTTGGTGAGCTTGCCGAAGTTGATGACCAGAGCCTTTTTATCCTCGGGGAGGGCATCGTAGAGCTCACGGGCGGTGGCGGCCAGCTCCTTGACATCCTCGATGTTCTTCTCGGTGACCTTGGAGGGGAGCTTATTGATGGCCAGAAGGGCTTGGTAGGCGGCCTCGGCCTTGACCGAGATATTATCTACTACCATGTCTGCCACGCGGGTGGTCCATCCCACATAAGAGCCATCGCTGGACAGGAGGGGATCGGTGTAAGAGCCCTTCTCGTTGCCCTGGGCATCGAAGAGCTTGGCCGAACCGTAGAATTTTCCCGTGGACTCATGCTTGGCGTAGGTCTTGCCGGGGTCAGCATAGGTCACGCGGCACATAAGGGTGCCATTGACGTAGATCTGGATCTCATTGTTGGCATCCACCACCCGGAGGGTATAGGGGTGCGCCGTACCGGCGGGGAGGGGAAACTCCACGGTGTTGTTCTGGAGAAACGCGTTTTTGTCGGCAGTAGCATCGTAGGTCTTGACGTTGACACCCAACTTGTCGCCGCGGGTGTACAGGAAAAGACCCGCCTGGCAGACCGAGGTCTCGGGGTATTGGTCTGCCTCATAGTAGGCCGCGTTGGTCTTGGGGGCGCGGATGAACACACCGGTCTGCTTGGTGCCCTGCGCCACGAAAATATCCAGAGACAGCTCATACGCGCCCACAATGGGGGTAGCCGAGTAGATCTGAGTGAATACATGGGATTTGAGGTACAGGTTGCCATCGGTGGCCTCCTGCACGTGGATGATGCCGTCTCCGATAGAGTTGGCGTCGCAGACGAAGAAATTGGGCATCAGGGTGGAGCTGACGTTGACGTCCTTCTGGTATTCCTCGAAGTTTTCCTCAAAGATAAGGATGAGGTCACCGTCGGCGGCGAGGGCCACAAGGGTGAGTCCTCCCGACATGAGGCACAGAGCCAGCAGGAGGGCGAGCAGCTTCTTGATCATAGGGGTAGTCTCCTTTTCCTTTGTCCGCGGTGTCCCGCGGGATGGTTTCATTGTACCATATTCTATGTTTTTTGTCAATAAGAACTTGACAAATCCACGGTTTTCGTGTACAATATGGGTAAAATCACCAAACCCCAAGGAGGATTCTCCCATGACCGATATCCATGCCATTCTGGCTTCCATGACCCTTGAAGAGAAGGTGGGTCAGCTCTTTGTCGCCCGCCGTCCTCAGGACGATGCCGAAGCCATGAAGGGAATCACCGACTACCATCTGGGCGGCTTCACCCTCTACGCCTGTGACTACGAGCACCGCACCCCCACCGAGATCCGTGCCCTCATGGCCTCTTACCGCGAGGCGGCCAAGCTGAACCCCTTCATCGCCGTGGACTGCGAGGGGGGACGGGTGGTCAGAGCCTCCAAATACCCCGCCTTCCGTGAGACCAATTTCAAGTCCCCCCGCGACCTCTTCGCCGAGGGGGGTTACGAGCGCATCGACGCAGACACCCGGGAGAAGTGCGACTTCCTCCGCGACCTGGGGGTCAATTTCAACTACGCCCCCGTCCTGGACCTGTCGGCTGATCCCGCGTGCTTCATCTTTGACCGCACCTTCAGCCACGATCCCGATGCCGCCGCGGTCTACGCCAAGACGGTGGTCACAGCCATGAACGACTGCAAAATGGTGGGCAGCATCAAGCATTTCCCCGGCTACGGCGACAACGTGGATACCCACACCTCCATCGCCCACGACGACCGTACCATGGAGCAGTTCATGACCTGCGATCTCAAGCCCTTCATGGCAGGCATCAAGGCGGGCGCGCCCATCGTCATGATCGCCCATAACATGGTCTCCTGCATGGATCCCGACATCCCCGCCTCCCTCTCCCCCGCCGTCCATAAGCTCCTCCGCGAGGCCCTGGGCTTTGACGGTGTCATCATGACCGACTCTTTGGACATGAACGCCATCACCCTCTACACGGGTGACCGCGCCTCGGCGGTGCAGGCCGTCCTCTCGGGTAACGATCTCCTGTGCTGCTCCACCTATTGGAAGCAGGTGCCCGCGGTGCTGGATGCCGTCCGCGAGGGGGTCATTACCGAGGAGAGAATTGACGAGTCGGTTCTCCGTGTGCTGAAGCTGAAGGCGGAATTCGGCATTATCTGACAGAAAAAGTAAAAAATAGCGATTTTGATGCATTGACAAAATCGCTATTTTGTGTTATACTGATAGTGTCCCCCAATATGATACGGAAGGAGGTCGTATTCATGACCAGTGTCACCGCAACCGAAATTCAGAATAATTTTGGCAAATTCCTCAAAATGGTGCAAGAGGGCCACGAGATCGTCATCATCAAGAACGGCTCCGAGGTCGCCCGCCTGATCTCCAAGGAGCAGACGGTATCGTTCCTTTCGGATAGTCTTGTTGGTGTTCTCTCCACAGACGCGGACGAAAAGGCTGCCCGTGCGGAAAGGATGGCGCGTTATGAAGGTGCTGATTGACACCAACGTGATCCTGGACGTGCTCTGCAACCGTCCCGATTTTGTGGATGATTCTCTGCGGGTGTTCAAATACTGTGAGACACAAAAGATCACGGGCTGTATTTCCGCTTTGTCTATCCCCAATATCGTGTATATCATGCGAAAGGAATTGGACAGCGAAAGGATCAAGGAGATCCTGACCACGCTGACCGCGTTGTTTACGGTAGTCGATCTTCGCGGCACCGACTTGATGAAGGCCGCCGATCTACGGTTTTCGGATTACGAGGACGCTTTGCAAGCGGTCTCAGCCTCACGGATCAAGGCCAACTATATCGTGACGAGGAATATCAAGGATTACGCGAACAGCACCGTCCCCGCTATCAAGCCGTCCGAGCTTCTTGAAAGACTTTGACAGACAAAAAATACCGCCCCCGAATCGGAGGCGGTATTTTCATATCCAACATTGTACAGCAGGGTTTTTGGGGTCCCCGCCGCCACGCTTTTACGCGGCGGCAGGATGGGACCGGGTGGTGAAATTACTTGATCTCGACGGTAGCACCGGCCTCGACGAGCTGAGCCTTGATCTTCTCAGCGTCCTCCTTGGAGATGCCTTCCTTAACGTTCTTGGGGCAACCCTCAACCAGGTCCTTAGCCTCCTTCAGGCCCAGACCGGTGATCTCGCGGATGACCTTGATAACGCCCAGCTTCTTGTCGCCGAAACCGGTCAGAACGACGTCGAACTCGGTCTTCTCCTCAACAACGGGAGCAGCGGCAGCAGCGCCGGCGCCGGCAACAGCAACGGGAGCAGCGGCGGAAACACCGAACTCCTCCTCAACAGCCTTAACGAGCTCGTTGAGCTCCAGAATGGTCAGAGACTTGATCTCTTCAACAATAGCGGTAATCTTCTCGCTTGCCATTTCAATATACCTCCTGAAATGAATTTGTTTTTTTTGAATTCCGTCATGCGCCCTTGGCGATGCGGTTTGTGCGTTGTACGCAGTTCTCGCGCGTTTCGCGCTTACGCGGCGGGGACTTTTTCCTCAAGCCGCTTGGTTGGGCCCTTCGGCCCGTAGGCAATTAAGCCTCTGCGGGAGCCTCGGCGACAGCCTCGGTCTCGGCGGGTGCTGCACCCTCCTCCAGCTTCTCGGCCACGGCCTTGACGGCGTAGGCAAACTTGTAAACGGGGGACTGGATGCTGCCCAGGAACTTGGCGATGAGGACTTCCTTGGAAGGAATGTCAGCCAGCTCCTTGACACCGTTGGCGTCCAGGACCTCACCGTCGCAGTAACCGGCCAGAATCTTGAAGGACTCGATCTTCTCGTCGTACTCCTTCAGGATCTTAGCGGGAGCGATGGGATCCTTCTCGCTGATGGCGATAGCGGTCATACCCACAAGGTTCTCCTTGAGAGCGCCGTAACCGCAGTTCTCGCAGGCGCGTCCGGTCAGAGAATTCTTCACGACCATGTACTTGACGCCTGCCTCGCGCAGAGCCTTACGCATGGCGGTATCCTTATCGACGGTGATACCCTGATAGTTCACGATCACACCGCCGGCGGAAGCCTTGATGAGCTCAGTCAGCTCGGCAACAGCCTGCTGCTTCTGCTCCAGAATAGCATTACTCGGCATTTGATTTTCACCTCCCTGTGAATTTGTGCGCCGTTTTTCAAAACGGACAAAAAAAGAAATCTTTCTCCCGAAGCGCATGCTTCACCGAGAAAGACTCACACAGGCAGACCGCAGTATCCCGCGGCTTGCGTTTATATGATCTCCTCGGCAGGGAACACTCCTTACGGCTGCGTTTTACGGGAACCTGCTGTCTTTGGATGGTTGGACTCGTACAGGCGAACACACCTGTAACCACTCGTAAATTATACCACGCCCCCGTGGATTTGTCAAGAGAAAATGAAACAATTTTCTGCAAAAACATTTTCAAACGAAGGCGTGGCATTTTGTGTATTATGACGAAAACGGGATTGAACGGCTTACTGCTCGTCCTTGTTGGTCTCGGCCATGATCTCGTCGAAGCTGCGGGCGGCTACGGGCTCCTCGTCTGCCTCGGCCTCGGCGGCGGTCTCCTCGGCGGGAGCGGCGTTGTCGGCGGTGTAGGCGAAGTCAGCCTCGTTGAAGGTGCCGAAGCCATCCTCGGCGGGGGTCTCACCCTCGGCTACGATCTCACCGAACTCGGGCAGAGGCTCGTCCTCGGGCAGGGTCTTCAGCTTGAAGCCGTGCTTGACGCCGGTGATGAGGTAGAACATGACCCAGGCGTGGATGAGGATGTCGGCGATCATGGAGACGTCAAAGCTCAGCAGCAGCAGGAGGCTGTCTATGGAGAAGAACACCAGAGCGGCGACCATCCAGCCCACGCGCTTCTTGGAGAAGATCCAGCAGAGCAGGTAGGGCACGGTCAGGATGAGACCGATGACCAGACCCACGATGACGAGGACCGAAGCCTCCTCGGGGAGGATCCCCATGCTTGCCAGATACTCGGTATCAGCGGCCAGCTCGGACATGACGGCGGGGAAGAGAGCGGGGAGGGTGGCGGAGAAGAGGAAGTAGGAGTTGCCGAAGGTCAGGGTGAAGAGGTTGATGATGGTGAAGAGCACCACCACCAGCAGGTTGGCGCGGCAGTTGTTGTACTTGCGCTGGGTCTCCTCACGGGGAGATATGGGTGCGGTGTTGGGGGTGTTTGCCTTGAATTTCATAACGGATGATCCTTTCAAATGATGTACTTGGATATTATAGAACGGATCGCTCATAAAATCTTGTCAAAATTGTGAACTCACCGTTTTATTTTATGGGATGAATTAAGAACGGAATGTAAACGGACGATTGGGGGTCAGACCTCCCCGTCCAGACAAGCCGCGCCCACGATCTCTTGGAATCTCTCAAAATCGTAGGCAGGCACGCGGATCTCGTAGCGGTCCTCCCCGTCGCGGATCACGACGCGGTAGTAGGTATGGAGCTTGTAGTTGCCCTCGCTGTCCTGCTTGATGCCGTATCGGGCATATTCGCCCTTGTTGAACTCCTCGTCCTTCCACCAGTAGGAGATCTTGTACTTGGCATCCACGGTGTAGTAGCCCTCCACAGAGGCCTTGGGGAGCTTCTGGACGCACTCGTAGTCGGTGACGCAGAGGTTGTCCCCCTCCTGCCAGAAGAATACCTCGGTGTTCTCGAAGCAGCCGCTGTTCAGCACCTCCTTGGTGTCCCCGTCGGCGGTGGGCTTGTAGCGATAGGGCAGGACCTCGATCCCCGTGACCTGCTCGTCCTCGGGATGGTCCAGCTCCACCTTGATGCGGCGGGAGATAGCCTCCAGAGAGTTCAGGGACTCGTCCATATCGTCGGGGAGATCCTCGCTCTCATCCTGCTTCTTCTGCCCGCGCTTGTGGATGAGCAGCAGAGCGCCTCCGATAGCCGCCGAGAACGCGCCTCCGACGAGCAACCATATGCCGTTGCTCAGAGCGGTCATAAAGTCGGTGTCGGGGAGGGCTTTGAGAAAGCCCAGCAGCACGATCAGCCCCAGGCCCACCAGCGCGTAGCCACCCAGAAGCAGAGGGAGCTTCATGGACTTCATGGCGGCCTTGGCGAACTCCTTGGAGCCCTTCTCTCGGGCCTCGCGGGTGGCGGGGGAGATCCGCGCCGCGGTGAAGGGGGTGTCGTCGAAATACTCGTTCTTTTTGTTCTCGGCCAGCGAGACCGCGAACAGATGCTTGGTAGCGTTTTCCATAGTTGTTTCCTTTCATTATGGTAAGGGGAAAACCCCTCCATATATATAGACGCATTTTGGAGGCCAAACCTTTCAAAAAACGGGAAAATTTTTCAAAAAAATTTCACTCGCCCTTTTTCGGGAAAATACCCCTTGCGGCGGACACGGGAGTGACCCCATCGGACACCCCCGCGCTTACCTTTTTTTGATGGGATCACGCTTCGGAGGCCTCCACCCCGTGCTTTTGGAGCAGAGCCTTCACCGAACCGAAATCGTAGCAGGGGATCAGCACCTCATACTCCCCACCCAGAAGCAGACCGAAGTAGCCGTGGGCTTTATAGGAGAAGAACCCGCTCTTGCGGATGCCGTAGGACTTGTAGGTGTCGGAATCGGGAGCATCGGGCTTGAGCCACATATCCAGCTCAAAGTCCTCGTCGTACTCACGGTAGCCCTTGATCTCGGTCAGGGGGATCGAAAACAGCTCCTGGGCCGTGGCGAGGCAGAGGGCCTTGTCCTTGACGAACACCGACACCGCCAGATTGTCGTACTTGCCCCGCTTGCCCACCCGCAGGATCTTGTCCCCGTCTATTTTATAATGGTAGGGAAGCACGTCCACCGTCAGAGCGGCGGCGGGAACTCCCAGCTCCGCGGCGGCCTCGGCGGCGGCG
The DNA here is from genome assembly GCA_017483125.1 of Clostridia bacterium. Lineage (GTDB taxonomy): Bacteria > Bacillota > Clostridia > Oscillospirales > CAG-272 > CAMEON01. The sequence continues at coordinate 10,719 of JAFULU010000036.1, forward strand.
GCCTCCAGCCTTTGGGAGGCCTCGGTAAAGTCCACGGCGGTCTTCTGCTCGTTCATTTTGGTCTGCTCGCGGTTGATTCTCCTGGCCTTGAAGTTGAAGACCATAGCGGCGATCACCAAAGCCAGGTCCAAAAACAGGAGGTAGGGCATGGAATCGTAGACCCCCAGATTGCTCCCGCCGAAGAAGAGGGTCACGCCGCTCACCAGAAAGATGACGGTCAGAAGCCAGTAGCGGTTGGCCTTCTTGCGCAGGGCAACCTCCTCGGGGGTAGGCTCGTGAGGGGCGTACTCCTCCTCCACGATGGCGAAGGCCCCCTTCAGCTTGGCGCGGACCTCCTCGGAGACCGTGGCGGCGTGGTAGGGGGTGACGTCGAAATCCATGGTGTCGGGGCGGTCGGTTTTGTTGATGGAAAATAGGTTTTTCATATGGACTTCCTATAGGAGAGTTTCAAATTTGGGTTTATCGGGCTGTTTGATCGCATACCCCTGTCTACCCCTCATCCGTCGCCCGCCGCACTTGCTGGGCGACACCTTCCCCCAAGGGGGAAGGCTACCTGAGGAAACCGTCCTTTGTTTTATACTACGTAGAAAAACAAATGTTCGGGTGTAGGTGAGAGGAGGGTTCCCTCTGAAAGCCTTCCCCTTGGGGGGAAGGTGCCGACCAGCTCCTGCGGCGGGAGGCGGATGAGGGGAAGGGGGCGGTTCTCATCTTGTTATACCGATAAACTGCAATTTACAGATCCTGCCGATCAAAGATCGTGCGGATCACAGATCGTGCCGATCAGAGATCGGCTGTCTTCATATACTCCGCCCCGTGTGCTGCGATGAACGCCTTTCTGGCGGGCAGATCGTCGCCCAGCAGGGTGTCGAACATCCGCGCGGTGGCGGCGGCCTCGGCGGGGGTGATGGCCACCAGACGGCGGGTGGCGGGGTTCATGGTGGTCTTGCTCATCATCTCGGCGGTGTTCTCGCCCAGACCCTTGGAGCGCTGGATGGTGTACTTGGCCTTGCCCAGCTCGCGGATGACGTCCACCTTCTCAAACTCGTCGTAGGCGAAGTAGGTGTCGTCCTTGGTGGTGATCTCAAAGAGGGGAGTCTCGGCGATGAAGACCCGCCCCTCGGCCAGCAGGGAGGGCAGGAGACGGTAGAACAGGGTCAGAAGCAGGGTGCGGATCTGGAAGCCGTCCTCGTCGGCATCGGTACAGAGAATGATCTTGGACCAGTTCAGCTGATTCATGTCAAAGGAGGGCAGATCGTTCTTCTTGTTCTTGGCGCGGGTCTTGGCGTCGATCTCCACCCCACAGCCGATGACGCGGAGCAGGTCGGTGATGATCTCGCTCTTGAAGATGCGCTCGTAGTCGGCCTTCAGACAGTTCAGGGTCTTGCCGCGGACGGGAATCACCGCCTGGAACTCGGCGTTCCGCGCCAGCTTGACCGAGGTCAGAGCCGAATCACCCTCCACGATGTACAGCTCCCGCTTGTCGGGGTCCTTGGAGCGGCAGCCCACGAACTTCTCCACTCGGTTGGAGATGTCGATGTTGCCCGTCAGCTTCTTCTTGATGTTCAGTCGGGTGGACTCGGCCTGCTCGCGGCTGCGCTTGTTGATGAGCACCTGACCCACGAACAGATCGGCCTCGGTGGGATGCTCGATGAAGTAGACCTCCAGTCTTGCGCGGATGAACTCGTTGAGGGCCTCGTAGATGAAGGTGTTGTTGATGGCCTTCTTGGTCTGGTTCTCGTAGGAGGTCTGGGTGGACTTGGAGTTGATGACCAGCACCAGACAGTCGGCGATGTCGGGGTAGGTGATCTTGGCCTCGCCCGACTTGTACTTGCCCGAGTTCTTGAGATACTTATCCACGGCGTAGGTAAAGGCCATCTTCACCGCCTTGTCGGGGGAGCCGCCGTGCTCCAGATAGGAGGAGTTGTGGTAGTACTCGGTGACGTGGGTGGTGTTGGACACGCAGAAGGAAATGTCGGCCTTGACCTTGTACTCGGGCTTGTCGGCGCGGTCGCGGCCCTGGGTCTCCATGTGCCACAGCACGGGCTGGGTCATGGAGGCGGTACCCACGATCTCGGTGATGTAGTCCGAGATACCGTTCTGGTAGAGGAAGGACTGCTCGGTGAACTTGCCGTCGGCCTGCTGAATGAAGAGGTCGAACCGCACGCCCGCCGACACCACGGCCTGGCGGTGAAGCACGTCCACGAAGAACTCCTCGGGGATGCTGATGTCGGTGAAGACCTCCAGATCGGGCCGCCAGCGGATGACGGTGCCCGTCCGCTTCTGCTTGGGGGTCAGCTCCTCCTCCTTGAGCTTCTTTTGGGCGGGCTTGCCCTTCTTGAAGGTCATGGTGCGCTTCGTGGTGCCGTCGTAGGACTCTACCGTCATGAACTCGGAGGAGTACTGGGTCGCGCAGGCACCCAGACCGTTGAGACCCAGGGAGTACTCGTAGGCCGAGCCGCCGCTGTTGTTGTCGTACTTACCGCCGGCGTAGAGCTCGCAGAAGATCAGCTCCCAGTTCCATCGCTTCTCCCGCTCGTTCCAGCCCATGGGCACGCCGCGGCCGTGGTCGTCCACCTCAATGGAGCGGTCGTTGAAATAGGTGACCTTGATCACCGAGCCGTAGCCCTCCTTGGCCTCGTCCACGGCGTTGGAGAGGATCTCAAAGAAGGAATGCTCACAGCCGTCCAGACCGTCGGAGCCGAAGATGACGGCGGGACGCTTGCGGACGCGGTCCTCACCGCGCAGGGAAGTAATACTCTGGTCGCCGTACTCGGCGGGGGCGGGGGCAGGCTTTTTGGTGGTCTTTTCGTTTGCCATAGAAAACTCCTTTTTCGTGCTGTGTATGGGAAGATCCGCGGGGCGGACCATATATTGTAATACAATTAGATTTATTATACCATATATTGTGGAAAAATGCAAGTCGTATCTGTAAATTTTTCGGCGGAGGCAACAGAAAAGGCCTCTCGCGGGGAGAAGCCTTCGGCTATGAAATCAGGGGAGATCACTGATGGTCGGGGAGTGCTGAAACCGTCGCGCGGGCGTAGTCCGCCACCCTCCGCGCCGCCTCCTCCACGGTCATGTCCGTGTTGTCAAAATGCAGACCGTGCAGCTCCCCATGCCCTCGGATCCAGCCGTTGTACTCGATCTGGGACAGGAAGAAGGACTCCTCTCCCGACCGTCTTTCGGGGGGACGGGCGAGGAGCCTGCGTCTGACCTCGGCATCCGCGCAGGTCATGCCGATATACCCGGCCAGCGTTACGGAGTCGGGCAGAGTGACCGTATCCAGGAAATCAAAGGGGGTCAGACAGGCGGTAAAGAGCAGATGCTTGCCCTCGGAGAATTCCAGAGCCTTTTCCAGACAGTCGGCGGTGTAGCGGGACTGATGGGGCTTGCCCGCGTAGTCCCACCAGTTGATCCCCACCTCATCCACATCGGCACAGACAAAGTCGGGAAGCAGGCCGGATTCGCTTATGGCGTTCTTGAGAGTGGATTTCCCCACCCCGCAGGCCGCCGAGAGAACGATCAGACAGCGGGCCATAGCTCACTCCTCCTCGATCTCAGGCTCGGGCATGACCAGCGGCCGCCGCTCGGGGAGATGGAGACCGTCCACTCCGTGAGCCTGCATGGCGTGGAAGATGCGGTGGCGCAGGCCCTTGTGCTGACGCTCCAGGGAAGCCAGGAGCTGCTTCATGGACTCCCGCTCGGTGTTGGAATCGGCGGGGCAGATGGACTTCACCACGGGCAGATCAGCCGCCTGGGCGAAGGCTCTCACCTCCTTCTCGGGGGTGTAGAGCAGGGGGCGGATGACCCGCAGATCCACTCGGGAGAGGTAGGTCACGGGCTGGAAGCAGCCGATGCGCCCCTCGAAGAAGAGGTTGAGGATGAAAGTCTCCACCGCGTCGTCAAAGTGGTGGCCCAGAGCCACGGTGTTGCACCCCAGCTCCTTGGCGGCGTTGTTCAGGGCCCCGCGGCGGAGCTTGGCGCAGAGGGAGCAGGGGTTGGTCTCCTTCCGCACGTCAAAGATGATGCGGGCGATCTCGGAGGGGACCACGTGGTAGGGGACCTCCAATTTCTCGCACAGGGCGCGGATGCCCCCGTAGGGGTCGGCGGGGAGCTCCTTGCCTTGGTTGGCCTCAATCGCGCCGAAGCCCATGTCCACCGTAATGGCGATCAGCTCAAAGGGCTGGGGGTAGAATCGGCGCAGACCCGCCATGGCGTGGAGCAGGGTCAGGGAATCCTTGCCCGCCGAGACGCCCACGGCGATCTTGTCCCCCGCGCGGATCATTTGGTAGTCGTCCACGGCGCGGCGGGCATAACTCAATATGTGTTTCATGTGATCCATAAGGATGCTCCTTGGGAAATGCACAATGCAAAATGCATAATGCAAAATTGGGATTCAGCGAAAAAACGGTGGAATAAACGCAGCTTGGGTAGATCTTCTAAAGGGGACAATGCTTTTTCGGGTGTCGGATCACCGATCCTTACCATAAAGCTCGGCTTTTGCGTCAGCAAAAGGCATCCTTCATTTTGCATTTTGCATTTTGCATTCTCCCCCATAAACTCTCCGGGAAAACAGCAGTTCTCATAGATATATGCTGCCTCCGCCGTCTGCGTCATAGGCTCGGCGGGCTTTTCGGGCCTCTCGGGATCCGCCTCCCACAGGCAGAGGGGGGGCGTCACCGTCATACCGGGAGCGGCGTACTTCACCGCCTCCACCAGCACCATGGAAGGGACGGCGGCGCAGGTGGCCTGTACCAAAGTCATGCGCTTCGGCTCTACATGGGCGGACCGCAGACCCTCAAAAAGATCCGCCAGCCGCTCGGGACGGAAGACACAGCAGAAGCGGCCGCCGTGCTTGAGGAGTCTCCCCGCCGCGCCGCAGAAGTCCTTTACGGTGCCGCAGACCTCGTGGCGGGCGATGTACTTCTCGTCGGTGTGGTTGCGCGCGCCGCTGTTCGGCGCCATGTAGGGGGGATTGGCGGTCACCAGATCCACCTCGCCCCCCACGGTATCGGCCTTGATCTGACGCACGTCGGCGGGCAGAGCGGTCAGCTTGTCGGCCATGCCGTTGAGGGCGGCGTTGCGGTGAATCAGCTCGCAGAAGGAGGGCTGGATCTCCACCGCCGTGAAGCGGGAAGCCTTGCTTCTGGCCAGGCAAAGCAGGGGAATGATCCCCGTGCCGCTCCCCAGATCCACCGCAACGGCGCTTTTCTTGGGACGCACAAAGGCCGCCAACAGGTAGGCATCGGTGCCGAAGGTCAGGCCGTCGGTATTCTGGATGAGGCGGATATGCTCGTTGACCTCGTGGATGATCTCACTCATAAAAAGCCTTTCGTATCAAGGATAAATCACAGGGGAACGCTTCATCATGTCCCCCGCTGGCCGAGGGGCGGGGAAGCACAGGGTGAACAGGGAATCCCCCAGCTCGCCAAGCTCTCTCTGCCGTCCCTCGGGGGTGTCGGCGGGCTTGGTGACCACCGCAAAGGAGCCGTCCTCCCTGTGGGTCTTGCGCCACTCCTTCAGGTAGGCGCGGCCCCGACTGTTGGCGGCCAGCAGGGTGGTGTAGGCGGGCATGACCCGCAGATCCGATTCGGTCACCCCCAGCACCCCGAAGAGCAGGGCGCGGCGGAGACGGGCGTCGGTGAATTGCCTGGTACGCAGGGAAGTAAAGAAGCCCTCGGCGGTAGCTTCCTCCTTGGCGCGACGGCAGATATGGGAGGCGATCCCACCGCCCCATTCGGCGTACTTTTCAAGATCGACGGGGGATTGCAACCGATAATAGGTATGGAAGAACTCCATGAGCCGCCCGCCCTCCAAGGGTGCCTCATCCCGACGGACCGACTCCAGCAGAACAGACAAGGATTCAGCGGGCATAGTCCCCTCCAGAATGGCCTCCAATGCTACGGGATCGCAGGCCGCCTCACGGATGAGGGCGCGGAGGGCGGTAGCGGAGGGGTACTCCCCCTCGGTCAGGGTGTCGGTGTTGTAGCCCGCTCCCAGACGGGTGACGGTATGGGCCTCGGGCGCAAATCCGTGAGCCGCTTGGGCCATTTTCAGTGCCCGCAGGTAAGCGATACCCAACAGCTCGTTGGAGTCGGGGAAGCCCTCGGGCAGAGGAGTGGAGCAGACCCACCGTACAGCCTCGGCGTAGGCGGTGGCGGTACCCATGCCCGCGTTGCACATATCGGCGTAGGTCCCGCCAAACAACGGGGAATCCACGGCCTCGGCGGCAGCGGAAAGCAGGGTCAGATCCCCCCGCTCGCTCCCGAAGACCAGAGAGTCCACCCCCAGCTTCGTGAGGATCTCCACCCCCGCGGCGGCGAAATGCTCGGCACTCCCCGCGGACCAGGGGAAGGGAAGCTCCACCACAAGGTCAGCGCCCCCCGCCAGAGCCGTCTCGGCCCGCAGGTAAGGGTCAGCGAAGGCCGCCTCGCCTCTTTGGACGAACCGCCCGCTCATGGCGCAGACCACAAGACCGTCCTCCCCCGCAAGCTCCCGCATACGGGAGAGCAGGTAGGCGTGGCCGCTATGGAAGGGATTGAATTCACAGATCACACCCGATACGTGCATGGGGAGGCTCCTTTCTACATAATTCATATCAGTATACCACAGAAAGCCGCCCTCTGTCAAGTATTACGGGCGATTTTCATAAAGACCGACCGCCGCGGCGTTGTATTTTTGAAAAACAATTCATAACAAAATTTTCAAAAACTCTTGACAAGTTGCGGGAAATGGGGTATAATAAATGCTGTCGTGTTTTGCGCATATGAATGGGAAGGAGTATGAGCATGAATATTGATCTGAAACCCATGCTTCGCGGTGAGATCACCCGCTTGCCCATTGATTTCCCCATTGAGCCCGAAGCCCCCTACGGCGTGAGCTTTGACGGCGACGTCCGCGTAGTCGGTGAGATCACCAACCAGGGCGGCTATATGCGCCTGACCGCCACCGCCGAGATCCCCTACAGCGGTGTCTGCGCCCGATGCCTCTCCGAGGTCAATGGCCTGTACACCATGCCCTTTGAGCGCACCGTTGTCACCGAGGGTACCCTCACCGAGGAGCAGGAGGAGGACAACGTGGATGAATACGTCATCCTGCAGAACGGAATGCTGGATATTGACGATTCGGTCCGCGAGGCCCTGATCCTGACCTTCCCCATGAGGCTTCTGTGTGACGAGGACTGCCCCGGTCTCTGCCCCAAGTGCGGCAAGGCCCTGCGGGACGGTGCCTGCGGCTGTACCACCAAGGAGGTCGATCCCCGTTGGGCGGTGCTGGCCAGCCTCAAGTTTGACGAGGAAGAGGACAGCGGGGACGGTAAGTAAGCACGACCCACAAAATTTTGAATGAAATGCCCGAAAAGGGAATTCAGATAAGAGCAAAGCCCAGGAGGAGGTGTCAATAATGGCAGTACCAAAGCGTAAAGTTTCCAAGGCTCGCAGAGATACCAGACGTTCCAACAACACCAAGCTGGAGGCCTGCGGTCTCGTGAAGTGCTCCAACCCCGAGTGCAACGAGATGGTCAAGCCCCACCGCGTGTGCAAGGTTTGTGGCTTCTACGACGGCAAGAAGGTTCTTGACGTCAAGGCCTGATGGATCGAGTATTCAGCCGAAACACAAAAAAGGATTCTTCGTGTCAACGCACGCGGGAGTCCTTTTTTGTTTTTTGTGAAGAATTGTGAAAATTCCCCCCACCCCCTTGCAATAGCGGCGCTTTTGCGGTATAATGAAATCAGAAAGCAAGAAAACTCCCCCGAAGGAGGACGGTTATGAATCACGAAAAGCCCCATCTCATACTGGTCGCCGACGACGAAGCGGATATCCGCGGCCTTTTGCGCATCCTGCTGGAAAAGGACGGTCACCGCGTGCTGGAGGCCGCCGACGGCATCGCGGCTCTGGAGGCCCTGCGGGATCACAGCGATATCTCCCTCATCCTTCTGGACATCATGATGCCCAATCTGGACGGCTTTGAGACCGCCCGTGCCCTGCGCAAGAAGACCGACGCACCCATCCTGTTCCTCACCGCCCGCTCCTCCGACTCCGACAAATCCGCGGCCTACGGGAACGGCGGGGACGACTACATCGTCAAGCCCTTCCATTCCACCGACCTCCGCCTGAAGGTGGGGGCCATGCTCCGCCGCTACGAGCTCTACCGCGCCCGCGGGGAGGAGACCGCCGAGGAGGGGGACGGGATCGTCCGCTTCACGGGAGACGTGGAGTGGCACCCCGAGAAAAAGGCCATCTACAAAATGGGAGTTCCCGTGGAATTGACCGAGCGGGAGTACCTCCTCTTTGCCCGTCTGGCCGAGAGCCGCGGGGAGTGCCTCAACCCCGCCACCCTCTACGAGGAGGTTTGGGGCGAGGCCTATCTGGCCTCCTCCTCCAATACCGTCATCGTCCACATCGCCAATCTGCGGCGCAAGCTGGAAAAGGAACCCTCCAGCCCCGCCCTGATCCGCACCGTGTGGGGAAAGGGGTACCGCGTTGACTGACAAGAACAATCAAAGCCCCAAGAAACGCCCCCGCCGCCCCCTGTTCCGTATCCCCATCATCGGCGCGCCCCTGCCCAACGGCAAACGCTTCGTCTCCATGCGCATGAAGTTCGTGGCCGTCATGCTGATCACGGGCCTCGCCGTGCTGGTCACCGCCCTTGTGGCCATTCCCCTGAGCCTCCGTCTGTTCCAGGAGTACCACACCGACCCCGAGCGCACCGACCAGCGTCTGGACGGCTACGCCCGTGATTTCGCCGCCTACGTGGCCGAGGAGAAGGTGGCCTCCGACGATACCAAGGGCGTGGTCGCCTGGACCCGACGCCACCGCTCGGTCTACCTCACGGTCTTCAACGATGCCGACGATCATTTCGGCGCGGCGGGCGGTGAGCTGTGGGAGGGCGAGGAGCAGCCGGATATGGATCCCTTCTTCGACGAGCTGATCTCCGAGGACGGTGACACCGATACCTCCACAGGCACCGACGGCAATATGTACATCGTGCTGTTCGCCAACGGTATGCACTCCATCGCGCTGGTGGACTACTCTCTGGCTACGGGCACCGACACCATCATCATTCTGGGTGTCCTGATCTCCATGCTGGTCTTCTTTGTGGTCCTGCTTCTGTACTACCACGGCCAAGCCCGCGCCATCATGGCCCTCTCCCGTGAGGTGGAGACGGTCAGCAGCGGGGACCTTACCGCCTCCATCGGCTCCGACCGCGGCGACGAGATCGGTATGCTGGCCTGCGACGTGGACGCCATGAGAGACACCATCCTCCGCAAGATGGCCGAGGAACAGCAGGCATGGCAGGCCAACAGCGACCTGCTCACCTCCATGACCCACGACATCCGCACTCCCCTCACCACCCTTCTGGGCTACATGGAGCTGCTCTCCGCCGACAGCGACTCCCTGACCCCCGAGCAGAAGGAGTACATCCGGGTCTGCACCGCCAAGGCCGAGCAGATCAAGGGCCTGTCGGACAAGCTCTTCCTCTACTTCTGGGCCTTCAACCGCGTGGAGCCCGAGACCGAGCTGGAGCCCGTGGAGGCGGGACTGCTACTGGAGCAGCTTTTGGCGGACTACATCCCCGCCATGGAGGCCGAGGGCATCCATCTGGAGACCGACCTCTCGTCCATTGTTCCCACCGATATCCTCCGCATCCGTGCCGAGAGTATGCGCCGTGTGACCGACAACATCTTCGACAATCTGGTGAAGTACGCCGACCGCGGCCACCCCGTCACGGTCACCGCCACCCGCGCCGACTCGGCTCTGACGGTGAGCTTCTCCAATACCGTCGGGCGCAAGAGCGACAAGACCTCCTCCACCCGCATCGGTGTCAAGACCTGCGTCAACATGATGAAGACCATGAACGGCAGCTTCGAGACGGGCACCGAGGGAGGGATCTATACCGCCACCCTGTCCCTGCCCCTGTTCGGCGCGGACGGGAAGTGAATGAATCACGAAAACGCTCCTTCGGGGGCGTTTTTGCTTTGGAGGGGGGTTACTGCGGTTTAGCGGGGAGATTGAGAATGCAAAATGCAAAATCCAGCACGATTGAAGCCTTTTGTTGAAGCAAAAGCCAATTTTCATGGTATGGCTTTTGGCTCAACACCAGAAAAACGTTGTCCTCTGTAAGCATTTTGCTTTTTTGCTAAATTTTCTGACCAGTCTTCCGTTCTTGATTTTGCATTTTGCATTTTGGCTTCGCTTCATAATCCCAAATTGGAAACCATTCTTAATCCCATTAATTTTCCATCCCCCCCTTGACAAATCCTTTTGCCTGTGCTATACTACAAGTGTACTACCCACAATAGTGCAGTTGGAGCGGTCAGATCTACCGTGAACCGCCCCTGCCGAGAAAGGAGCACCATGCTGCTGATCGACAAACTATCGGGCAAGCCTGTCTACGAGCAGATCATCGAAGGAGTGGAAAAGAACATCCTCATGGGAGTCTACCCCGAGGGGAGTGTCCTGCCCTCCCTCCGCGAGCTGTCCGTGACCCTGGGCATCAACCCCAATACCATCCAGAAATCCTACGCCGAGCTCATCCGCCGCGGCGTCATTGTCCCGTCCCCGGGAAGCGGCACCTACGTCGCCTCCGACGCGAGAGACCGCATCCGTGAGGCCGCCGCCGAAAAGCTCACCCTGCTGGAGGAGCTGGTGGCCGACCTCGCCCTGGCCGACGTGCCCAAGGGAGACGTGCTGGCCACGGTCTGCGCCGTCTACGCGCGGGCGGGCAAGGGAAGCGCCGCCGATACCACCCAACAGTCCCAAGAAGGAGGGAACCGCTCATGATCCAAGCTGAACACGTCACCAAAATCTTCCGTTCCGCGGGCCAGCCCAAGCCCCATACCGCCGTCTGCGACCTGTCCTGCACCATCCCGGGAGGCTGTATCTACGGCCTCGTGGGCTCCAACGGCGCGGGTAAGTCCACCTTCCTCCGCCTGCTCTCGGGGGTCTACCGCCCCGACGAGGGGAGCATTGAGATCGACGGCCTCCCCGTCTGGGAGAATCCCGAGGCCAAGAACAAGATCTTCTACGTCCCCGACGACCTCTACTTCCTCCCCCAGACCAACATGAAGCGCATGGCCTCCTACTACAACGCCCTGTACAGTAAGTTCAATCGCGCCCGCTTTGAAAACCTCACCGAGACCTTCGGGCTGGACCCCGAGGCGAATCTCAACACCTTCTCCAAGGGTATGCGCCGTCAGGCCGCCACCATCCTGGCCCTGTCCACCATGCCCGACTACCTCTTCTTCGACGAGACCTTCGACGGTCTGGATCCCGTTATGCGCCGTCTGGTCAAGCAGGTCATCTACAACGACGTGCTGGACCGCGGCACCACCACCATCATCACCTCCCACTCCCTCCGCGAGCTGGAGGACACCTGCGACCAGCTGGCCCTGCTTCATCAGGGCGGTATCGTCTTTGAGTCGGATATCCAGAACCTCAAGACCGCCCTCTTCAAGGTCCAGACCGCCTTCTCAGAGCCCTTCAACAGGGCGAAATTCGAGGCGGTGGGCATCAACGTCGTCTCCTACAACCAGATGGGCAGTGTGGCCACCTTCATCGTCCGCGGCGACCGCCTGGCCACCGAGGAAAAGCTCCGCTGTATGAATCCCCTGCTTCTGGACATCCTGCCTCTGAATCTGGAGGAGGTCTTCGTCTACGAGATGGAGGCGCTGGGGTATGTGTTCAAGGATATTCTCATGTAAAGGAGGAGACGATACCATGAAAAATAACTCTGTGAATACCCGTTTCTTCAACTTCCGCCTCTTCCTTGAGGCCCTCAAACGCCTCCGCGTGGTGGGTCTCGGCTCTGCCATCCTGGCCCTGACCGCCTCGGCTCTGGTGCCCGCCGTCACCTGGATCGAGATGGGCTCCTTCACCCGCACCGAGGTCTACGAAATGGAGACACACCTGCTCTGTGTCCCCGCGGGGGTCATGGTCGCCCTCGCTCCCCTGTTCTTCTTCGTCCTGTTCTCCTTCCTGCAAAAGCGCAAGGAATCCGACTTCTTCCACGCCATCCCCTATACCCGCACCTGCGTGTACGTCAGCTTCGTGACCGCCGCCCTGGCCTTCGTCTGGGCCATCCAGCTGGCCTGCGGACTGGTAGCGGGTATCCTCTGGGGCATGATCCCCCGCCTCGCCGCGGATATGGGTGGTATGATCGCCTACGTGGGAGTCTCCATGCTGGCCGCCGCCATGCTCTCGGCCTTCATGATGCTGGCCCTCACCGTGTCGGGCACGGGCGGCTCCTGCTTCCTTCTGTTCTGCCTCTTCGCGGGCTTTGTGCGGGTGGTCTGCGCCATCTTCCTCGGGTGCATGGATACCTTCTTCATCATCGACACCAACGGTATGTGGGACACCTCGGTCCTCTCCCCCCTGTGGCTCCAGCCCATCAACGTCTTTGCCTATCTGATGGAACCCACCGCCGCCGTTACCACCCTCTACTCCCCTGTCAATATCCTCTACTCCCTTTGCGTGACCGTGGCGGTCTTTGCCTTTGCGGGACTGCTCTACAACCGCCGCAAATCCGAAATGGCGGGCAACCCTGCCCCCGGCGTCAGGACTCAGGCCCTGTTCCGTATCCTGTTCACCACCCTCCCCGCCCTCCTCATCCCCCTGCTCCTGGTCACGGGGGACGCCGAGGGAGCCATCATGCTGGTGCTTGTGGTGGGCGTGCTTCTGGTCTACTTCCTCTACGAGCTCATCACCACCAAGCGGCCCAAGAACCTCCTGAAGATATTCCCCGGTCTGGGCATCGTGGCGGGGGCCTGCGTGGCCTTTCTGCTGGCCTTCGGCGCCTACTACGCCGTGACGGTCAACGAGACCGTTACACCCTCCGAGGTCAAGTGGGTGTCGGTGGACTCCAACGGCTTTACGGGCAGCTCCTACCAGGGCCGCCTGTCCGATACCCTGCGCACCGACGACGAGGAGATCGTCAAGCTGGTCACCGACTGCCTGGCCGTCTCCCAGAAGTACGAGCGGGACGGCATACCCACGGAGGGATATGATCGGGATTACTACGACCGTATGCGGGTCACCATCCGTCTGAAGGGCGGCCGCACCCTCCATCGCTACATCGCCATGGGTCAACAAGCCCGCGAGAGCCTCCAGAACCGCTTTTCCTCCCTGGAGGAGGTGAAGCAGATCATGTTCCTGCTCCCCGAGGACAGCGAGATCCAGACGGGCGGGATCGAGCTGGGCTACTCCTGGGAGGGACGGGAATACGTCCATCTGGGCAACCCCACCGAGCTGCGCGCCCTCATGAATATCTTCCGCGCCGAGTACGAGACCCTCACCGACGCCCAGAAGCTGACCGTCATGGCCCCCGCCCTGAACACCTACGGCTATAGCAACAGGGAGGACTACTACGATGCCAAGGAGGAGTACGGCTCCGCCATCAGCGAGGGACTGATCCTCAGTATTCACGGTACGGTCAAGGGGGGCGGTCGCCGCTTCACCAACGAGTACGTCATCACCGACGCTCTGCCCAAGACCCGCGAGGCTCTGGTCTACCTGTGGGGTGCCAACCAAATGGATTTCAACGACTACAGCACGGGGACCAGCGGCAACGGCGGCTCGGTGGAGAGCGTTTTGACCCAGTTCGCAAACGACGCCGCCGAATCCGAATTCGCTACCGCCTTCCCCCGCCTGAAGGGCCCCGTGACCATCATGGGCCTGTCCGCGGGCGGTGAGAAGAGCTCCGTGAGCACCACCTTCATTCTGGAGGCCAAGGACTACGTCCGCTTCGCCGAGCTTCTCAAAAAGACGGTGGCCATCACCGAGTCCACCAAGGATGACGAGTTCACCCTCACCGAGGATACCTACTACCTGCACCTGCTCGATGATCAGGACGGGAAGTACAGCAACATCCGCCTGAACCTCCGCGGGGTGTTCCGCTTCACCCCCGAAGAGCTGGAGGAGCTGAAGGAGATCCTGCAGATCGAACAATAACCCTTGCATGAAATCCCCGCCGCGGAAAGAGTCCGCGGCGGGGATTTCAAATTTGGGTTTATCGGTGTGTTGGGTTTCCTCGTTCTATGCCTTCCCCAGCGGGGAAGGGGGACCGCGAAGCGGTGGATGAGGAGAGCAAATTACAGTTCGGTATCGGGTATGATTTTTCTTGGTGTATCAAGGGGTTTCCGTATACACCCGTACGAAAAAACAAAC
>JAFULU010000037.1 GCA_017483125.1 Clostridia bacterium
CCTGGCGGTCGCGCCTCCTCACTTCTACAAGGAGCCCTGCATCTGGAACGGCTACTGTGGCGGGTACTTCACCGAGAAGTACAGCTTCGTCAATACCTCTTTGGAGTAATGCTCTTTCCTACCCCCGCGCCCTTAGCGTGATACTCTTAACGGAGAATTTGCAAGCACAAGATTTCGGCAGAGGGATTGCTTTCTCTGCCGATTTGTGTCATAATGGGGCTAACGAAAAGCCTCCCTCCGAGATGCCATCCGCAGAGCGGATGCGGGGGACCGCGATAGCGGTGGAAGGAGCCTGCGTGACTTTTCGTTAAGATTGACTTCAGGGCATCTCTAATAACTCAACGTGCGGCGAGCGGCGAGAAGATTTTTCGTCAGTCTAAACAAAAAACCGCACGTATAGTTGATTCTATGCGAAGGTTTTTTGTAACGAATGACGGAAAAGATTCCGTCGATTCGCTGTGCGGGGAGTTTTTAGAGATGCCCTTCATTGTAACGCGCTCTCCTTCAGTCGCCTACGGCGCCAGCTCCCTCCCGGAGGGAGCCTCAGGACACGTGCAACCTTAGGGGTATGGGCTTTGCCCGATGCATTTGTATAACAAAGGCGAAACTGGCGCGATAAACGGAACGGGAGGTACTAATGAACAGGATAGAAATACGAAATTCACTCACATCCTCCGGATACGAGACAAAAGCTTTTTTTGTTGATGGCCGTCCGTTGTATGAATATATAAATGAATGGCTGTCTAACAATAGTGAGTTGTTAAAATCAATTTCTCCAACCGATGATTTAGCTATTTGCTGGACAAGTGAATATGATTATGCCGGAGATGCAAAATTCATGGAGTTTGTCCTTAAACAAAACAGCGCGATTACCCCTATTTTGAGTTGTCCGGATGATTTTGATTTTTCTTGTATTGTCATTGTAGCTGATGTCATAAAGCAAGATGATAAAGTGATATGGAGACGTATAGGAAAAGTCAATCATTCAGCAGAATCTTTCGAACAGGAAAAACGCAGAGGAATTCTTTATACTGCGGCATATACCGACGAAGATCGTATTCGTTATGCTGATAACATTGCACTTGCAGATGTGGATAGTCCCGAATGGTGTAAGTGGATAGGGGAAAACTGGACTGAGGAGCTGTACCGCAGAAGAATAAACTATACATTTCCATATTATCAGGATGAAAAGAATATTGAATGGTTCGCTGTGTGCAACTTTGAATTTGAAAAACAGGACTATCATATACTTGTGGAGAATTGCTACAAAAAATAGTGAATAATTATTAACCCCGACAGACCAAAAAATCTGTCGGGGCTAATTATTTGTTTATTGCGGAGCAAATCTATAATATTGCGATTTCTTCGATAAGGACATCACCCATTCGGCGCGGGGGCTTTTCTGTCCTTGCCTCCCATTTCTGTGAACTCCTTCACCCTGCCGTCACCCCCGCCCGACCTCTCTTGCCCCTTTTCCCAAAACCTACGCCGTCAAATTGTATAAAACCATGAAATTTTATGAACGTGTTGACATATCAGAAGAAAAATGGTATAATAAGATGGTTTCGTATGACCCCTCAAAGCCGTTTTTGAGGCCGCTTTTGAGTCACATCTTCTCCCTTTTTCAGATAGACCGCAACACATTTCGGAAAGCGCAGGTACCGCTTATGAAGCTTTTGAAGCAAAACAGATCCCGTCTCTGGCTGCTGGCCGTCCTTTTGGTGCTGGCTCTTTCTGTGACGGTGTTTACCGCCTGCAACAATCAGCCCGGAGGCACCGATACCACCGAGGATCCCTCGGTGACCGTGGATACCCCCACCGGGACCGATTCCGACGGCAACCCCGTGACGGGCGAGCCCACCGAGGATCCCACCGACGGCGCGACCGAGCCCTCGGACACCAACCCCGACCCCATCGGCACCGAGGACAACACGGGTGTGGACACCCCCGCCCAGACCACGGGTGAGCCTCCCGTGCTGGAGATCCCCGGGGACGATACCAAGCCCAACCCCTCCGAGACCGATGCCGAGGAGGAGACCCCGCCCTACGATCCCGACCTGCACCCCGGTGACTCCGCCGCCTACAAGGGCGTCCTGATCCACTCGGTCTACGGTACGGGCAAGAAGGGGGCCGAGGCCCTCATCTCCAACGGCTACGTCCAGCTCTACAACAAGTCGGGCAAGGATATCGCCCTGACGGGCGCCTCCCTCTACTACAAGAGCGACGGAAACAACCCCTTTGACCAGTTCGTCTTCCCCGAGGGCGCCATCATCCCCGCGGGGGGCTACTACCTGGTGCGCACCAACGCGCCCAGCGATTTTGATCCCAATAACGCTGTCATGAAGATAGATCATTGCGAAGCCGAGTTGGATATCTACTTGGACAACAAGGAGATCCGTCTCCTACTTGCTCAATCGGGCTTGAGAATCTGCCGCG
>JAFULU010000001.1 GCA_017483125.1 Clostridia bacterium
CACCCGAGACTCCGACAGCGACCGTAACAGCGGGATCCTGTCCGAGATCGAGGAGCTGGAGACCACTTCCCGCGCCCTGCAGACCGAGGTGGATAACTGCCAACGGGTGGTGGACAAATACAACGAAAAGATCAACGGCTACGTGGAGGAGATCACCGCCGCCGAGTCGAGGCTGACTACCCTCAACGAGGAGTACGGCGACCTCCACGAGAGCCGCAATACCGCCATCCTCCGCCGTGACTCCGTGACCCAGCGCATCAATACCTACCGCGCCATGGAGGCTCAGCTGGAGGGCTACGCCGACGCCGTCAAGTTCGTCATGAAGTCCTACCGCGAGGGAAGGATCACAGGCATGGGCGGTGCCCCCTGCGGCAAGATCTACGGCCCCCTGTCCCAGCTCATTTCGGTGGAGCAGGACTACGTCACCGCCGTGGAGACCGCCTTGGGCTCCAACCTCCAGAACATCGTGGTGGAGGACGAGGACACCGCCAAGGCCGCCATGTACGCTCTCAAGCGCGCCAACGCAGGCCGTACCACCTTCTACCCCTTGACCTCCATGCGCCCCTCGGTGGAGACCGACGATATGCGCCGCGCCGCGGGCTTTGCGGGATTTGTGGCCGTGGCCGACACCCTGGTGGCCTGCGACGAGAAGTACAAGGGAGTCCTGTCCTCCCTTTTGGGCAGAACCCTGGTGTTCGACCACATCGACCATGCCACCGCCATGGCCAAGGCCTTGAAGTACCGTGTCCGCGTGGTGACCCTGGACGGCCAGCAGATCAACGTGGGAGGCTCCTTTACGGGTGGCTCCGCGGGCCGCAAGAACGGCTCTCTTTCCCGTGCCGCCGAGATCAAGCGCATGGAAGAGGATCTGAAGGGTCTGGAGACCGCCGTCACCGAGGCCGAGACCAAGCTGACCTCCCTCCGTGAGCAGATCAAGCGCACCGACGACGACAAGAGCACTCTGGAGGACAAGCGGGATCTGACCCGCGCCATCATGGCGGGTGAGACCGATAAGCTCAGCCGTGCCCGCGCCAATCTGGACGCCAACGAGGCACTGCTCAACCGTGTTCGGGAGGACTCCGAGGCCATCCTCCGTCAGAACGAGGAGAATGAGACCGCCATGGCCACCCTCCGCGCCGAGGAGACGGGGCTGGAGCAGGCACTCACCGAGCTGAAGACCCTCCGTGAGGAGAAGGCCGCCGAGCGAGGAGACTGCGAGGATCGGGTGGATCAGCTGGAGACCGCCCAGACCACCCTGCTCATCGAGATCTCCGCCGCCCGCAAGGACGTGGAGACCCGCGAGACCCTGGCTGCCCTCTGTGAGGAGCGCATGGCGTCCACGAATAACGACGTCACGGTCAACGAGGAGCGGGTGGAGGCCTACCGCCAAAAGCTGGCCGAGGCTACCGAGTCCCAGGCCGAGAACCGCCGCCTGTTCGCCGAGGGCGAGAAGACCCTGACCGCCCTGCTGGCTGATCGTGCCCGCGCCGACGAGAATTCCGCCGCCTACGAGCAGAAGCTGAATACCGTCAATACCCGCCTGCGCGAGGAGATGGACCGCAAGGAGAACCTCTTCCGCGAGTTCACCACCGCCGACAGCAAGCTTACGGGCCTGCAGGCCGAGATGGACAAGCTCTCGGGTAAGCTCTGGGAGGACTACGAGCTGTCCCGCGCCGACGCGATCGCTCTGGGTTATCCCCCCGTGACCCCCGAGAACCGCCACGAGGTGGTGGCGACCCAGACCGAATGCCGCAACAAGCTCCGCTTCATCGGCCACTTCGACCCCGATGCCGTGGAGAAATACAACGATACCAAGAACCGCTACGATACCATGAGTGCCCAGCTTTCGGATCTGGAGAAGTCCCAGCGTGAGCTGATGGGCATCATCGGACGGCTGGAGGGGGAGATGAAGACCGCCTTCGTGGACGCCTTCAACAAGATCAACGAGAACTTCGCCGTGACTTTCTCGGAGCTCTTCGGCGGCGGCTCCGCCGAGATCAGCCTGTCGGATCCCGAGAACGTGCTGGAATCCGGCATTGAGATCAAGGCCGCCCCTCCCGGAAAGATCATCAAGAACCTCATGCAGCTCTCGGGCGGTGAGCAGGCCTTCATTGGCGTTGCCCTGTTCTTCGCCATCCTGAAGGTCAACCCCACCCCCTTCTGCATCCTGGACGAGATCGAGGCGGCGCTGGACGAGGTCAACGTGGAGCGTCTGGCCCAGTACATCAAGCGCTACTCCGACGAGACCCAGTTCATCATGATCACCCACCGCCGCGGTACCATGGCCGCCGCCACGAGACTGTACGGCGTGACCATGCCCGAGCGAGGCATCTCCAAGGTGCTGACTCTGGACGTAGCCGATATTGCCAAGAATAAGGAGAACGATTGGAATGGCCTTTTTAGCTAAACTGTTTGGAAAAAAGAAAGACAACAAGCCTGATGAGGAAGCCCTCGCCGAGGAGGAGGGTCTGACCCCCGAAGAGCCCCTCGACGAGGATCTCGTCTCGGCAGCCGCCGCGGAAGCCGCCGAGGCCGCCCTTTTGAGCGGTGAGGAGCTGACCGAAGCCGAGACTTCCGAGGAGGAGATCCCCGAGGAGACTGTCACGGAGGAGACTCCCGCAGAGGAGATCCCCGCCGAAGTCCCCGCCCAGGAGCCTGTGGTCGAGGAAGTCACCGCCGAGGAGCCCGTGGTTGAGGAAGTCACCGCCGAGACTCCCGCGGAGGAGCCTGTAGCCGAGGAGGAGATCGAGGAGACCGCCACCAAGAAGTCCTTCTGGGGACGTCTCAAGTCGGGCCTGACCAAGACCCGTAATGCCCTCTTCGCCCCCGTGGACAACCTTCTGAAGGCCTTCACCAAGGTGGACGAGGACCTTTTGGAGGAACTGGAAGAAATTCTGATCTCCGCCGACGTGGGCTTTACCGCCACCGAGGAGATCATGGAGGAGCTGCGCGAGCGCATCAAGGACGGCCGTCTCAAGGAGAAGGAGCAGGTCATGGATGCCCTGCGCGAGATCATGACCGACATGATCGGCCAGTCCCAGCCCCTGAACCTGACCACCACCCCCAGCGTCCTGCTGGTCATCGGTGTCAACGGCGCGGGTAAGACCACCTCCATCGGTAAGATCTCCAAGCGTCTGCGCCTGCAAGGCAAGAAGGTGGTGGTGGCCGCCGCCGATACCTTCCGCGCCGCCGCCATCGACCAGCTGGCCGTGTGGTGTGAGCGGGCCAAGGTGGACATGGTGCGCCAGAACGAGGGCAGTGACCCCGCCGCCGTGGTCTTTGACGCCATCGCCGCGGCCAAGAAGAAGCAGGCTGACGTCCTCATCATCGACACCGCGGGCCGTCTGCAGAACAAGAAGAACCTCATGAACGAGCTGGCCAAGATCGACCGCGTCATTGACCGCGAGCTGCCCGGTGCCTGCCGCGAGACCCTGCTGGTGCTGGACGCCACCACGGGTCAGAACGCCGTGTCCCAGGCCAAGGAGTTCGGAAACGCCGCCAAGATCACGGGTATCACCCTGAACAAGCTGGACGGCACCGCCAAGGGCGGTATCGTCATCTCCATCAAGCGCGAGTTGGGTATTCCCGTCAAGTTCATCGGCGTGGGTGAGAAGATCGACGATATGCAGGAATTTGACGCCGAGGATTTCGTATCGGCCCTGTTTGGAGAGTAAACCATGGAACTCATTCTTGCTTCACGAAACAAAAAGAAGATCCGCGAGGTGGAGGCCATTCTGGCAAACCACTTCCCGGGTATCCGCATCCTTTCCCTGGATGACGTGGGCTATATCGGCGACATCGAGGAGAACGGCGAGACCTACGAGGAGAACGCCCTCACCAAGGCCCGCACCGCCGTGGAGGCAGGGAACCGCCAATACCCCGCCATCGCCGACGATTCCGGCCTGTCGGTGGACGCCCTCAACGGTGCCCCCGGGGTCTACTCCGCCCGTTACGCGGGAGGCCACGGCGACGATGCCGCCAACAACGCCCTCCTGCTGAAGAATCTGGCGGATACCCCAGCCGAGGAACGCACCGCCCGCTTCGTCTGCTGTATCGCCCTTGTCTACCCCGACGGCAGAGAGATCACCGTCCGCGGAGAGACCGAAGGCCTCATCATCGACGAGGCCCGCGGCGAGGGGGGATTTGGCTACGATCCCTACTTCTACTACGCCCCCTTCAAAAAGACCTTCTCGGAGCTGACCACCGAGGAGAAGAACGCCATCAGCCACCGCGGCAAGGCCATTGCCAAGGTAGCGGAAATATTGAAGAGTTAAGTATTCAAATTGGGGTTTAGCGGTGGGGTTCCCCTCGAATGTAGGGACCGGCGTCCTCGACG
>JAFULU010000038.1 GCA_017483125.1 Clostridia bacterium
ACGAACGTAGTACTTCCGCATACGCCAGAAGCCGTAGAGCTCATACTTCCCCGGGAAGGACTCCCCGAAGAGGAAGAAGGAGCGGCGGGGAGAGGAGACCAGACCCGTGTTGTCGCCCGCCCGCAGGTGCTTGACGGGGGGCTGGGAGGACATCCGCCGCATGGGGAACCACACCGAGGAGAAGACCGCGATGAGACTGCCCAGCAGGGGCACGAGGATGGCCTTGGCCGAGAACCACAGACCCACCCCGCGGGGTATGTAGAGGATGCCCGCGATGAGCGCGCCGATGAGGGTAGAGGGGATCCATGTCAGCACCGTGACGGTGACCAGCTCGCCCCCCGCCGCGCCCATGAGCTTGGGGAAGTCGGCGCCGCAGGTCATGTACACGCCGTAGATGAACTTGAAGTGATCCAGACGGATGAGGAAGAGGATCACCATCATGAAGACCGAGAAGGCGAACCAGATGAGGGACACCGTCCAGAACTGCACCGTGTAGGGGGTGCCGAAGTCCTCGGCGAAGGTGTACAGGGGGGAGAAGCGGATCTCGCGGCGGTCGGTGGAGACCCTGCAGATCATGTCGTCGTAGACCTCCTCAAAGGCCATTTCCAGCCCGAAGGTCTCGTCCAGCACGATGCGGCAGGAGTAGGTACCGTCCAGAAGGGGCTTGCCCTCGTTTACCCAGTAGTAGCTCTCGATGAACTCGTTTTCCCGCTCGATTTGGTACTGAAGCTGTTGGTCAAGGTTGGCGTACTGCTCGTTGTTGAGCATGGCTACCTCGATATGGTAGTCGTACTCCTCGGCCACGGCGGATTTCGCCGCGTGCATATTGGCCTCGGTGCACAGCGCCACGGTCCAGAATCCCGCCGTCATGACCAGGGCGGCGAGGTAGAAGCAGATATACTCCTTCCAGTTCTTGGTGACGCTCTTGAAGGCGTTTTTGATATTGGCGGGGTACAGCACCGCACCGATGGAGGTGAAGAGGGTGACCAGCCATTCCAGGATCCGCTTGACGCGGGATTTTCTCGGCATAGGGAAACCGTCCTTTCGGGAAAAATGCATATGGGATGAAATAAGATTGTATATATGGGCTATTATAGCACAAAGATGTGAAAAAACTGTGTATAGCGGGATGGCAGATATTCCAAAATTCGGGACTCGGTTTTGTTCAAATCTCCATTTTTGCGGCGCGGGGTCCGTCGCAGTCCTTGGCTGTATTGACTTTTTCTGCGGTTTATGATATAATCGTACTATCAAATCCAGTAAAGGAGACAACATCATGAAGCCATTCCTACAGCGTTTTCTGACCCTTGGCCTGGCCGTCCTGCTGCTTCTGTCCTGCGTAGCCTGCGGGCAGACCACCGACGACCCTGCGGCCACCACCGAGGACCCCAACAAGTCCCCCGTCACCGAGGGAGAGACCCAATACGACCCCATGATCGAGACCAAGAACTACGAGAAGGAGTTCTACATCACCGGCGTCTACTACATCCGTGAGTGGGCCACCGCCGCCGAGGAGGATCGGGGCGATCCCTTCATGGACACCATCTATGAGCGCGGCATCAAGATCCAGGATCACCTGGGCGTGGAGCTGGTGGACATTGACGCGGGCGACTGGCTGTCCTACTCCAACAACGTCATCCGCACCGTCCAGTCGGGTGACGATGCCTACCAGCTGGTCTCCACCCACTGCTACCAGGGTGTGACCTCCTTCCTCACCTCCGACGCCGCCTACAACTACGCCGACTTCGAGTCGGTGAACCTGGACGCGCCCTACTGGGCTCTGGACTTCATGGAGGACGTCAAGATCGGTGACCAGTACCTCATCGGCTATAACGATTTCTGCCTGACCTCGGTCAACGCCATCGTCTTCAACAAGGACATCATGGCCGAGTACAACCTGACCGCCCCCTACGAGGACGTCCGCAACAAGACCTGGACCATGGATAAGCTCATTTCCCTGATCTCCAACGTGGCTAGGGACAACGGCGACGGCGTTTGGGACGAGAAGGACACCTACGGCATCTCGGGCTGGGGCTGGGTGGATACCATCTCCTTCACCACCTCCTGCGACATCAAGATCGTGGATCGCGACGAGACCGGTCTCTACCAGGTGGCCTATGAGAACAACTCCGAGAAGACCTTCGCCGCTCTGGAGAAGGTCAACGAGCTGTACAACAATGATTCCGCTCACTACAAGGGCCCCAACGGTACCCAGATCGCCTTCAACGACGGCACCACCATGATGTACACCATGGAGACCCGCAACATGACCAACCTCCGCGACGTGACCTTCCGCTTCGGCGTCCTTCCCTACCCCATGTACAACGAGGCACAGGGAGAGTACAAGTCCCTGAACTGGAACGGCGTCATGTTCGTCCCCGCCTCCATCAAGGATCCCGACATGGTGGGCGACGTGCTGGAGCTGCTGGCCTACTACACCCCTCCCGTACAGAAGGCCTACTACGAGGACCTGCTGGGCTCCAAGCTCTCCGACGCCCCCGAGGACGCCGAGATGCTGGACGTCATCTGGGATTCGGTGGTCACCGACATCGGTATGGTCACGGCTAACCTGACCGGTATGGATCCCCTGCTCTACATGTTCCCCAACCTCTGCCTGGACGGCGTGCAGGGCTACTCCTCCTACGTCGCCAAGAACACCCGCAGTGCCAACCGCGCCCTGGAGAAGCTCTTCGGCTGATCTCATCACAAAACCTTCGCACCGCTCCGCTTTGGGGCGGTGCTTTTTTGCGGGCGGGGTTCTGTATTCTATACCGTTTTTTCGGGGTGATTTCTTACAGCTTCCGGAAAATATTTCGATTTATGGGTGGGGATGTGAACATTTTGTAATCTTTCCAAAACCCCTTGCAATTTGACAGGAAATGGTGTAAAATATAAAATGGGATAGGATGAGGGAACCTCGCTATCCCCTGACTGCGTTTAAAATTTATTGTTATAAAGGAGAGTTCACCATGACCCCTACCAACAACAAGTTCGTCCTCAATTGGATCGACGAGATGGCCGCCATGACCTGCCCCGATCGCATCGTCTGGATCGACGGCTCCGACGAGCAGGCGGAGGCTCTGCGCGCCGAGGCTTGCTCCACCGGTGAGATGATCAAGCTCAACCCCGAGAAGCTGCCCAACTGCTACCTGCATCGCACCGCCGTCAACGACGTCGCCCGCGTGGAGGGCCGCACCTTCATCTGCACCCCCACCAAGGAGGAGGCCGGTAACATCAACAACTGGATGGATCCCGCCGAGATGTACGCCAAGCTGAAGAAGCTCTACACCGGCTCCATGAAGGGCCGCACCATGTACGTCATTCCCTACTCCATGGGTGTTGTGGGCTCCGACTTCGCCAAGTACGGCATCGAGCTGACCGACTCCATCTACGTGGTGCTGAATATGCTCATCATGACCCGCGTCGGCAACAACGTCCTGGAGGCTCTGGGCGACTCCCCCGACTACATCAAGGGTCTCCACGCCCGCGCCGACATCGACGAGGAGAACCGCTACATCGTCCACTTCCCTCAGGACAACACCATCATGTCGGTCAACTCCGGCTACGGCGGCAACGTCCTGCTGGGTAAGAAGTGCTTCGCTCTGCGTATCGCCTCCTACCTGGGCCGCAAGGAGGGCTGGATGGCCGAGCATATGCTCATTCTCGGTGTGA
This sequence comes from Clostridia bacterium, assembly GCA_017483125.1. GTDB lineage: Bacteria > Bacillota > Clostridia > Oscillospirales > CAG-272 > CAMEON01. The sequence continues at coordinate 3,673 of JAFULU010000038.1, forward strand.
AGTACCCCAACGGCGAGAAGAAGTACGTCACCGCCGCATTCCCCTCTGCCTGCGGTAAGACCAACCTGGCCATGCTGATCCCCCCCAAGTTCCTGTCCGAGCAGGGCTATGAGGTGGAGTGCGTGGGCGACGACATCGCCTGGCTCCGCGTGGGCGAGGACGGCCGTCTGTGGGCCGTGAACCCCGAGAACGGTTTCTTTGGCGTGGCTCCCGGTACCAACGAGAAGTCCAACCCCAACGCTCTGCACACCTGCCTGCGCGACACCATCTTCACCAACGTGGTCCACAACACCGCCGACAACACCGTCTGGTGGGAGGGCCTGGACAACGATCCTCCCAAGCCCGGCTTTGCTATCGACTGGAAGGGCAATCCTTGGGACTGCACCAAGTACGACAAGAAGGATAAGTCCACCTGCGGCGCTCATCCCAACTCCCGCTTCACCGCTCTGGCCGCTAACTGCCCCTGCATCTCTCCCGAGTTCAACAGCCTGAAGGGCGTGCCCGTGTCCGCCATCGTCTTCGGCGGCCGCCGCGCCAAGACCGCTCCCCTGGTGTACCAGTCCTTCGGCTGGCAGCACGGCTCCTTCGTGGGCTCCATCATGGCCTCCGAGACTACCGCCGCCGCCGCCGGTGCCGTGGGTGTGGTTCGCCGCGATCCCATGGCCATGCGTCCCTTCGTGGGCTACAACATGGGTGACTACTGGCAGCATTGGCTGAACATGGGTCACAAGATCCCCAATCCTCCCATGATCTTCCACGTCAACTGGTTCCGCACCGACGACGAGGGTCACTTCATCTGGCCCGGCTTCGGCGACAATATGCGCGTCCTGCTCTGGATCCTGGCCCGTTGCGAGGGTAAGGTGGACGCCGTGGAGACCGCCATCGGTTACGTGCCCAAGGCCGAGGACATCATGATCGAGGGCCTGGAGGGCATCACCGTGGATACCATCCGCGATCTGCTCACCGTGGACACCCAGTCCTGGCTGGAGGACGTGAACAACATCAAGGAGTTCTACGCCCAGGTCGGCGATCACGTGCCCGCCATCATGCACGAGGAGCTGGCCGCTCTGGAGGCCCGCCTCAACGCTTCCAAGTAATTTTCCGTTCCATGGAACCCTTCGGGGCGACGGACTGTCCGCCGCCCCTTTTTTGCGCCGAAAAAGCAGTTTTTTTCACCCAAGAACCGAAAAACCGCGCCAAATCCCTTGACGAAACGACCGTTATATATTATAATATACCATGTATATGTATTTGCAGAAGACGGGACTCACCCACGCCTGCCCCGTCGGAAAGGATACTCTATGGATCTCAACCATCCCAACGGTCCCGAAGAGCCTATGGATCCCCGTGAGACCGAGCAGCCCGACGGAAGGAACGCCCAAGACGACGCAAGCGGCTCCACCGTACAGATCGGCGGCAAGCGGCTCAAAAAGCGCACGGTGTTCTACATCTCCGCTACGATCCTGGCTCTGCTTCTCTTCGCCGTCGCGGTGCACGAGCAGCTGATCGCGGTGCTCAAATACATCCTGTCCATTCTGTCCCCTCTCATCATCGGTCTGGTCATCGCCTACCTCTGCGATCCCATCATGGAGTTCTTCGAGTACCGCATCTTCCGCCGTCTCCGCAACGGAAGCCTGAAACGCGGTATATCCCTGTTTCTCACCATCATCGTGGCCTTCGGTATCGTGGCCATTGTGGCGGTCATGATGATCCCCCAGCTCATCACCAGCATCACCGAGCTCTTCGACCATTCCGAGGACTACCTCAACAGTCTGCTCAGCTGGATCCACGCAAGACTGGAAAAGCTCACCGCCAATCTTCCCGTCAACGTGGTGGATATCTCGGACGCGGACAAGCTCATGAAGCTCATTGAGGAGGTCTTCGGCTCCATGGAGAACGCCCTGTCCCAGCTGCTGACCAAGCTGCAGGAGTTCGCCTCGGAGGGCAACCTTCTGGAAAAGACCTGGGCGGTCCTTCTGCAGGTGTTCAACTCGGTCAAGAACCTGTTCATCGGTCTCTTCATCGCCTTCTATACCCTGGCCTCCAAGGAAAAGCGGGTGGCACAGTTCCGTAAGTTCCGCAAGGCCATGTTCAACGAGAAGACCGACGGCAAGGTGGAGGACTTCATCGCCCTCACCGACAAGACCTTCGGCAGCTTCATCTTCGGTAAGATCCTGGACTCCCTGGTCATCGGTATCCTGACCTTCGTCATGATGTCCATCTTTGAGATCTCCCCCTACAATATGCTGATCTCCACCTTCATCGGCCTGACCAACGTCATCCCCGTCTTCGGCCCCTTCATCGGCGCTATTCCCTCCTTCTTTGTGGTGCTGATCTCCAACCCCTCCAAGGCCATCCTCTTCCTGGTCCTGGTCCTGATCATCCAGCAGCTGGACGGCAACGTCATCGGCCCCAAGATCCTCGGCGACAACACGGGCGTCAGCTCCCTCTGCGTCATCATCGCCATCGCCATCTGCTCCGCCATGTGGGGTATCGTGGGTATGATCATCGGAGTACCCATCTTCGCCGTGGTCATTGAGATGATCAAGCGGATGCTGGAAAAGAAGCTCACCGCCAAGGGCGAGCCCACCGACACCATGGCCTACTACCCGTCGGACGCCGTGGGCAACGCCGAAAAGGACCTCTACTACGAGCACTCCACCCTGCGCTACAACTACGAGCACTCCCGCCTCAAGCCCTTCGTGGACAAGGTGCGCAACGGATTCTTGAGCCACCTCGGCCGTCAGGCCAAGAATACGGCCGACAATCACACCGACACGGCGGAGCCCACCGATACGGACAGCTCCCCCGAGTCCTGATTCCCTTTGACCCGCCACTCGGCTCTCCCGGGTGGCGGTCATATCTCCCCCCTCTCTGAAATTCCACCCTATTGGAGGTACATACCGTGACAGAACCCCACATTGATCCCCACGATTCTCAAAATCCCGCCGACAGTCCCAAGGCCGGACAGGCATCCGCGCCTACCGAAAACGCCTCCAAGGGCATCCATTTCCGCAAGCGTTGGATCTTCTTCGGCGTGCTGGCTCTGGTCTTTGTCGCCGCCTACTGCATCGTCAACCGCGACCGCCTCGCCTCCTTCTTCTCCTCCGCGGAGGGCATTGGAAGCGTTCTGGCCCCCCTGTTCATCGGGTGTATCATTGCCTACCTGCTCAACCCCATTCTGAAGTTCTACGAGTACGTGGTCTTTCGCAAGCTGAAGCGCAAGGGCAATCTCCGTCTGTACATATCCATCCTCTGTACCTTCCTGACCGCCCTGCTCATTCTGGCCGTGCTGGTGGCTATGGTCATCCCCGAGCTGTACAAGTCCATCAAGAATCTGGTCACAGACTACCAGACCTACCTCAACGGGCTTCTGGCCTACATCCAGACCGCCATCGACAAGCTGGAGCTGGACGTGGACATCTCGGACATGGAGAAGCTGTACGCCTTCATCAACGAGGTCTTCGGCGACGCGAACGCCTTCATGAGTGAGGTGCTGGACAAGCTCCAGAATTTCGTCTTTGACTCCAACCTTTTGAACAACGTCTGGAGCTTCCTCGGCAGCCTCTTCAACTCGGTGGTCAACGCGGTTCTGGGTATCTTCATCGCCTTCTACATCCTCGTCTCCAAGGAGAAGCGAGTGGCCCAGCTGGCCAAATTCCGCGCCGCCTGCCTGAGCGAGAAGCAGGACAGCAAGGTCACCGAGGTGGTCGCGCTGGTAGACAAGACCTTCGGCGGCTACTTCAAGGGAGTTCTGGTGGATGCGCTGGCTGTGGGTGTGACCATGTTCATTGCTCTGTCCATCTGCCGCGTGTCGGAGTACAATCTCCTCATCGCCACCATCTGCGCCATCACCAACGTCATCCCCGTCTTCGGCCCCTTCATCGGCGCCGTTCCCTCGGGTATCATCATCCTCATGACCAACCCCGAGAAGCTGATCCTCTTTATTGCCCTCGTCCTCATCATACAACAGCTGGACGGCAATATTCTGGTTCCCCTCATTCAGGGCAACAACACGGGCATCAGCTCCCTGGCGGTGCTGGTCGCCATCACCGTCATGGGCGGCCTCTTCGGCATCCCCGGCATGATCTTCGGCGTGCCCGTCTTTGCCGTGGTCATTGAGATGTGCAAGCGCGCCATTGAGGACAAGCTCCGCGGAAAGGGCCGAAAGACCGACACCACCTTCTACTACCGCAAGGGCGCGGTTGGTAACGCCGAGGAGGAGGTCTACTACGAGCACGCCCACTGGAAGTACAAGTACGACCACTCCCGCCTCAAGCCCCACGTGGACAAGCTTCTGGCCGCCATTGCCCGTATTGGGAAGAAGGACGAGGCTCCCGCCGATGCGGCCCGAGAAGCATCTGCCGCCCCCACGGGTGAAGCTCCCGCCGGCGAGGCACCCGTAAGCGATACTCCCGCAGAGGAGACCCCCGTCACGGTGGGTGCCCCCGCAGAGGACGCGGAGGAGAGCACCGACGGCGAGTAAGCCTTCGGTTCATCCCCACTTCAAATTCGTTTCAAAATCAAGGACTATAATAGTTGCATCAAGCATTCCAAGGAGGTACCCCATCATGAATCAAGAAAGCACCCGCCGCTCGGGCGGCATTTCGGTCGAGACCGCTCACATCTTCCCCATCATCAAGAAGTGGCTCTACTCCGAAAAGGATATTTTTCTCCGCGAGCTGGTCTCCAACGCCGCCGACGCGGTGACCAAGCACAAGCGCCTCGTCTCCCTGGGTGAGATCGAGAGTGGCGAGGACGAGACCTACCGCATCACCGTCACGGTGGACAAGGCCGCGGGCACTCTCACCGTATCCGACAACGGCATCGGCATGACCGAGGAGGAGGTCACCCGCTACCTGGGCAACATCGCTCTCTCGGGTGCCCTGGACTTCATCAACAAATACGAGGGCGAGGGAGAGAAGAACGCCACAGGCATCATCGGCCATTTCGGTCTGGGCTTCTACTCCGCCTTCATGGTGGCTGATACGGTAGAGGTCATCACCCGCTCCTTCACGGGGGGCGAGACCATCCGCTGGGTCTGCAACGCCGACGGCTCCTACGAGTTCACCGACGCTCCCTATGAGCGGGGCCGCGGCACCGACATCATCCTCCACGTCACCGAGGAGGAGAGCGAATACCTGGGGGCATACAAGGTGAAGGATATGCTGGACAAGTACTGCTCCTTCATGCCCACCGAGATCTACTTCGTGGATGCCGACCGTGCCGAAGGCACCGAGGAGGAGCCTGCCGATACCGACACCGAAAACGCCGAGGAGAAGGCTCCCGCCGAGCCCACCCCCATCAACGACACCACCCCTCTGTGGCAGAAATCCCCCTCGGAGTGCACCGAGGAGGAGTACAAGGACTTCTACCGCAAGGTCTTCCGCGACTACCGCGAGCCCCTGTTCCACATCCACATCAACGCCGACTACCCCCTGAACTTCAAGGGCATCCTCTACTTCCCCCGTCTGAACAACGAGTACGAGTCCATGGAGGGACAGGTCAAGCTCTACTACAATCAGGTCTTCGTGGCCGACAACATCAAGGAGGTCATCCCCGAGTACCTCCTCATGCTCAAGGGTGTGCTGGACTGCCCCGAGCTGCCCCTGAACGTCTCCCGCAGCTACCTACAGAACAACACCTACGTCAGCAAGGTCTCGGCCCACATCGTCAAGAAGGTCTGCGACAAGCTGAACTCTCTGTGCCTCAATGAGCGTGAGACCTACGAGGGGGTCTGGGACAGCATCAAGACCTTCGTGGAGTACGCCTGTATGCGGGACCGCAAGTTCTACGACCGTGTCAGCGATTCCCTGCTCTTCAAGCTCACCGACGGCAAGTACGTCACCGTGGAGGAATACTTCAAGGTGGAGGAGGGCGAGACCGAGCCCGCCGAGAAGATCCTCTACTACACCTCCGACCCCGAGGGCCAAGCCCAGTACGTCTCCCTCTTTGAGGCCGAGGGCATCAAGGTGGCGGTGCTGGACCGTCTCATCGACACCCAGTTCGTCCAGATGTACGAGTCCTACGCGGGAGAGGGCGGCGTGAAGTTCCGCCGTATCGACGCCGACGTGGCCGCCGCTCTCCAGGCTGACGGGGACGTGACCGAAAGCGAGGCCCTCACCGCCCTGTACCGCGAGGTCAGCGGCAACGACAAGCTGGAGGTCAAGTTCACCCCCCTGAAGGACGGGTCCACCCCCGCCATGCTGACGGTCTCCGAGGAGTCCCGCCGTATGGAGGAGATGATGAGGATGTACGCCATGCAGGGCGGTATGGGCTCCATGCCCGCCTACCCCGTGGACTACACCCTGACCGTCAATACCGCCTCTCCCCTGACGGGCAAGCTCATGGATCTCTGCGAGGCCGACCCCGACAAGGCCAAGCTCATTGCCTCCCAGATCTACCGTCTCTGCCTCCTGTCCCAGCGCAAGCTCACCGCCGAGGAGCTGACCGACTTCCTGGCCGCAGGCTTCGATCTGCTGGGCAAGCTCTGATCCATGCCCTTTCTCAACACCGACATCCCCGAGCTGAAGGGCTTTGACACGGGGCTCTGTCTCTCCAACCTGGACATTCTGGCCGTGAGGCAGGATCGGGTCAGCGAATCGGTGCTGGCGGTGCTGTCCGAGCTGGCCGACGCCATCCTGCACGACGCCGAGGGGGATCCCGACACCGTGGACAGCATTCTGCTCTCCCTGCAGGGCATTGCCGAGGAGGGAGAGGCGGTCGCGGCCACCCATCCCGTTTTTGCCGCGGTAGCCCCCGTCAATCGGGAAGCCCTCGCCCGTATGTCCGCCCGTTCGGGCCTGTACGCCAGACTCCTGCTCTACGCCATGATCGAGGAGCGGATGCCCTCCCCGCCCATTCCGCGGGACGGTAGGTCCGCCTCCTCCCTCCCCGCCACGGTACGGGGGCGCATCGCCTATATGCCCGCGGCCTTCGCGGACAAGGCCTACCTCGCTCTCTCCGCCGTAGTGGACAGTCCCCGCGCCGCCGCCACCGCCAGCTTCGTGGACGCCTGCGAGGAGGTACGAAGCGGCCTGTGCGAGTTCTGCATTCTCCCCCTGGAGAATACCCACAGCGGTAAGCTCACCGCCTTCACCCGTTTGATTTTGCGGTACAATCTACAGATCCAAGCGGTCTGTGATCTGGAAAACGGTGCCGCCGAGGGGCAGATCACCCGCTTTGCCCTGCTCCGCGCCGTCCGCGAGGGGGACTTTCCCGCGCCTCTGCGCCTTCCCCCCGAGGGCGAGCCCCTCTATCTGGAGCTGATCCATACGGGAGATTCCCCCTCCCTCACCGAACTCCTCTCCGCCGCCGAATTCTGCGGCATCCGTCTCTGTCGGGTGGATACCCTTCCCCCCTTTGAGGAGTACGGCGAGGACACCCTTCCCCTGTCCTGCGTGCTGGACGCGTCGAGGGGAGATCTCACCACCTTCCGCCGCTTCCTGTCTCTGGAGGCCTCGGAGGACACCGTCATGGGCCTGTACGGCTCGGTATGAAACACAAACGAAAGGAAATACAATCATGAAGCACTTCACCTACAAGCCCGCCGGGGTCTGCTCCCGCATGATCGACATTGATCTGGAGGGGGACACCATTGTCAAGGTCACCTTCACAGGCGGTTGCTCGGGCAATACCCAGGGCGTGGCGGCACTCATTGCCGGCATGAACATCGACGAAGCCATCTCCCGCATTGAGGGCATCCATTGCGGTCCCCGTCCCACCTCCTGCCCCGATCAGCTCTCCAAGGCTCTGAAGGCCTGCAAGGCAGAGGCTTGACCCACATAAACAGAAAACGCTTACGGTTTTGCTTGCCGTAAGCGTTTTTTCATTCTGTGAGGAGGGTAGCCTGACCGATGGGCGCGGTTTTGGCGTAGGCCATTCTTTTGTTCTCGGTTACCTCGGCGGGTTCTCCCGCGATCACAGTGTAGCCCGTTCCGATCTGGGGGTACAGGCCGCTGACGGATCCCGCGTGGGTTGGGTCCTCGGGGAGCCAGACCATTGCGGGGAGGGCCTTGGAGGCGGACAGGTAGGCAAGGAGGGGGGTCACCGCGTCGGGTGCGCCGCCTCGCAGGAGTAGGAGGGGGGCGGTCTCCATCCCCACGAGCGCCAGCCCCCACACGCGAAGGGCTTGGGTGACCAGGAGGTCGCGCTCCTTTGCGGTCAGGAATTCCCCGCCGGCGGCTTTTTGTACCGCCAGGTTGGCGTGGTAGGGGTTGGGGCGGGTGAAGGCATAGCCCTCGGGGAGGGTGTACAGAGCGGGGGGGCCGTCTTTGGGGAGGGCGTTGGTCAAAGACTCACTCCACGCGGTGAGATCGGGGGCTTGGATCACTATGGGATCGGGGAGGCGAGCGCAATCCGTCGCATAGATCACA
>JAFULU010000039.1 GCA_017483125.1 Clostridia bacterium
AGATCATGGCGGGGATCAGCACCAGAATGGTGGTGTCGCCCCAGAAAAGACCGAAAAACATGGAAAACTCCTTTCATTGGGTCGGTTGTGGGTAGTTTACCACGAAATCATGGATTCAATAAGAACTTTGCGTGATGAATATGACGTAAGTGAAAATTTTCCGAAAATTGCAAGCGATGTGTTGACATTGTTACTGCTATGTGATATACTATTACTGAAAAGGAGGTGTTCACATGGCACAATCGAATATCAATATCCGCATGGATGACGAAATGAAGCGGGATTTTGACCGCGTATGCAACGAGTTGGGGATCAATATGACGGTGGCCATTACCATTCTTGCCAAAAAAATGATCCGTGAGCAGCGTATCCCCTTTGAGGTGTCCATCGATCCCTTTTACTCCCAAAGCAATACCGCCGCTCTTCATAAGAGCGCACAGCAGCTTCGCGCGGGACAGGTGACCGAGCATACCTTGGCAGAGCTTGAGGATATGGCGGATGAGTAAGTTTCTGTTCACCGAAGACGCATGGGAGGACTACCTGTACTGGCAGACCCAAGATAAGAAGATATTGAAGCGGATCAACCAGCTCTTACCTCTTACAGGACATCGAGCGCAACGGATACAACGGGATCGGCAAGCCGGAGCCTTTGCGGGGCGACCTCAGCGGTTTCTGGAGCCGCCGCATTGACGATGAGCATCGTATCGTCTACCGTGTGACCGAGGATCGGGTGGAGATCATCCAATGCCGAGGACACTATGATGACTGAATGATGGAAAAACAGGACGGAGAGATCCGTTCTGTTTTTTTACGCCAGCACGTCCCCCACAGCCACCTTCCGTCCCCGAATGTAATCAGCGGCGTTCATGCGCCCCTTGCCCTCGGGAGTGACGGCGGTGAAGATCACGGATCCACAGCCGCAGGCCACCTCGATGCCCTTGTCCAGGGACAGAACGGTGCCGGGGGCGGCGAGACTACCCACATCAGGCTCCTGCCCACGGATGGCGGCGGGGACCTTCAACAGCTTTCCGTCGGGGGTGTGGGTAAAGGCCAGAGGCATGGGGGACAGACCGCGGATGCGGTTGTGGACGGTGTGGGCGTCTGCCGTAAAGTCGATGAGGCAGTCGGCCTTCTCGATCTTGGCGGCGTGGGTGGCGAGGCTGCCGTCCTGGGGCGTGGCCACCAGAGTCCCCTTCTTCAGCTCCTCAATGGTACGGAGCAGAGTCTCAGCGCCGCAGACCGCCAGCTTGTCGTGGACCGTCTCGAAGTTGTCGTCGATCTCAATGGCCACCTCGGACTTGAGGAGCATATCTCCCGTGTCCATGCCCTCGGCCATGTACATGGTGGTGATGCCCGTCACGGGATGGCCCTCCATGATGGCTCTCTGCATGGGCGCCGCGCCGCGGAGGGCAGGGAGAAGGGAGCCGTGGACGTTGATACAGCCGAATTTGGGATACTCCAGCACCGACAGGGGCAGGAGCTTGCCGTAGGCCACCACCACGATCAGCTCGGGATTCAGCTGGGCAAGCGTCTCGTCAAAGGCCCCGTTCCGCAGGGTCTGGGGCTGGTAGACGGGGATATTCTGCTCCAGGGCGTAGACCTTGACGGGAGGGGGCGTCATAACGTAGCCGCGGCCGCGAGGCTTGTCGGGCTGGGTGACCACGCCCACTACCTCCTCGCCGGATTCCACCAGAGCCTTCAGAGAATACAGGGCAAAATCGGGAGTGCCCATGAATACGATACGCATAGTATGGTCCTTTCCGCGGGAAATATCCGTGAGAACTCGGCGGGGATTCGCCCCATATCCCGCACAAAACATTTTTAGAAATTGAAAAGCAGTTTGGGTTATTCGATTTCAGACAAAATATCAAATTCAAATAGGTAATGGGTATGTTCGGAGTATAGAAGACGAGCCGTATACTTACCCTCCGTAAGTTCGATTGTTTCATACACGTTGAATTGTTTTTTGCTTCCATCGGGGAAGGATATGACGGCTCTCATGGGGGTTCCGCGCCCGGCATAGACCTTGTCTATATACACCTCGCCCGAATATTCCATAAACGATTTTTCGCCCATATCCTTTTCATATGGTGAGATATAGAAAATCGAAATGGTGAGAATGATAACGACGAAGAAAGAGGCAATTGTTTTATCCGCTTTTTTTGTCCTCCATACAAAGCTTAAAAATAATGCTATGAGGGATATGATCAGTGAGATGATACACATAACAACCGCAACGGTTAATTTGTGGTTCAGAAAGGCTACATACTCCTGATACATGTGTACTGATCACCTCACTTTCGCAAGCAGTCCAAAATTTTTTTAGTAAGAGTCTTTCAAAAGCTCTTAAATACAGACATATTCCCATGAATATACCCTTATTTAAAAGTTCTTGAAGGGGGTCAAGGGGGAAACTTCTTTCAAGAAGTTTCCCCCTTGCGTTCTCCGTTCTTATTCGTCCTCGTCATCCATGGCGTAGGCCTTGTCGATGTACAGGCCGCCGTCCAGATGATCCAGCTCGTGGCAGAAGCAGCGGGCCAACAGCTCGTGACCCGTGATCTCGAACTCCTCGCCCTTACGGTTCAGGGCGCGGACCGTGACGTGCATGGGACGCTTGACCATGCCCCAGCGGCCGGGGACCGAGAGACAGCCCTCCTGCCCGTCCTGCTCGCCCGAGTAGGCGATGATCTTGGGGTTAATGAGCTCGATGACCTCACCGGGCTCCACCTCGATGACCACGATGCGGCGGAGGATGCCCACCTGAGGGGCGGCTAGACCCACGCCATTGGCGGCGCGCATGGTCTCCACCATGTCGTCCAGAAGGGTGAGCACGCGGGGAGTGATGGCGTCCACGGGGCGGCATACCTTGCGGAGCGCCTCGTCGCCGACCTTGCGAATTTGCAGTTTTGCCATAATGCAATTCCTTTCTGTCCAAAAGGTTTGTCTCAAAGGGCTTTCGTCATACCCTTATTGCCCTTATTGAAAGTTTTGGGGATTCTTAAGGGACTTTTGAAAAAGTCCCTTAAGCGGGTGCAGGGCAGAGCC
>JAFULU010000040.1 GCA_017483125.1 Clostridia bacterium
GTGGTCAGACCCGTGATACGGGAGCCGCCGCCGCGGAGGAGGATGGTGTCCGCACCGAGGAAGCCCACGCCGCTGATGACCTGGGCGCCCACACGCATGGGATCCGAGGAGACCCCCAGCTCTTTGACGGTGAACAGGCCGATCATGGCGGCCAGAGCGGCACCCAGGGCCACCATCATGTGGGTACGCATACCCGCGGCACGGCCGTGGAACTCTCGCTCCAGACCCACCAGTGCCCCCGCCACAGCGGCGAGGATCACGCGGATGACTACGGTCACGGCGTTGAATTCGGTGAGAAAATCAATAATTTCGTTCATTCTATATCCTTTCCATCGGTATGTGTGTCAGACCTCGGCAAAGACCGAGTCGCTCGTAGGAGCCAGTCGGTAGAGGATCACCTCGGAGGCCTGGGTGCGCTTGCCACCCTCCTCCGCGCGGCTCATGTGTTGGGAGAAGGCGTACCGACCGTCCCCGAAGGCGTAGACACCCGTCTGCCCCAGGCCGAACCAACAGCCGCCCGTCTCGCTCACAGAGTCGGTAGGCCGCGCGGCGGTCAGAAGCAGTCCAATTTCCCCGCCCCGTCCCACCAGCTCACGCTCCACGGGAGCGACAGCCGCGTCGATAAAAAACAGCGGATAATTGGTAAAAGCCTCCTTGCGCCCCGTGTAGACGGCGGTCAGGTAGGTGCGGGTGAAGGGATCGTATTCCAGATTCTGCACCCCGTAGGTGGTGTTGCCCGTGTAGAAGAAGTAGCGGGCCTCGGCAGGGCATCCGCTGTGGTGGGGAGCGGCCTGGGTCAGAGGCCTACCCAACTCCTCGATCATGGCGGGATCGTACTGCAGGATCACCTGGTGATCGTTGTCGGTGCGCTCCACGTCGCTGTAGACACCGTAGCAGACCATGATCTTCTTCTCGGAGTCGGGACTCTCACCGAACACAGGACCGTAGGCGGTGCCGTCGATGCCGCTGCACCCATAGCGGTGGAGCTTCCCCGACACCTCGTCGGTCTCGGAGTAGTCCCGCACCATGTCGGGCAGATACAGGGCGGTCATGACCGACTTACCCTCCCCGTCGGTGACCTCGGCGTCCATATTCATGGTCGTGATGGCATCGCAGTCAAAGCTCACCAGGTAGAAGGCGTCCTCCTCGGCCAGCTCGCGCCCCGTGCGGCTCACGATCCCCCGCCCGATGGCGTCGTGCTTCAGCTCCAGAGAGCCGTAGACCCGTCGGCGGTCGGGGTCAAAGGTGATACACCCTAGATGCCCCACGATATTGCACACGCTCCCCACGGGATTGCCCGCCAGGTCGGTCTTGAGCAGGATGGTGGTAAAGGAAAAGTAGATATACCCGCCCGCCTCGTCGATGGCGATGCCCTGGACGTGGCCCTCGGGGTGGTAGCCGCTGTGGATACGGCGGAGGAAGGTGGTAGAAGTATATGTTTCGTTTGACATGGTTGTGAGTCCTTTCATATTTGGGTTTATCGGGAAGTTGGCTCCCCGTAGCGAATCGCGTGTTTCTATGTACGCGTTCTCCTTCACCCGCCTGCGGGCGGGAGCTCCCTCCCGGAGGGAGCCTTGGGGACGCGGGCAAGAATCATTTGTCGGGCAACGGATTTCCGCGGGGCAAGATATGAGGCCCCCTCCAGGAGGGGGCTCCCGCGAAGCGGGTGGGGGAGAACGCGGACATTTGGTCGTGCACTCCCTTCCGGCTATGCAAACCCGCCGCTAAAGCCCAATTTACCGATAATACAGCCCATATACCCACAGCACCGAATACCGATCCTTCAGATCCTTGGCCCAGCGGATAGCCTCCTCGATATGCGCCTCCCCGTAGGTGGCGTACAGCTCCTCCATGGAAAGCCCCACGGCCTCCACCATCTCCCTCGCCTCTGCCTCGGTGGGGGCCTCGGACAGGATGGCGCGGATCCCCTCGGTATGGGTCAGCACGAACTCGTCGATCTCATCCTCGTGATACCACCCCAACTTCTCCTGCTGGGCGATCACCGAGTCGGCGATGGCGGTGTACGCCTTGCGGATGGCGGCCTCATAAGCGGGACGGTCAGATACCGCGCGGGCAGGCTCACGGGAAAGGATCTCTTCCCGCAACCGCGCGGTCAGCACCGAGGAGTAGGCCACGTCGGTGCCGTGAGGCAGGTAGGGGGTGCCGTTCAAAATCCCCGTGATCTCAAAGAAATGGGACAAGTGGTGCTCGCTCCCCGAGGCGGGACGGGAGGTGCCCACGTAGGCCATGGCGATACCCACCTCCACCAAGGCCTCCATCAGAGCGGTGACCGCCTCCCCGTCGCGGTTGGCGATACCCGAGGCCAGCGAGCGCACACGCTTGGCGGTGCCCATCACCATATCGTACACCGTCTGACAGAAATACTCCCCCCGAATATAGGCGGCCAGCCTCCAGTCGTTGAGGCAGGAGAACTTCCCGATGATGTCCCCGTACCCCGCGCGGATCATGTCCATGGGGGCTTTCCTCAGCACCTCGGTGTCGGCCACGATGGCCATGGGCGGGGTAGCCGAGGGGGTGACCTTCATACCGTTCAGGATCATAGCCGCCCCCGCCGAGGCATACCCATCCATGGAGGGCGCGGTGGCTACAATAACATAAGGAAGGCCATGCTTGTGCCCCACGAACTTGCACAGATCGTTGATGACCCCCGAGCCAACCCCTACGATGAGGTCGGTGCCGTCGGTCAGCTTCCCTTCAATGGCCTCCACAGAAGCCTCGTCGGGGATGACCAGATCCGTCCCCGCAAAGATATGCTTGGAGGCGACCAGCTCCCCCAAAAGAGCCTCTGCCCGCTCTCCGCAGGCGGCGTAGGTGTTGGTATCCGCCACCAACAGGATGTGACTGTACCCCGCGCAGACGGCAGGCAAAGACAAAAGAGCCCCCTCGCCGATGGAGACGGTGCGGATGGGACAGTGGTGGGGACGGCCGCAGGAGCAAGCCGTGATGGAGTGGGTCAGATGGGACATGGCGGCCTCCTTGGTGGTGTTCTTGTATCTTATCATTATACCTCATGCTGCCCCCTTTGTCAAGTCATTTCGGACAACTCACGAAAATCCTTGTTCAAAACCCACAAAATCCTTTAGAAAAATTCATGTCGTGTTGAATTTGTGAATAAAGTGTAAATTCGCTGAATTTCTATTGACAATCATGTGACCGTGTGATATAATAATACCACAACACAGGAAGGATCGTATGCCTGACCGTGTAGATTATTTCAAGGAGGAAATGAATATGTTCATTCCCACAACCGCCCTCTTCGCGATGGCAGCCGGGACCCCCGTCATCATCGGCGTGATCGCCATTGTTCTGGCCGTCATCATCTTCCTGACGTCCTACGTCAAGGCCCCCCCGAACAAGGCCTACATCATCTCGGGTAAGCGCAAGAAGAAGAAGATCCTCATCGGCCGCGCCGGTCTGCGGATCCCCTTCTTTGACCGTCTGGATAAGCTCTCCCTGGACGTGATGCAGGTCGACATCAAGACAAGCGAGGCTATCCCCACCAACGAGTTCATCAACGTCACCGTGGACGGTGTCGCCAACATCAAGATCTCCTCGGATACCGAGCTTCTGGAGAAGGCCGCCGAGGCCCTGCTGGGCATGGACCAGCGCCAGCTCATCTTCCTGGTCACTCAGGTGCTGGAGGGTAATATGCGTGAGATCGTGGGCTCCGTCGGTCTGAAGGAAATGGTGCAGGAGCGCCAGGTCGTGGCCGAGAAGATCAAGGAGAACGCCATCCCCGACATGAAGAAGCTGGGTATCGAGATCGTCAACTTCAACATCCAGAACTTCAAGGACGGCGCCGGTACCATCGAGAACATGGGTATCGACAACGTGGAGCAGATCCGCAAGGCCGCCCAGATCGCCAAGGCCGAGGCCGCCCGCGATATCGCCATCGCCGAGGCCAACGCCCGCGAGAACGCCAACAAGGTGGCCGTGGAGGCCAACCAGCGCATCGCCGAGCAGAACACCTCCCTGGCCATCCGTGAGGCCGAGCTGAAGAAGGACGCCGACATCAAGAAGGCAGAGGCCGACGCCGCCTACGACATCCAGAAGCAGGAGCAGAGAAAGACCATCGAGGTCACCTCCGCCAACGCCGATATCGCCCGCCGCGAGAAGGAGGCCGAGCTCTTCGAGAAGGAGATCGCCCTCCAGGAGAAGAAGCTGGACGCAGAGATCAAGAAGAAGGCCGACGCTCTGAAGTACGAGGCAGAGAAGAAGGCCGAGGCCGACCTCATCCGCCGTCAGAAGGAGTCCGAGGCAAAGCGTTACGAGCAGGAGCAGGAGGCTCTCGCCCGCATGAAGGCCGCAGAGGCCGAGAAGTACGAGCAGGAGCGCCAGGCTGAGGCCAAGCGCGCCCTGGCAGAGGCCGAGGCCTTCGCCAAGATGAAGGAGGCCGAGGGTATCCGCGCCGTGGGTCTTGCCGAGGCAGAGGCCATCGAGAAGAAGGCCGAGGCCCAGAAGAAGATGGGCGAGGCCTCCGTCCTGGAGATGTACCTCACCGCCCTGCCCGAGGTGGTCAAGAACGCCGCCGCTCCTCTGGCCCAGACAGACAAGATCGTCATGTACGGCGACGGCAACTCCACCAAGATGCTGCGCGACGTCATGAACTCCTCCAACCAGGTCATGGAGGGTCTCGCCGAGGCCACGGGTCTGGACGTCAAGAGCATGATCTCGGGCTTCATGGGTGGCAAGGCCGCGGCCGCTACCGAGGAGAAGAAGTAAGCTCTCCTACATAGCCCAAACACGGTAGGGTGCTTCCCTGCCGATGCCCCCTCTCCCGAAAGGGGGAGGGGGATGTTTATGTGGTTCAAATTTGGGTTTGTCGGTGGGTTTTGAATTGCAAATTGTAGGGACCGGCGTCCTCGACGGTCCGTCACCGACCCACCAAGGTTCGTTGTCGGATCTATGTTATTCGCGGACTGTCGAGGACGCCGGTCCCTACAAATCCAATTTGTTTGTCAGATTCAAACACCCCGCTAACCCCCAATTTGAATCCTATAAACACCCACATACAGAAAGGAACCACATCATGAAAAACAACCGCCTTGCCGCTCTGTTCCATCCTGTTGCTGACGAGCGCATGGGAAGAGTCGCCATTCTTTCCTTCTGCATCATGCTTTTCGACGTACTTCTGATGACGCTGGTCCCTCGCCCCGTCCCCCTCATTTCCGCCGCCGTTTCGGTTCTCATGGCCTGCATGGCCGCGCTCCACATCCTCTCCGCCCGCTTTTCAAAGGCCACTTGGCTGAACCTGAGCCTGTGGTATCATCTGGCACGGAAAGGACGGGAGGGCGAATATCGGAGCCGTTGTCTGTTCCTGGCAAAGATCTTTTTCCTTCTTGCTATCCTGTTCTGCGCATTAAGCGCAACCGTGACCGTTGGGTATCTGTGCGTACTCTTTATCGCCACCCTGTTACCCATGTAATCCCTTTCCCCAAAAGACCAAAACCACCCGAAACAGAAAGGAGCCGCACCATGTCAGCCTCATCAACCGAAAGAACCCGTCTTTCAACATGGATCCGCGAACATCTGACCGCCGACCTTGTCATTTTGATCGTGACCGCGTGTCTCAATATTCTGTGGGCTTTGATCTGGACGCCTCTTGCATTTTCGTCTGCCTTTGCCTTCGCCGTTTCACTGTATACCATCTCCAATATCAGCGGTGCCAAGAACGGTCCCATGCCCCGTATGCACGTCTTTCGCCGTGATCGCCTGGAACGTCAAGGCAGACTCCGGGAGTATCGGGAAAGCTGTCTGAAATACTTGACTGTCATGCTCCCCATCAGCGTGGTCTGGACGGCGGTCAACCTTGCCGTAGCGATGGGGCGGATCGTGTATCTGTTCGTTCGGTAATCGAACGTGGGCAAATATGCAACCGACCCATTCTATCTCACAAACCAGAAAGGACACCCCATGAAAAAATCCCATTCCGAAAACCTCCGCAAGCGCAAGGCCGCCCACACCCAATGCCCCGATACCATCGGTACCGCCGCCTATAACGGCATCATCGGCCTCACCATCCTCTACGGCTTCGTGGTCAACGCCCTCATGGTCCTCTTCGCGCGGCCCTTTTTCGAGAGCCTGCCCGTCGCCGCCGTCCTCATCGGCTACCTCGTCTCGGCCTTCGCGGGCGCCATCATCGCCAATAAGTCCTCCAACCCCGTCTTCAGCTTTCTGGGCTACAATCTCATCGTCCTGCCCATCGGTATGCTGTTGAGCCTGGTTCTCCCCGACTCCAGCACCGAAAATATTTTTCTGGCCGCCCTCCTCACAGGCGTGGTCACGGTCATCATGATGATCCTGGCGGTCATCTTCCCCCGCTTCTTCGCGAGACTCGGCCCCTCCCTGCTCTGGAGCCTTGTGATCGGCGCGGTTGTGGAGCTGATCGCCACCCTGTTCGGCTACGGCGGCAATATCTTCAACTGGCTGTTCGTGGTGATCTTCTCCCTGTACATCGGCTACGACTGGCACAAGGCCCAGTCCTACTCCAAGACCGTGGACAACGCCATCGACTCGGCCATTGATCTGTATCTGGACCTCATCAATCTGTTCATCGACATTCTGGATCTGCTGGATAACTGACAGAAACGAAAGGACACCCCATGAAACAGAAAACCAAGAAGCAGCATACAAGCCCCTACACCCCCGATCCCCTCTTCACCGCCGTCACCAAGTCCCTCCCCGCCACCCTGGGCTTTGCGGCCTTGGCGGTTGCCATGGGGATCCTGTTCATCCTCCTTCTGGGAGACACCACCCCCGTTTCCCGTGAGGAGGCCATCGCCTATGAGGGGGAGTTCGCCCGCTACGAGGTGGGACACAATGACCGTGACCTCTGCTTTACCGACGGCTCCAACTTCGACGTCTACCCCCACACCGAGACCAACGCATTTCAAGAAACCATGAAGTCGCTGGAGGAGGGCACCAAGCTGTGGATCCTGGTGCATCCCCACAGCGACTACGTCATCGAGATCCGAACCGAGACGGAGGAGCTTATGAACTTCGAGGAATCACAGATCGACATTGACCGCTACATGATCGGCTACAAGGTCATCGGCGGCGTCATGATCTTTGCGGGAGTATTCGTCGGCTTCTACGGTATATGGTCGCAGATCGCCCACCGCAAGGAGCAAAAGCGGAGCGAAACCCGCCGCAAAAAGCAGAAAAAGACCGCCGACGCGGGGCTTTCCGAAACGGGTCTGCGCCGCGCCGATACGACGGTCAAGCACCGCGTTCTGCTGGAGGCCACCGTAGACGGATACCGCATCTGCTACCGTCGGGTCAGGAAGGTCAACGAGCTGGTGGTCAACGGCATCGTGTACGATGAGATGAAGGCGGCGTTGGAGTTCCCCCACGACCTCACCGTCAACCTGGACGGCCACCGCATCCACGCGGGGCTGGACGAGGATGATTTCAGTTACATCATCGTGGACGGCATACGGGTTGCCGAAAAGAAGCGGTGGATTTGAGCTGACGAACATCATGCAGTTTAGAGGTGGATTTACCCTGGCATGTAGGGACCGGCGTCCTCGACGGTCCGCCACCGTTCGACCAAGAATCTTTGTCGGGTCAAGAATATTTGCGGACCGTCGAGGACGCCGGTCCCTACAGTTTCATATTCAAACCCACCGACAAACCCAACTTGGAAGCCTTCACGATCCCCCAAAACAACCGAAAGGAGCCCCACATGAAATCCTCCCTCACCCCCGTCCTGACCTGCGAGCGCACGGTCTACGGCTATATCCTGCGAAGGTCCCAGCCCTCCATGCGCCTGGCCCTGCTCCTGACCCTCATCCCCATCTCCATCCTCGCCCTTATGACCTTCGTGCTGGACCCCGAGGATCGGCTATACTACCTTCTGATAGTGGGAACCTGCCTCGCCATACAGCTCCTCATGCTGCTCCCCCTCTTCCTCTTCTCCAAAGGCCAGCGGCTGGAGATGGACCGCGAGGGCGTCCACCTCCGCTTCGACCACCGCAAGGGCAAAGACCTCTGCTGGACGGGTATCCAAGACTGGGGCTTCGGCTACACCGTATCCAAGTACGGCAAGAGCTATTTCCTCTACTTCTCCCCCGCCAAGCTGGCCGCCGCGGGGTCGGATAACAAAAAGTTCTTCGGTGTCAAGGGTCTGCTCACCATGCAGATTACCAAGCAAGACTACCTTACCCTGTCCCGCGCGGGTGTCCTCACCTTCTGTCGGGAGCATCTGGAGGAGGGCGACGGCTTGACCGACCGCTATATCCCCATGTTCTGCTCGGACATCACGGAGAGCCTGTATGAAGATTGATAAAACCCCCGCAAGCGTTGTGCCTGCGGGGGTCTTCTATTGGGGATGGGGCTATCAGGTGCCAATATTGGCCAGCGTGTCGTTGTACTTCTCCAACATGCGATCAATCTGTCTCTGCCAGGAGCGGGTAGAGGAGGAAACCGTGTTCTCCTTGCCGCTGAGGATGGGGCGGAGGTTGTCGCGGATGACGCAGCCCGGGAAGATATTGGAGCAGGAGGAGGAGAAATCAAAGTACAGGGTGTTGAAGATCATATCCAGAACCTCCTTGGACTGAGGATCCTGCATGTAACGCTCGGACAGAGCGGTCTCGTAGTAAGCGGGACGGACCAGCCGGTAGCTGTGGTAGGCCATAGCCTCCAGCACGGCGGCCAGCATCTCCTGACGGTTCTCGTCGCCCACCACCGAAGAGATACCCAGACAGGTTACCTGATCCTGCACGTAGGAGTAGTAGTTCTTCTGCATTTCGGAGAACTTGGGCATGGGAGCGATACCGTAGGTCAGAGCGGCCAGATCCTCGAAATTGGTCTCCATCTTGAGGAACATGGTGGTGACCATCAGCGCGTTATTGGCCGTGAAATGCTCGATGATCTTGTTTACAGGCACATCGTCGTTCTCAGCGCCCTTGTAGACGTAGGTGGAAGCGTCGTTGTACAAAAGCTGGACCTTGTCGCAGAGGTCGGACAGGTTACCCAGAGCATCGGCGTTGTAGGCCAGCTCTCCCGTATCGTTGTCCTTGATGATCATGTGGATATCCGAAGCCACCATGTAGGGATCAACCGAAATGGTATCGCCGGTAACGAAGCCGAAGAAGTCACCTTCGGAGGCCTTGGCGTTGCCGTCCTTGTCCACGTAGTGGTCCTTGACGATGGAGTACTGGTAATCCAGGGTCCACTTGCCCTCCTTCACGGTCTCGTACAGATCGGTGATCTGGTTGTCCACAAACAGGGTCTTGTTGTACAGGGTCAGGTACATGAGGCGGAACATGGAGATGGCGACGGGACCGGAGACGAGGAACTGCATGTTCTCGTCGGTGAAGGTCACCATGTCGTTGTAGCCCTGGGTCCAGTAGTGCTTGGTGGTATCAATGTTCTCCAGAGGGGTGAGGTTGATGTACTTACTCTCCATGGCGGGCTGGACAGACATATAGGTACCGTTGGCTACCAGATCGTAGTCACCGAGACCGCCCTGGATATCGAGATCCATCACGCTGTTGACGTCGGTCTCGGGGTACATCTCCAGCACCACACCCAGCATCTCCTGAACGGCTATGTTACGCTCGTAGACAGCATCGGACACCACGCCGTGTCCCAGCTCCTCCGCGCCGAACTCGTCACCCCTATTGTTGACGTCGGCGAAAAGGAGACCAATGGTGGCATCCTTGTAGTTCAGATCAGAGGGCAGATCGCAGGTGTAGTTGGGATCGGCGGTCTCCTCCTCTTTCTGGGGCCCCTGATCCTTGGTCTCGTCGCCGGAGGGATCGTCGGTGGACTCACCGCAGGCCACCAGGCTCAGGAGCATGAGAGCGGCCAGCAGCAGGCACAAAAGCTTCTTCATAACGTTTCTCCTTCAAAAGAATTTTGGATTCGTACACGCGGAGGGGCATACCCCTCCATTCTCTCTTATTATACTATTTTGGGAGGAGAATGTCAAGGGGATTTGAAGAAAATGAGGAGAAAAAGAAATTGCAGTTTATCGGTCTGTTTGCACAGCAGAAAGATAATACTCACCAAAATGCCCGCGTTCTCCCCCACCCGCTTCGCGGGAGCCCCCTCTCGGAGGGGGCCTCATACCTTGCCCCGCGGAAATCCTTTGCCCGATAAGTGATTTTGCCCCGCGCTCCTAAGGCTCCCTCCGGGAGGGAGCTCCCGCCCGCAGGCGGGTGAGGGAGAACGCGCACATAGAAATACGCAATTCGCTACGGGTAGCAAACTCACCGCCAAACCCAAATTTGAATTCCCTCCCCGAAATACGGTTGACAAATCCACATAAAAGATGTATAATGATTGTGTA
>JAFULU010000041.1 GCA_017483125.1 Clostridia bacterium
GGGCGACACCTTCCCCCGAGGGGGAAGGCTACCTGAGGAAACCGTCCTTTGTTTTATACTACATCGAAAAACAAATGTTCGGGTGTAGGTGAGAGGAGGGTTTCCTCTGAAAGCCTTCCCCTTGGGGGGAAGGTGCCGACCAGCTCCTGCGGCGGGAGGCGGATGAGGGGAAGGGGCTGTTCTCATTTTGTTACACCGATAAACCCCAATTTATCCGTAAATCTCCGCGAAAATGGGGTCAAGCGCCGCCGCCACGCAGGCAAAGCCCAGATCGTTGGGGTGACAGCCGTCCACGCTTCCGCCGTCACCGCCGAAGATGGCGAAGATGGTCTCGCCGTCCACGAAGTAGACGTTTTCCCCTCTGGCACGGGCGTTCTCATAGGTGGCCTTGACCACCTCGCGGCGGGCTCTTTCCTCGGCGTTGTAGCGGATGCCGGGGCGGGTGATGAAGATGACGGGGGTGTCGGGATGGGTGGCGCGGACATTCAAGTACATGGGCTCGTGGGTGGCGGCCAGATGCTCCACGGTGGGGGCGTTGTGGTCGTAGGCGTAGACGAAGGCCGACATGGGCTGGCTTGCGATGTAGTCGGAGATGGCCTGCTCGCCGCGGGCACTCCCCGAGAAGCCGAGGTTGCGGAAGTCCACATTATACTTGCGGGAGAGGATATTGGGGTAGTTGTTGCCGGGTCTGGAGGCGCACCCACCTTGGGTGATGGAGGAGCCGTAGTAGACCGTGGGAGGCAGGTCGCGGTAAGGGTCGGCGGCCTCCACCACGGAGCCGGGGGTAAAGCCCAGCCACAGCTCGTCAATACCGCCGTAGAGGGGGAGGTTCAGAAGGACGTCCTTCATACCCTCCGTGGGAAGCCAGACCATGTTGGTGTACCCTCGGTTCTCGGTCATCTTAATGGCGGCGTCGTTGCCCCCCTCGGTCATGCAGGAGCCGTAGTAGCGGTACTCGCCGTCGTTGCCCAGATAAACGTCCAGGCCTGCGGTACCCACCAGGGTCATGTGGGGCATGAGGCCCACCCCCGAGAGCTTGACCTTCACCGCCAGGTGGGGGGAGTCGGTCTTGAAGCGGACGCGGCCCCCCGAGGTGTGGAGGTTGAGCCACTTTACTCCCTCGTTAGTATCGTCGGCTACGTCTTGGGGAATACGGTGGAAGGCTCCGCCGTCATGGGGGTCGCAGAGGCCGTAGACAGCAAAGGGCTCGTCAAGGACGTTTATGAATTGGACGGGGAGGTTGGCCACCGTTTCAACGGCTAAATTCTTGTCGATCTCGGAGATGGACTTGGACATGGAAACGCCTCCTTATACAATAAAATGGTAATTTTCGCACAAAAGCACAAAAAAACTCAATTTTTTTGCTGATATTAGTATAACACATTCTTGATTTTTTTGCAATAGTGTGGTATAATATTTTATCTGTATGAATAATGGACAGGTTTGGGCATTTCGCGCCTGTTCCATGGAAAGGAGTTCTTTCGTCATGACAGAGAACCTACATACAAGCGGCTCGGTGGTTCTGGGCATCGACGTGGGCGGGAGCACCACCAAGATCGTGGGCTTCAAGCTGGCCCCCGACGGCAGCCGCACCCTAATGCCTCCCCTCTTCGTGCGGGCGACCGACCCCATCACCTCCATCTACGGCGCGCTGGGACGGTACACCTCCGAGAACGGTCTGGCTCTTTCGGATATCCGGCGGGTCATGACCACGGGCGTGGGCTCCTCCTACCTGTCGGGCCCCATCTATAATCTGGA
>JAFULU010000042.1 GCA_017483125.1 Clostridia bacterium
GCGCAAAGCGCATATCGCTCGCCGTCAGGCGAAATCAGCCTTTTTGTGAGTTTGCGAGATGCCCTTCGGGCACGATATGCCTTGCAGGCGAGATGTGCCCTTCGGGCGAGATATGCCCTTCGGGCGTGACGGGCTCCGCCTGATAAACCCAAATTTGAAAACCTACATCCTGATAAAAAGCAATCCCTCTCACGGTTGTGGGAGGGATTCTTTTCTTTAGTTCTGTCCGCGGGGGAGTGTCACGGCAAAGGTAGTCAGGCCATCCTTACAGTTGACCGATATAGTACCGCCGTGGAGGTCAATAACTCGCTTGACGATGGCGAGGCCGATACCGTTGCCCTCGGTGGCGTGGGATTCGTCGGTCTGGTAGAACTTATTGAAGATCTTGTCCATCTTCTCGGGAGGGATCTCGGGGCCTGCGTTGCCAATGGTGACCGTAACGGTGCCCGCCCCCTCGGTAATGTCCAGAATGACCGTTCCGCAACGGGGGGAGAACTTGACCGCGTTATCCACGAGGTTGATCCAGACCTGCTTCAGAAGCTCCTCGTTGCCCTCAACGGTATACTCATCGAAGTCCAGCTGGAGGTCGATGTTCTTCTCTCCCCACTTGCTTTCCAGCAACAGAACGGCGGAGCGCACCTGCTCCGAGAGGTTGAATTCGGTGACCTCTGAGAGGATGGTCTGGTTCTCGATTTTGGTGAGGTTCAGGACGTTGGTGGCCATGTAGGACAGGCGCATGGATTCCTCCTCGATGGAGGTCAGGTAGGCAATGCGCTGATCCTCGGTGAGGTTCCCTCGCTTGAGGAGCTTGGCAAAGCCCGCGATGGAGACGATGGGGGTCTTGAACTCGTGGGAGAAGTTGTTGATGAAGTCCCCGCGGAGCATCTCGGTATGCTCCAGCTCCTCGGCCAGCTTATTGAAGCTGTCGCGGATGCCCTTGAAGGCGGGATGGTTGGCCAGCATTCCCTTGTTCTCCATGCGGGTCTCAAAGTCACCCATAGCCAAGCGGTTCATATGGGAGACCAAGGTATGGATGGGCTTTAAGGGAATACGTATGCTGAAGAAGAGGAGGACCCAGCCGAGAATGAGACTGATGACCGACATGAAAATGACGATGGCGGCCATGTCCATCTCCTCGTCCAGGCCCGATATGACCCCCGCCCATTGCAGAATGAAGACGCCCAGCACCGTAAGGCCGATGGCGGCCAGCAGGATACAGAAGACGAAGAGGGCCAGAAGCAGGGTCAGGGTGGTAAGACGCTTGCGGTCGGCTTTGACGTGATTGAGGACCCTGGCCGACAGCTCGGGGATATGGGGAAGCTTCTTTTTTTTGCTCATACCTTCTTCACCGCCTTATAGCCCAGTCCGCGGACCGACTCGATGGAGAACTCCTCCCAGCCCTCAAAGCGGCGGCGGAGGCGGCCGATGTGGACGGTGACCGTCTCCCAGCCCGTTTCGCTGTCGGCTCCCCAGATCTCGTCCATGAGCTGGATGCGGGTGAAGATCTTGCCGGGATAGGAGAGGAGCTTATAGAGAAGCAGGAATTCCTTCTGGGGCAGCTCCTGCACCTGATCCCCCTTGGAGACGGTAAAGGAATCGTAATCCATCACCACCTCGCCTACGGTGATTCGGCGTTCGGTGGCGATCTTGGCGCGGCGGAGGAGGGCCTTGATGCGGTAGAGCATTTCCTCGTCGTCGATGGGCTTGGTGATGTAGTCGTCAGTGCCCACCGCGAAGCCCTTGTGCTTATCCGCGGGGAGCTGCTTGGCCGAGACCATGAGGATGGGGAGGTTAGCGTCCGACTCGCGGATGACACGGGTGAACTCGTAACCGTCCATCTTGGGCATCATGATGTCCAGCACCACCAGATCTACGTGGGAGCGGTCCATTTTCTCCAAAGCGTCCTCGCCGTCGATGGCGGCGGTGACGGTATAGCCCGCTTCCTCCAGAAGGGCGGTGAGAAACAGGCGGGAGTTTTTATCGTCGTCTACGACCAGAATGTGAAACATAAGGATTCCTCCAAAAAGAGTGATGGATCAGGTCTCGGCGGTTTGGGGTGCCTCGATGGCCTTGAGGGCTTTGCGGAACTGGAAGATGAAGAGCACCCCGGTAAAGGCTACCGCCAGGATATCCGCGATGGGCTCGGCGAGGTAGACGCCCAGCGTGGGGTCTGCCGTGAAATGGGGGACGATGTAAATGAGGGGGACCAGCAGGATGAACTTGCGCATGACCGCCACGATGACCGAGGCGGGGGCGTTACCCAGGGATACGAAGGTCATCTGGCAGGCGATCTGGATGCCGAAGATGCCTACCCCGAAGAAGTAGACGGGGAGGACGCGGGCGGTGAAGCTCAGCAGAGCCTCGTCGGGGGTAAATACCGAAGCGAAGGCGCGGGGGAACAGGAGCACCAGTGCGCAGATGGTCAGGGAGTAGGCAAGGCAGGAGACAAGGAGAATGCGGTAGGTCTTCTTGACGCGGGGGGCGTTTTTCGCGCCGTAGTTGTAGCCCAGGATGGGCTGAGCTCCCTGGGCAATGCCCTGCATGGGGAGCATGGCGAACTGCATGACCGAGGTGAGGATGGTCATGGCTCCCACGGCAATATCCCCGCCGTAGCGGAGGAGGGAGGAGTTGAAGCAGACCGAAATGACGCTCTCGCTGGCCTGCATGACAAAGGTAGCGGAGCCCAGGGCGAGGCAGGGGAGGATGATACGGGGGGAAAGGGTAAGGTTTGGGGCCTTGAGGCGGAGAATACTGCGTTTGCTCAGCAGGAACGCGATCACCCACACGCAGGAGAGGGCCTGGGACAGGATGGTGGCCAGAGCCGCGCCGCGGACGCCCATATCGAGCGCATAAATGAACAGAGGATCCAGGGCGATATTGGCCACGGCACCGATGACCACCGAGATCATGGAGACCTTGGTAAAGCCTTGGGCGGTGACGAAGGCGTTCATGCCCAGGGTGAGCTGGACGAAGACGGTACCGAGGGCGTAGATGCTCATGTAGGAGGCGGCGTATTCGATGGTATTCTCGCTGGCACCGAAGGCCAGGAGCAGGGGGCGGCCCCAGATCAGCAGAACGGCGGTGAGGATGGCTGAGATCACCAGCTGGAGGGTGAGGCATCCGCCCAGTATGCGCTCGGCGATACCGTTTTCCCCCTTGCCCATATGGATGGAGGCGCGGGGCGCGCCGCCGGAGGAGACCAGAGCCGCGAAGGCCGAGACGATCATGATGAGGGGCATACAGACACCCACACCCGTGAGGGCCAGGTCCCCGTCCCCCGGCATATGTCCGATGTAGATGCGGTCCACTACGTTGTAGAGCATATTGATGAGCTGGGCGACCACCGTGGGGAGGGCCAGTCGGAACAGGAGCTTCCCGACGGGGGCGGTGCCCAGAAAGGCTTTCTTGTCTTCCATGTAAGTACCTTCTTTGCGGGTTTTGGGATATTGTAACAGATTTATTTTAACACATTCTAAAGAAAAAAGCAAGGGTTATGGGGAAAAGAGAGGAAAAAGAGTGGAAACATGGTGATAGCAAATTTGAGTTTAGCGGTCTGTTGGGTTTCCTCGTGAGCCTTCCCTTGTGAGGGAAGGGGGACCGCGAAGCGGTGGATGAGTAGCCGATAAATGAACATTTCCTGTAAGGAAATGATCCTCATTTTCCTATACAGAAGCATTCTCTGACATTGCTTTTTCAAGAACAGAACATTAACTTTGGGTGTAGCTACTCATCCGTCACGCCCTAAGGGCGTGACACCTTCCCTTACAAGGGAAGGCATAGAACGAGGAACCCAACTCACCTATAACACCATTTTTTATTCCAAAGGAAAAGGATACCCAAACGCGCGGCTCGGGTATCTCTTTGCTTCAGATCTTCTCGAAAATGGGGCACTCCCCCAGGTCGTGGGCGCGGTTCAGCTCGGATTTATCCCGTACCGTCCAGACAAATCTCGGGGCGGTGTAGACCTTGGTGGTGAGCCTTATGGGGAGGGTGTCACGGTAGACGTAGTTGTAGGCGATGAAGTCGGGGCGGGCGAGGAAATTGAAGGCCATGAGGGTCAGAAGGATGTTCAGGACGGTGATCTTCTTCTTTTTCTTGCATACGTTGGTGTAGAGCTGGCCGTACCACGCGTCGGGAAGCTCACGGCGCATGGAGCGGATGAGCAGGGGGTTGAAGGACTCGATGCAGTAGTCCCCCTTGTACTCCCGAAGCAGGGCGGCGGCCTTGGGGCAGAGGGCGGCGTTGAGGTCCTCTCCCTTCAGCTCCACCAGTATGGGCACACGGCCGTTCACCAGAGCAAGCACCTCGGCAAAGGTGGGGACGGTCTGGTCGGTGCCCTTGAGGGAAATGGCTTTCAGCTCGGCGGCGGTGTAGTCGCAGACCTTGCCCTCCTTCCCCGTCATACGGATGAGGGTGTAGTCGTGGAAGACCATGACCTCTCCGTCCTTGGACAGTTGAATATCCAGCTCGATGCCGTGACTCGCTTCGCAGGCGGCCTCAAAGGCGGCGAGGGAGTTTTCGGGGATCTCGTCGTTGTGGAGTCCGCGGTGGGCGTAGTCGCAGAGGAAGGACTTCTTTTGGGGTGCTCTGCCGCGGGGACGGATGAACACGAAAATATAGAGAACGAAAAGCAGTACGGACAGGGCGAGGAGGCTACAGAGAACCGCCAGCAGGATATACAGGAATACCATCAGTCATCCCCCGCGTCCAGGCTCTCCAGGACAGACTTCTTCTCAATGGGCTTGGAATCACCGTGCTTGACGAAGAACATGGTGATGAAGGAGAAGACCACGAAGGCCGCGCCGAAGAGGAAGAAGACGTTGCGCATACCGATGAGATCGTACAGAAGACCCGACAGGATGGGGGCCACGATCTGGGCGGCCATGGAGGCGGTGTAGTAGTAGCCCGTGTACTTGCCCACGTCGCCGCCGCGAGCCAGCTCCACCACCATGGGGAAGGAGTTGACGTTGATGGAGGCCCAGCCGATACCCGCAAGGATGAAGATGGGGTACATGATGAAGGAGGGGACGTCGGGGGTGATGAAGTGACCCGCGAAGAAGGCGGTGGCGAGGATGGCCACACCGAAGAGGATGGTCTTACGGCGACCCACCTTGGAGGAGATGATACCCACGGGGATGTAGGAGATAATGGCGGCAGCCTGGGCGATGATGAGGGTGAGGTTGTAGTCAAAGCCCAGGATGTTGGTAGCGTAGACCGAATACTTACTGGTGATGGAGTTGTAGCCGATGTACCACAGGGCAACGGAAGCGAGGATCAGAAGCAGGGAGACCAGCTCGGGACGGGAGAGCTTGCCCTTGGTGACGGTCTGACCGTCGGAGTCGGCCACGGCGTCGATGCCCAGGCGGGCGGATTCCTCCTCCATCTCGGCGGCCCACTTCTTCTCCTTGACGCAAAGCAGGAAGATCACGAGACCCGTCAGCATAATGGCAACGACCGCGATCACATAGCCCGTGTAGGACATATAGAGCTTCTTGGAGGTGGCGAAGACGATACCCAGGGCCAGGACCAGGATACCGCCGGCGGTGCCTGCCAGGTTGATGATGGCGTTGGCCTTGGAGCGCAGGGGCTTGACGGTGACGTCGGGCATGAGGGCCACGGCGGGGGAGCGGAAGGTGGCCATGGCGATGAGCACCACCAGGAGGGTGGCGATGAAGCCCACCAGGGGGAGGGGGTTCTCGACCGTAAGGCTCCACATTCTTTCTGCCATCCACGCCCGCACCTCGGGATCCGACAGCTCGGACACATCGGGCATAAAGGAGAAGGTCTCCATGCGGGCCAGCTGGTAGTTGTCGATGAGGGTCAGGGCCACGAAGGCGACCACGGCCACGATGGTACCGATCAGGATGAAGGGGGTACGCTTGCCCAGCTTGGTGTTGACCTTATCCGAGATGGCGCCGAAGATGGGGAGCATGAAGACGGCCAGAACGTTGTCGATGGACATGACCGCGCCCGAGGCGGTCTGGGGGAGACCGAAGTGATTGGTAAGGATCAAGGGAATGATGGCGTCGTAGGCCTGCCAGAAGGCGGAGATCAGGAAAAAGGCCATACCGACCAGGAGGGTGCGCTTGTAATTCAGCTTCATGGGGTTCTCTCCTTTTTGGTTTTGTACACTTTTATTGTACCACAAAACGGGACAAAATGCAAGAGGGGGAGGAAATTTCATGGGATGAAGATTGTATTCTGCCGATAAGAGAAATTGGGGTTTTTCGGTGGGTTTCCTCGTCACTTGCCTTCCCCAGCGGGGAAGGGGGACCGCAAAGCGGTGGATGAGGAGAGCAGGTTTCCTCTTGGCATCGGGTATGAATTTTCTTGGCATATCAATGGTGTCCGTATATACCCGTATGAAATCCAAACCGACTCTCCTCATCCACCACCTGCGGTGGTCCCCCTTCCCCGCTGGGGAAGGCAAAGATAAACCCAAATTTGAAATTAGGTTGAATCATTACTTCTTCCGTTATCCCTCGGGAAAATGACGGAAAGCAGGGTATACGGTCGAAAATTATCGGTTACCTTTGACATTGACTTTTCATGTCGAAACAGGTATAATGTAGGATAGAAAATTTTATAGTGAGGTGACCGCCATGCGATCCATTTCCATCCGCGCTCTTGCTTCCCTGCTGGCTCTCCTGATGCTGCTCTCCTGCGGCCTCATGGCCTGCGACAAGGGAAACACCCCCGACGACACTACCGACACGACTGCCGAGGACACCACCAAGGCCCCCGACACCGAGGCTCCCACCGAGGAGGATACCGAGGCTCCTACCGAAGAGGACACCGAGGCTCCTACCGAGGAGACCACCGAGGCCCCCACCGAGGATGAGACCGACGGTGAGGACGAGCCTGCTCCCGAGATCAATGTCATCACCATCGCCGAGGCGCTGGAGATCTGCGGCAACGAGTCGGGCTTCATCACCACCGAGCGTTACTACATCCGCGGCATTATCCAGACCGTGACCAATGGCGCTTACGGCGCTATGGTCATCGCCGACGAGACCGGCTCCATCTCGGTCTACGGTACCTACTCCGCCGACGGCTCCATCGGCTACGCCGAGTTCGAGTACAAGCCCGCCAAGGGTGACGAGGTTCTGCTCCATTGCATCCTCCAGAACTACAACGGTACCAAGGAGGTCAAGAACGCCCGTCTGATCGAGTACAAGAACAACCAGGCCGATATCGACGTCTCCCAGTACAAAGATGCCACCCTCTCCGAGGCCCGCGACGCCGAGAAGGGCGCCAACCTCAAGATCACGGGTACCGTCGCCCGCATCACCTACGCCACCGGCATGAAGCCCAGCGGCTACATCCTGGTCAATGGCGGCGTGTCCATCTACGTCTACGACGGCGATTCTGCCCAGCGTGTCAGCATCGGTAACACCGTCACCGTGGCGGGCACCAAGGACTACTGGATCCTGGACTCCGAGATCGATGGTGCCCAGAAGTTCGGCTACAAGGGCTGCAACCAGCTCACCGACTGCATTCTGGTCTCCAACGATAACAAGGTCTCCGAGATCGACTACAGCGGCGTTTCCGAGATCACCGTCAAGGAGCTTCTGAACACCCCCGTCACCGAGGACATCACCACCCAGATCTTCAAGGTCAACGCCCTGGTCAAGGAGGTCCCCGGCAACGGCTTTACCAACTACTACTTCTTCGACATCGACGGCGAGACCGGCAACTACACCTACTCTCAGTGCAACGGTAATGACTTCGAGTGGCTCCGCGCCTTCGACAGCAAGATCTGCACCGTCTACATCACTGCTCTCAACGCCAAGTCCACCGGCACCTCCTGCAACTTCCGCTTCCTCCCCGTGGCCGTCATCGACGAGGGCTATAAGTTCGATACCAGCAAGGCTCCCGAGTACGTGCTGGAGTACCATATCATGGACCTCTTCAAGACCGAGTACACGGGCAACCCCCTCATGGAGGTCCCCACCTCCGTCTCCTCCTCTCTCCTGGGCTTTGAGAACGCCGCTGTGACCTACACCTCCTCCAATGAAGCCTCTGTTAAGTTCGTCAACACCGACGGCAAGCTGGTCATGGAGTGCCTGGCCGCCGGCAAGGCTACCGTCACCGTGACCGTCACCTTTGGCGGTAAGTCCGCCTCCGAGACTGTGGAGATCACCGTGGTGGATCCCGCCATCATGGATGCCACCAACGTGCAGGATGCCATCCAGTCCGAGCTGGGCGAGGAGATCTCGGTCAAGGGCATCGTCGGTCCTTCCCTGGTCAACCGCAACGGCTTCTACCTCATCGACGAGACGGGCCTGATCGCCGTCATCGTCAACGACGTGGCCATCTTCGCCGAGATCGAGATTGGCCAGGAGGTGGTCATCAAGGGTATGCGTGACAAGTTCCACAATGGCGAGGGCAACCATGCGGGCCAGACCGCCATCACGGGTGCTACCGTCATCGCCAACTACTACGGTCAGCACGCCTATGACGATTCCCTCTTCGTCACCGACAAGACCCTGGCTGATTTCCATAATCTGGATGTCACCGTGGACTACTCCACCACTGTCTTCGTGGTGAAGGCCACCGTCAACTTCCAGGAGACCGCCTACTACACCAACTGCAATCTGACCGACGCAAACGGCAATAAGGTCACCCTGTACTGCTCCAGCGGTAAGCAGTACGGCTTCCTGAAGCAGTTCGCGGGTCAGGAGGTCACTCTGGAGCTGGCCGCCTGCAACTGGAACAACAAGACCTTCTGGGCGGGATGCGTGCTGTCGGTCATCACCGAGGACGGTAAGGTCGTCAACAGTTTGAATTTCGATAATAACTGATAGTATTTTCCAAAGGATACCTGCTTTTCGCGGGTATCCTTTTTTCAAATTTGGGTTTGTCGGCCTGACGGAACAGAGTAGAATTGGGTAGGGGGA
>JAFULU010000043.1 GCA_017483125.1 Clostridia bacterium
CGGTGTGTTCACGCCCGAAGGGCATATCGCGCCCAACGGGCATATCGCGCCCAGCGGGCATATCTCGCGCGAAGCGCATATCGCTCGCCGTCAGGCGAAATCAGCCTTTTTGTGAGTTTGCGAGATGCCCTTCGGGCACGATATGCCTTGCAGGCGAGATGTGCCCTTCGGGCGAGATATGCCCTTCGGGCGTGACGGGCTCTGCCCGATAAACCCAAATTTGAAACAAAAAGAAAAGGACTCCCGCCATGACCATCCGCATCCCCGCCGCATACGACGGCCGCATTCTGCGCTCCTACCTCAAGCTGACTTTGGGGCTTTCTACGGCTGTCCTGTCCAAGCTCAAGAACCACGAGAGGGGGATATTGGTCAACGGTCAGCGGGTGACGGTGCGGTACGTCCTCCGCGAGGGAGACGTGCTGGAGCTGTTTGACCGCGATACCGCCGAGACCGCCACCGAGACCGTCATTCCCCGCGAGCACCCTCTGGATATCCTCTACGAGGATGATTTCGTGATTGCCCTCTCCAAGCCCGCCCATATGCCGACCCACCCCTCCCACGGGCATCTGACCGATACTCTGGGCAACGCCCTGGCCTTCCGCTACGCCGAGGCCGCCGAGCCCTTCGTCTTCCGTCCCCTGGGGCGGTTGGACCGCAACACCAGCGGTGTGGTGGTGGCGGGGAAGACCCGTGCCGCCTCGGGGTGTCTGTCCCGTTCCCTGCAGAAGGGGGAGGTCACCAAGCGGTATATCGCTCTGCTCACGGGTGAAATGCCCGCGGACGGGGCCGTACATACGGTGGACGCCCCCATTTACCGCGTGGAGGAGCCCATTGAGGGCGGCTTTGCCAGCATCAAGCGGGCGGTGGGGGATCCCGAGACGGACGGCGCAGTGAGAGCCGTGAGTCGCTACCGCGTGCTGGCCGTAGGCGGGGGGCACACCCTTGTCCTCTGCGAGCCTGTGACGGGGCGCACCCACCAGCTGCGGGTCCATTTTTCCCATCTGGGGTATCCCATTCTGGGGGACGACCTCTACGGGGAGGCCTCTCCCCTCATGGAGCGCCACGCCCTCCACGCCCTGTCCCTGTCAGTGCCCATGCCCTTCTCCCGGGCGCGGGAGGATGTAAACGAGGTGGCGGTTCCCTTCGCGGGATGCGGGGAGGACTGCCCCCTGAACACCCCCTCCCCCGACGGATTCCTCCACCTATGGGCGCCTCTGCCCGCCGACATGGCCGCTACGGTAAAGTCCCTGTTCCCCCACAGCGAGGTGCTGACCGACTGTCCCACGGTGGGTCTGCTCCGTGCCCTGACCCTGTCGGAAAGCTGAAAATTCCCCTCTGCTCCCAAACGAAAGGAAGTATATTCCATGTCATTTCCCTTTTCCAAGAAAAAAACGCCCTCCGCTCCGTCGGAGAAGTCCTCTCCCGCGGGAGGCGGTCGTGAACCGAAAAAGACCCCGAGGTCCAAGTACGAGCGGTTGCCTCTGTTTGCCATCCTGCTCTACGGGCTTTTCGGGGTGAGTCTCATCCTCTATATCATTATGACCCGCAGCGTGGCCTTTGCCGATTGGTTCAACGGCTCCGTGGGGGCTGCGGTGCGGTCGGCTCTCTCCCTCCTGACCTCCTGGATCCCCTTTTCCACGGGGGAGGCCGTGATCCTTCTGCTCCCGCTGGCTCTGTTTCTGGTGTTGCGCCTCGCCGTCCGCCGCTACTGCGGATCCTGGAGGGCGGCCTTCGTCTACGTGGGCATTCTTTTCTCGGTGGTGGCCACCCTGTTCTCGGTCTTCACCATGGGCTTCGCGGCGGGCTACCGCGGCTCTGCGCTGGATCAAAAGCTGGAGCTGGACCGCGCTCCCGTGTCGGCCCAGGAGCTGTACGATACCGCCGTCATTCTCATCGACAGCATCAACCGCGAGACCGAGGGGGTGGGCTTCGGGGAGGAGCGCTTCTCGGTCATGCCCTACAGCCTCACCGACATGAACCGCCATCTCAACGAGGCCTACGATCTGACGGTGGATGAGTACGACTTCATCACCCACGTGGACAGTCGGGTCAAGCCCGTGCTGATCAGCGAGGTCATGTCCTACATGCACATCACGGGGGTCTACTCCTTCTTCACGGGGGAGGCCAACATCAACGTGAATTTCCCCGACTACACCATCCCCTACACCGCCGCCCACGAGATGGCCCACCAAAGAGGCATCGCCAGGGAGGACGAGGCCAACTTCGTGGCCTTTCTGGTCACCGCCCGCTCCACCGACCCCTATATCCGCTACTGCGGCTACCTCAACGCCTACGAGTACGTGGCCTCGGCTCTCTACCGCGCCGACAAGGAGCTGTACTACAAGGCCTACGCCCACCTGAACGGGCAGGTCAAGGGGGAGATGGCGGCCTACAACGATTTCTATGACAAGTACCGCGACACCACCGTCAGTCAGGTCTCGGGAGCCGTCAACGACTCCTACCTCCAGAGTCAGGGCACCCCCGGCACCGTCAGCTACGGCATGGTGGTGGACCTCACGGTGGCCTACTACAAGAGCCGGGATTAAAGGACCGAAAAAAGAACCGACCGAACCGCCCCTTCTCCGCGGCATGACGGTCGGTTCTCTCGTTAGGGTTGTTAAGGGCACCTCTAAAAAACTCCTCGCACGGCGAATCGGCGGAATCTTTTCCGTCATTCGTTACAAAAATCCTTCGCATAGGATCAACTATTCGTGCGGATTTTTGTCTAGACTGACGAAAAATATTCTCGCCGCTCCCCGCA
>JAFULU010000044.1 GCA_017483125.1 Clostridia bacterium
CTTCGGCGGGAGCTCCCCCAGAGGGGGAGCCTTTCTTACTAAACTCAGCAAAATCCCATTTGCCGACAAGAGTTTTCTCGCCGTCCTAAGGCTCCCCCGCTGGGGGAGCTCCGCGAAGCGGTGAGAGGGCAAACACAGCAGGCAAGGCACAAACAAACAGTTCGATAAACCCAAATTTGAAATTCTAATAACGTATTATACCACAAATTCCATGAGAAATCAAGTGCCGCGGCGTGAATTCAACCACAGGTTTGCTCTTTCGGTCACGGAACCGCGAAAATCGTGAAAGGGCTTGCATTTTCGGCAGCTTCATGGTATAATGATCTTATCAAACCATGCGGGAGGTCTATCATGAAAACCGTTAAGATCCTGTTCGTCGGCAACAGCCACACCTACAACTGCGATATCCCCTACCGTGTCAAGCTTTTGGCGGCGGCCGAGGGGGTGGACTGTCAGGTCGCCATGAACGCCCACGGCGGCTGGACTCTGTTCCAGCACGCAAACGAGCCCGACGTTCCCTTCAACCTCCGCTACGGCGGGTACGACTTCGCCATTTTCCAGGAGCACGCCCATCCCTTCGACTACGGCGGGCACATGATGGAGGCGCTCCCCAAGCTCATGGAGTTGGCCAAGGAGGGCGGCGCGTACCCCATCCTGTACACCACCTGGAGCCAGAAGCATGAGCGGCATTTGCAGGAGGGCATCAACGCCGCGTATGAGGCCGCCTCTGCCGAGCTGGGGATCACCCTGTCCCGTGTGGGCGAGGCATGGTGGGAAGAGATGGACGCTCATCCCGAGGTGGATCTCTTCTGCCCCGACCGCGGCCACGCTTCCCCTGCGGGGGCGGAGGTCATTGCGAGAACTCTGTGGGAGAGCTTGAAGAGGGCGATGGCGGAGAGGGAGTAAGCTCCTGTCCGAAACGTGAATATGCGATGCAAAAGGCCACCCCATTTTGAGGTGGCCTTTTTCTATGTTGTCCGATAAAATGATCGTACTGCTTGTTCGGGCGTGTGTATTCAGAACAGGCCGATTCAACCGTCTCAACCATCAGTTGTTTTTATTCAAAAATCAAGTTGTTGACGGAAAACCGATTTTATGGTATTCTAAATCCAGTGAAGCGCGTCACGGAAAACATGAGCTTCAGGAGGTCTTTATGACACAAATCAATATTGGAAACAAAATTCGCGAGCTGCGGAAAAAGAAGGGCGTCACTCAGGAGGCGTTGGCGTCGGTGCTGTTGGTGTCCCCGCAGGCAATAAGCAAGTGGGAGATGGGGCTGACCTATCCCGATATGGAAATGATTCCCGTCCTTGCAGGTTATTTTGAGGTTTCGCTGGATATACTGTTCGACTACGACGTAAAGGAAATGAAGGCAAAAATCCAAAAGATCATTGACGGTGCCGGGGAATATTTCTTTGATGATACGCAAAAATTCGTTGAGATCATTCAATCGGCGTTGCAGGAATATCCCGGCAATGAGGAATTGCTGGCCGCGCTTCTGAATGCATACGAATATACCCTGCGCGATCAAAACGATCTGACACATTTGGAGGAAATGATCGAGCTCTCCCAAAAAACCATTACCGAAAGCAACGACTTTATCCGCGTGTGTAACGCCAAGGACATCCAAGCGGCGGCATACCTGAAAAAGGACGAATATGCCAAGGCAAAGGAGGTTTTGGAGTCCCTTCCCTTGGACTACAACATCCGCTATGAGGCTATGGCCTTCCGTCTGTCGGGACGGGATAAGCAGGAGGGCGCGATCTGGTCAAGATGCCACCATCTGCAAGGCTTGTATCAAGCCTGCATGGAGGAGGGCAATTCCTGGTTCTTTATGGACAGGCACCCCGAGGTGACCTTCCGCGACTACACACCCGCTGACTACATCCCCGAGGCGCTGAAATGCTACCGCAAGGGTCTGCGCGTGCTGACCACGTTCCTATTGACCGACTATTATGACGATCCCGCCGATCAGTACCTGTGGGACGGTATGCAGACCTTTCATTGGAGCTTTCACCAGTGCATCGCCGCTTGCCATAAGAGGCTCGGCAATACAGAGGACTGTGAGCAGGAAATTGCCGAGGCATATCGGCTCATATCCGTCGTGTGGAAGGATTTTGAGGAAAACAGAGAGCAGTACATGGAATATTTCAACCGGTACTTGCGGGAATACGGCCTTGGCGAATACGTCCGATAATCCCTACGAGAACTGTTTGGTTGGCTTCAAATTGGGGTTTATCGGGGAGTTTGAGAATGCAAAATGCAAAATGCGAAATGCAAAATGAATGAAGCCTTTTGCTTCGCAAAAGCCTATTTTATGGTAAGATTTTTCGATCAAACACCCGAAAAGCATTGCCCTGTATGGAATATCCATAGTCGAAAGCCGTTATCGTACCGCCTCTTCGTTCTTGATTTTGAATTTTGCATTTTGAATTTTGCATTTCGGTCGCAGACCGATAAACCCAAATTTGAACAATCATTTGAATCGTTACACCACAATTTCCCACCGCAAAGGCCACCCCGATCCGGAGTGGCCTTTCTTTACGGTATCTGTCAGATCAAGCTGTTCAGGTCGTCCGCGTTGGACTTGTCGGGCATGGGAATGACGTACTTATAGTACTCGATGCCGTACTTTTCACACAGCTCGTAGACCGTCTTGAGGTGCTTCTTGCGCTCGGCGGAGGGACCGCTCAGGTGGCAGAGGTAGTAGGCCTGGATGGAGGATTTCTCCACGTGGGCCTTCTGCTCCTCGGTCTCGGCCAGGGCGTAGGCCTCCTCCCAGAGGGCCAGCATATTGCGGCTGAACTTGGTATCCCGCTTGCCGTTCTCGTCCACGGCGGGGTACATCTTATCGCCCTTGTCGAAGATGCCCAGGTGGGTGTTGTTGCGGATGGCGTGAGCAGCCATGGAGGTCATGTACTCCTCGATCTTCTCCCAGCCCGCGCCGTAGTAATACTGTAAAAACTCATCCATGTAGGCGTAGTACTCCTCCTCGGTCATGTCGGGGTCCCACAGGAGCTTGGCCAGGAGGTAGGAGCGCAGCTCGGCGAACTCACCCGACACAGAGACCTGCTGGCCCTCCAGGAACACGCCCGTGACGCTGTGGTCCTTGTAGAAGTTGACATTATCCCACAGGACGTCAAAGTTGGGGAAATAGGAGAAGTAGGTCTCGGCATTGTAGGTGTAGTCCCAGATGTAGAGGTTGTCACAGATGGCCGCCCAGGCCTCGATGTCCTTCTTGAACTCCTTGTTCTTGTAGCAGGACTCATCCGACAGGGGGTGGGCAAAGCAGCATTCGATGGAGCAGAGGCGGATGATGACGTTATCGGCGGGCTTGATGGTTTTGGGGGCCTTGCGGGTGTAGCGGTAGGCCAGGGTATCCACGTAGACGCCCGGATAATCGTCCTTGATGTCGTTGGCGATGCGGTTGATGAAGGTGAGGAGGGAGCCCATGGGGGTCCCCTCGGCGTCGTCGATGGCCTTGCAGTTTGCGCACTGACAGCCCAGCTTCCCGGGGTCGGAATCGTTCTGGGAGACCGAAATGATGGTGGCCTCGGGGTTGGCGTCCAGCCATTTGCGGACGTTGGACAGGACCAGCTGATAGACATTCTCGTCGGTGAGGCAGGGCTGGACGTTGCCTTGGTAGGGGAGATCCTGAAGGAGGTTGATGGTATGGACGAAGCGGCCCGCGTAGCCGATGCCCCCGCCGATATCCGAGACGGGGGTAGAGCTGTCGTAGAAGCTGTTGTCCTTGGCGTGGTTGGCGGTGGTCTGGTCGTAGCGCATATCATACCAGTAGGTGTCCCGCATCTCGAAGACGGGGTTATGGGTGGTATGGATATCGGCGGGGATGGCTACCTCGTCCTGATTGATGATGACGGTGGTGTCCCTGGCCAGGAAGCGGACGCTGATGTAGTCCTCCAGGAAGCAGTAGACGCCGTACATGGTGCCGCGGTCGCAGCTGCCCGTGATGTAGAAGCGATTCCCGTCCATGAGGAGGGTATAGCCGTCCAGCTTGACCTCGTTTCGGGCGGCGGTGACCTTATCGGTATCGCGGTCGGTAACGCCGATGACGATCTCGCGGTCGGAGGCTCCCTCGGGGATGCGGAAGCCGCCAGTGGCCTTCTCGATATACTCGATCAACTCGTCGGCGGAGTCACGGACGCAGGCCGCTCCGCCATCCTGCACCACAAGAGTATACTCCTTGATGTCCGCGCCGCCGATGGTGAGGCTGTTGAGGGGGATGCCGTCGTCTGTCTCGGGCTCGGCGGTAGGCTCCTCGGTGGGGGCTTCGGTTTCCTCGTCGGTAGGAGCCTCGGTGTCGGGAGCGGTGGGCTCCTCGGTGGGGGCTTCGGTGGGAGCGGGGGTGTCCTCAGCGGTGGTGTCGGCAGGGGTCTTGCCGCTGTCGCAGGCGGTCAGAAGTCCCAGAGTCAGAAGCAGGAAGCAGGCGAAAATGCCAAGCAGAAGTTTTTTGTTCACGGTACGGTCTCCTTTCGGGCGGGGGATCGGTATGATACTATTATATCACGCGATATCCACCCTGTAAAGTGGTAAATTCGCTATATTTTCGGAGGTGTTTTGAGGGATTTCGCCTACCCAAGGCGGCAAATATCACCCGAAAACCGCCTCGTCCACCTCCGCAAGCGACGGGAAAATGAACGCGGGCTTCTCTCCCACGGGCAGCTCCATGGCCTCCTCATAGGTTCCCTCTCCCGTCAGGACGAGAATGGAGGTGACGCCGTTCTTGGCACCCAGGGCGATGTCGGTGTAGAGGCGGTCGCCGAAGATGCAGGTCTTCTCCCGGGGGATGCCCGTGACCCGCTCGATCATCTCCACCACCTCGGGGTAAGGCTTGCCCAGATAGCGGGGGGTAACCCCCGTGGAGGCGGTGATGAGGGCGGCGATGGCACCGCTGTCGGGCATAAATCCCGTGTCGGTGGGGCAGTTGAAGTCGGGGTGGGTGCAGAGGTAGGTGGCACCGTTTCGGATGAGGCGGCAGCCGTCGTCCAGCTTCTCGTAGGTGAGCTCGGTGTCAAAGCTGGACACCACCACGTCCACGGAGTCCTCCTTCCCCGTGGCGAGGTGGATGCCCCCCGCGCGGAACTGGGACTCCAGCTGCTTGGTGCCGATGAGGTAGACGGACTGATCCTTATGGTAGGTATTGAGGTAAGCCACCGTCACGTCGGCGGAGGACATGATCTCGTCGGCCGTGGGGGAGAAGCCCAGGCGGGTGAGCTTTTCGAGATAGACGTCGGTGGAGCGAGATGCGTTGTTGGTGAAGAACAGGACGCGCTTTCCTGCCGCGCGGAGGTTCTCGATGAAGCGGATGGCGAAGTCGAAAACGATCTTGCCCAGGTAGATGGTGCCGTCCATGTCGAAGACGTAGAGGTCTTTATCCTTGAGGATCCGGATAGGGGGATTCTGGTGGGTCATGGGTGTATCCTTTCATTTGTGTTCAAATTTGGGTTTATCGGGCTGTTTGATAGCATACCCCTGTCTACCCCTCATCCGTCGCCCGCCGCACTTGCTGGGCGACACCTTCCCCCGAGGGGGAAGGCTACCTGAGGAAACCGTCCTTTGTTTTATACTACATCGAAAAACAAATGTTCGGGTGTAGGTGAGAGGAGGGTTTCCTCTGAAAGCC
>JAFULU010000045.1 GCA_017483125.1 Clostridia bacterium
CGGACTGGGTGTACTGGCGCACCACGTCGGTGGCCTCTAAAATAACGCGGTCTTTGTTGATCTCGGTGGACATAAGAATCGTTTCCTTTCTTTTGCGGTAGGGAAAGAATGAATGCAAAATGCAAAATGCAAAATTCAAAATTGATGAAACATTTTGCCCGAGGCAAAATGTAATTCTGTAATACGAAGCAGTGGGAGGATCATGCATCCCCCATTCCATTGGGGTTCATGCCAAAGCAAAGGGCAAGGATCAAGTCGGTTCGCTTCCCCGTTCTTGATTTTGCATTTTGCATTTAATCCACCCGTCTCACCCCAATGTCGGGCTTGGTAAACATTCTGTAGGGCAGCTCACAGGAGAGGAAGCCGCAGACCGCCGAGATCACCACGCAGGCGATGAGGGCGGGGACCGACAGGCGGAACTCGTAGCGCACGCTCTCGGTGATGTGGAGCCACGGGAGAAGGGTGTTGACGCAGAAGAACACCAGGTAGTTGCAGAGCAGAGACACGGCGACGGTGATGAGGAAGGCCGCGCCCGACAGCACCCCGCCCGCCATGCGGTGGAGCTTGGCGAAGGACTCGTCGGGGGCACCCAGGGCGTGGAGCACCGCAAACTCGTTGCGCCGCTTGCGGTAGAACATGATCTGGGAGAAGTACCACACCATGGGGGAGATGAGGAGCAGGCAGACCGCCAGGGTCAGAATCACGGCGGCATCGTTCTTGAGGCTCTTGACGTTGGACTCGAAATAGTTGCCCGTGGGGGTGACCAGCCAGTCCTTGAAGGAGGAGACCGCGCGGCGGAGCTGACCCTCGGCGGCGGTGACGGTATCCATGTCCATGCCCGCCTCCATGTAGATCTTCAGCTCGGTGCGGGAGGAGGGACGGCCCGTCAGGGCGGTGTAGTAGTCGCTTGTCACGCCGAAGGTGATGGTGTCCTCGGCGTTCAGCCCGCTGACCACGGCGCAGACCGTGAAGGTCTCGTAGCGGAACTTGAAATTCTTGATCTGCTGGCGGAGCAGCTCCTGGGGGTCAAAGACCATCTCCAGGGGCATGGCCTCCTCGCAGACCGCTACGATGACCTTGTCGCCGGGCTTGAAGTCGTAGGTCTTCTTGTTGTAGATATCCTCGCTGATAATGACTCCGTTGGGGGTGGTGAGAACCGAGTAGGGATCGCCCTCGAAGGTGCCGAGGCTGTTACGGATAATGTTGTCGATCCAGAGCTGATCCACCGCGGTGTAGGCGTAGTTGTTCACCGCCCAGCGGAAGCCCTCGGATTCCCGCTCCTTACTGGATACGGTGTAATCGCCCGCGTCATAGAGCTGGCCCGATTTCAGGAGCAGGTGGGCCTGCTTAAAGCCTCCCGACAGGCTCACGTCCCACTCGGCGTGGCTGACCCCGGGGATCTTCTCGATATCCGCGAGGAAAAGATCCACGTCGGAACGGATCTCCTCGTCCTGCTCGGGGGTAGGTGCCCAAGGCTCGTCCCCGATGATCTCGTCCTCCTCGGGGATGATCTCCTCGTAGTAGTTGGAGGGACGGTAAGCCACCAGATACTCGTAGGGGTCCAGCTTGGTCTGGAAGGTCTTCATTTCGGCCAGATACAGACCCGACACGAAGAAGGCGGCGAAGAGGATGGCGGAGAGCACCAGACGAACGTAGTACTTCCGCATACGCCAGAAGCCGTA
>JAFULU010000002.1 GCA_017483125.1 Clostridia bacterium
GGCGCCCACGGAAGCGCCTACCGAAGCCCCCACCGAGGCACCTACGGACGAGCCCGCCGAGACGGATCCCCCCTCTGACGAGCTCACCAAGAAGTACCGCGAGGACTGGGACGATGACGATCCCAACAACCCCTTCTACAACCTGATCCCCGTGGGCACCGGCTACGACGGTAAGACCACCGCCTACGACGGCCGCTACGACTTCGGCTACGCCATCTGCCAGACCAACGACGGTGAGTACTTCTACTCGGTGCAGGAGGCTGTTTACCACTTGGAGGACATCGGCGGCGGCTCCATCCATATGCGTGAGCACACCGACATCTGCCTGGCCCTCTGGATCCCCGAGGATTTCTGCGATTACCGTCTCTACTATGAGTTCAAGAACGTGGACTTTATCTTCAATTACGGTAACGTCTACGATGACAACACCCCCAACGGCGAGGGCATCCACGGCTACGCCTACTACGCCGACCTCTACATTCTGGACTCCATCAACGGTCTGGGTGACACCTTCATCTGGATGATCGGCGGCAACGAAGGCTTCGACGAGCCCGGTCGCTACCTCATGATCGACGAGTACAACGAGGATCCCGATTACCTCTACCTGTACCAGTACGTTCTGGAGAGCAACCTGGAGGCATGGCCCGGCCTGCCCGTGGGTGAGTATCTCCCCGAGGAATAATTCCATATTATGCCAAAGGGCTGTCTCTTGGGAGACGGCCCTTTTCTCAACCTTTGGTTGCT
Organism: Clostridia bacterium; assembly: GCA_017483125.1. Lineage (GTDB taxonomy): Bacteria > Bacillota > Clostridia > Oscillospirales > CAG-272 > CAMEON01. The sequence goes on from JAFULU010000002.1 coordinate 745, forward strand.
TGACGGAGGGGGGAAAATGAGATATAATTAAGTTGTAATGATAAATAAATTGGGGTTTATCGGGCTGTTGGGTTTCCTCGTCATAGGGCGGGGGCTTGCTCTCGCCGAAAAGCCCTCTCACCCGCTTCGCGGGAGCTCTCCCAGAGGGAGAGCCTTTTGTACTGAGCCCAGTAAAAACCCGTTTTCCGCCAAGCGTTTTTTCGCCGTTCTAAGGCTCCCCCTTTGGGGGAGCTCCGCGCAGCGGTGAGAGGGCAAATAGCGCGGGCAAGGCACAAACAAACAGTTCGATAAACCCAAATTTAAAATTCAAAACCGAAAGGAGTGACGGTCATGTCTGCCACTTGTACCATCTTCAACAATATCACCAACAAGAACAATCACCCCAACAGATGCACAGCAAGGAGGCTGTATGATCGAGATCCAAACCAAAAAGAACACCGTCAAGGTCTTTACCGACACCCTTGACAAGCCCACCAAGCAGCAGATCGCCGCGACAGCCCGCGATCCCGCCTACGCCGACGCAAAGATCCGCGTCATGCCCGACACCCACGCGGGCCGAGGATGCGTCATCGGCATGACCATGACCCTATCGGGCCGTGTCTCCCCCTCTCTGGTGGGGGTGGACATCGGATGCGGTATGGAGGCGGTGAAGCTCACCAATAAAGAAGTTGACCTCCCCCGTCTGGACGCCTATATCCACGAGCAGATCCCCGCGGGAAAGGCCCGCTTTGACCGTCCCCAAGCCACCGAAATCCCCCTCCACACCCTCAAATGCGCTCACGTGGTGTACATGGACCGTACCCTCGCCAGCCTTGGCACCCTGGGAGGAGGGAACCACTTCATCGAGCTGGACAGAGCCGCCGACGGAAGTCTTTGGCTCATCATCCATTCGGGCTCCCGCTCCCTCGGCGCGGCCGTAGCCAACCATTACCGTGACGAGGCCTACAAGTACCACCTCAAAAAGGCCCGCAAAGCCCGCCGCGTGGATACACGAGACAGCCTGGACAGAGAGACCGACCGCTATGATCTCTCCCGCTTCGGACTGGACGCATACGGCGACCATCCCCACGATAGCAGAACCGCCACCAAAGCCACCCGTCGGGATGCCCGTGACAAGCTCCCTGTCAAGTGGGAGACCGCCACCTGCGAGGGAAGCCTCTACGAGGATTATCTCCACGATCTGGCCCTGACCGTTGCCTTCGCCGAAGAGAACCGCAGACGGATCGCCGAGTCCATTTGCAGAGGAATTGGACTCACCGTGGCGGATCGCTTTTCCTGTATTCACAACTACATTGACGAGAACCGCATCCTCCGCAAGGGAGCCATCTCCGCCCGCCGCGGGGAGCGGGTGCTGATTCCTCTGAATATGCGGGACGGTGCGCTCATCGGTGTAGGGCTGGGCAACCCCGACTGGAACTTCTCGGCTCCTCATGGGGCAGGGAGAGCCTGCAGCCGATCCGACGCCAAGCACGCCTACGATCTGGAAGCCTATCAAGACGTCATGCGGGAGGCGGGGATCTACACCACCACCGCTACCAAGGAGACCCTGGACGAGTGCCCCATGGCCTACAAGTCCCCCGACCGTATTCTGCCCTATCTCTCGGAATGCGTGGAGATCACCGACAGACTCACACCCATCTACAACTTCAAGGCGGCGGATTGATTGCCGATTCCTTCTAAAAAGAAAGCCCACCGAGTATTTTCGGTGGGCGTTTCTATTGAAATCAATTGGAGTAGCAGGGAATCATCTCTGCTTGGCCACGAAGAACAGAGCCATGGTGCCGGGGCCCGAGTGCGCGCCGATGACGGTGCCCACGTGGGTGATGACCTGAACCTTGTTGCAGCCGCGGGCGGCCAGCATATCGCAGAGGATCTGAGCGTCGGCGTCGCAGTCACCGTGAGAGATGAAGAAGGTGCCGTTTACGGGATCCTCGGCGGTGTCCTTCAGCTTGTCGGCCATAGCTGCAAGAGAAGCCTTGCGGCCGCGGACGGTGCCGACCTTGATGAGGTGACCCTCGTCGTCCACGTGCATGACGGGCTTGATCTGGAGCATACCGCCCACCAGAGCCACAGCGGGGGATACACGGCCGCCTCTCTTGAGGTAGACCAGATCCTCAACCGTGAACCAGTGCGCCAGCTTGGGGATCAGCTCGTTGACGTAGGCGGCAGTCTCCTCAAAGGTTGCGCCCTCGTTCTTCTTGTCCAGAGCCAGCTTGACGATCAGACCCTCGCCCGCGGAGGCGCAGAGGGTATCAATGGCCAGGATCTTGCGGTCGGGATAGGCCTCGGCCAGATCCTCGGTGGCCAGCTTACCCTGCTGGAAGGTGGTGGACAGACCAGAGGAGAAACCAAGGTACAGAACGTCCTTGCCCTCCTTCAGGGTGGGCTCAAAGGCCTCGCGGAAGGTCTCGGCGTTGACGGCGTTGGTCTTGGCGATGTGGCCGTCACGCATATTCTGGTAGAACTCATTGATGGGCATTTCCTCGTTCTTGAAGTCACGATCAATGTGGTCGAAGCGGAATTCCAGGCTCACGCACTTCACTCCCCACTCGGCAAGAACCTCGGGGTAAATATCGCAGGCGGAGTCGGTAAAAATCACAAAATCGTTCATGGGTGTTTCTCCTTTCGCGGTGAGTGAACTGAATCTCACCGAGCTGGTTGTCATGATTACTCACAGGGACTATTATACACCAAAATTGTGTATCAGTCAAGAAATTTCCTTGAATTCGTATTATACTGTCAGTAGAATCCCCTGAATTTTCGGGGTTTTGGACGGTCTACCAGCAGTAGAGAGGACGGATTTGGGGGTTATGCCCACGAAACCCTTTTCGGAATTCTCTATGTCGTATAAAGAAAATACTTGACAAACACGCAAAAATATGCTATACTGTGGGTAGAAATTGACGAATCAACAATAGACCCCTATGTAAACCGCCTTGAAAGGAGGCAGACCTTGATGCAAGTCAATCCCCCCGCCGAGACAGCTCCCGTAACCCAGGAAATCCTCCGCCCCGTCATCGCCGCGAACATCTCCGAGCTTCGCAGAAGCCGTAGCATGACCCAGCAGGATCTGGCCGCCAGACTGAACTATACCGATAAAGCCATATCCAAGTGGGAGAGAGGCGAGTCGGTTCCCGATATCGTGGTGCTCAAGCAGATCGCCGATATGTTCGGCGTGACCGTTGATTATCTCCTCTGCGAGACCCACGAGGAAACCGCGCTTCCCGAAGAGAAGCCCGACGAGCAAGCGGCGGCCGCCGAAGAGAGCGCCAGGCGTCAGCAGAGTGTGCGCACCCGCGGCTTCGTTACGGGGATGAGCGTGCTCTTGGTCTGGATGACCGCTACGGTGCTCTTCATCATCTTCGACACCGCCAAGATCGACGCAAGATCCCATTGGATCGTCTTTGCCTGCGCCGTCCCCGCCTCCTTCATTGTCTGGCTCGTCATGAACTCCATCTGGTTCAACCGCCGCCGCAATTACCTCATTATATCCCTGCTCATGTGGTCGGTGCTCATTCTTGCCTACATCACCATCTACATCTTCAGTCAGCGGTTCCTCTGGCTTCTGTTCCTCCTGGGCATTCCCGGACAGGCCATCATCATCATGTGGTCCCGACTCAAGCAGAGCGGCGATCACTACAAAAAGTAAACAAAAAAGCCACCGAAAAGCTCGGTGGCAATTTTGTTTGGGAAGAATTACTCCTCGACAGCCTCAACGACCTCTTCGACGACCTCTTCAACAGCCTCGGCGATCTCCTCGCAGGCCTCACAGGTCTCGTCAGCGATCTCCTCGCAAGCCTCGGCCTCGCAGACCTTCTTCTTGCAAAGCTTGTCCTTGAGCACCTTGGTGAACAGGAAGTAACCACCGACAGCGGCGGCAGCCACACCGACCACGATACCGATGATGATCCAGAGGGTGTTGTTATTCTTCTTCTTTTTCTTGTGGAAGCAGAACATGGTGAATATCCTCCTTTTTTTGATAGGGAAGCGAGTGCTTTCCCATATACTTGACAGTATTATAGCCGAAAATCGTGAACTCCGTATGAATATTTCGCGTTTTTGAAAAGATTTTTTCCAATCAGACTCGCGGCAGAAGATTATGATTCCACAGATTGACAAAACAAGTATTGTATGGTATAATATAGCAAACCGAAAGGAGGCTGAAATGGACGAACAGATTCTATACAAAGACCGTGATCTCCTCCTTGTACGCAAGCCCGCCGGAGTACCCTCCCAGCCCGATCCATCTGGTCAGACCGATCTTCTCTCGGAGTTGCAGAGGGACTACCCCACCGCAAGCCTCATCCACCGTCTGGACACCCCCACAGGGGGGGTTATGGTCTTCGGTCTTACTCCAAAGGCCACCGCCAAGCTCTGCGCCTTGGTGCAGGATCATAGCCAATTCAAAAAAGAGTATCTGGCGGTCCTCTCGTCTCCCCCAACCGAGGTCGAGGGACGGCTGACCGACTTCCTCTTCCACGATAAGCAGAAGAACAAGGCCTTCGTAACCGACGGAGGGCGCAAGGGAAGCAAGGAGGCGGTGCTGGACTACAAGGTTCTCTCCACCCTCCCCGACGGGCATACGTTGGTGCTTGTCCGACTTCATACGGGCAGGACCCACCAGATCCGTGTACAGTTCGCTTCCCGCGGTCTTCCCCTCGTAGGGGACGGGAAGTACGGTAGCCGCGAGAAAGCCCCCTACATCGGTCTGTGGGCCTTCAGGCTGACCTTTGCCCATCCCATTACGGGCAAGGAACTGACCGCCACCGCGTTACCCGATACCGAAATTTTCCCGTGGAGTCTTTTCCGCGGTGAGATCACCGGTGAGATCACCAACGAATAACCATCCGAAAGGAGTATACAACCATGCCATTCCCGAAAAACTTCCTCTGGGGTACCGCCACAAGTGCGGGTCAGATCGAGGGCGGAGCCTTTGAGGACGGGCGCACCGCCTCCATCTGGGATACCTTTGCCGCCAAGCCCGGAAAGACCCATAACGGTGACCTTCCCACCGTCGCCTGTGACAGCTACCATAAGTTTGACCGCGACCTCGCCTCCCTGAAGGCTCTGGGGGTCAATTCCTACCGATTCTCCATCTCCTGGTCCCGAGTCCTGCCGAACGGCGTGGGTCAGCTCAACGACAAGGGCATGGACTACTACAAGCGGGTCATCGACGCCCTCAACGAGAACGGCATCACCCCCAACGTTACCCTTTACCATTGGGATCTCCCCCAGGTGCTGGAGGACCGCGGCGGCTGGGTCAACCGCGACTCCATTGAGTGGTTCGGGGAGTATGCCCACAAGATGTTCAACGCCTTCGGTGACACGGTGCCCATGTGGTCCACGGTCAACGAGCCCATCGCCACCTACGTCGGCTATGCCCACGGCGGCTTCGCCCCGGGCTACTATAACGAGTCCTGGGGCAACCAGGCCCGCCACAACATCCTGGTGGCTCACGGCAAGGGCGTGGAGGCATTCCGCGCCGTCAACCCCAAGGATTCCAAAATCGGCGTGGTCATCGACATCTGGAAGCGTCACGCCCTCACGGATTCTCCCGAGGATATCGCCCTCATGATGGATCAGGACGAGCGCAACTGGAAGTTCTACACCGACCCCATCCTGGCGGGCCGCTACAGCGACTACATCCTGGAGCACCTGGAGAAGGAAGGAACCCTCATGAAGATGGAGCCTCACGACTTTGAGCTGACGGGCCAGCCTCTGGACTTCTTCGGCCTCAACGTCTACAACCGTGTGCCCGTTACCGTCAATGAGAAGGCCCAGATGGACTTCTCCCAGGGCGGTAACTTCCTCAACAACCGTACCGAGTACTACCCCAAGGCGGTCTACGACGCCATCCACCTCCTCCACGATCTCTATGACGTCAAGTGCCCCATCTACGTCACCGAGAACGGCACCTACTTCGAGGGCACCGAGCCCGTAGGCCCCGACGGTATCGTGGCGGACAACGACCGTATCCGCTACGTGGCGGGCTTCCTGGAGTGGCTGGAGAAGGCCATCGACGAGGGCTTTGACGTCCGCGGCTACTACCTCTGGAGCCTTATGGACAACTTCGAGTGGTCCGCCGCCTACAACTTCAAGTTCGGGATCGCACAGACCGACTTCGCCACGGGGGAGACCAAGTGGAAGAAGTCCGCCTACTTCTACCGCGACTTTATCAAGAAAGCCCGCGAAAATTCCAAGTAAGAGGAAATCACCATGCCCACCTTTACCCTTGCCAGCTTCAATATCTGCTCCGCTCACTTCCGCGAGGGGCACTACACCGAGGATAACCTCGCCCGTCTGGCCGCCCAGATCAACCAAAGCACAGCCGACGTGGTCTGCCTCCAGGAGGTGGACCGAGGAGCCGCCCGCTCGGATCGGGTGGATATGCCCGCCTATCTCGCCGAGCACACCGAGCTGAAGCACCACTACTTCATCAAGATCCGCGATTTCCAAGGGGGAGAATACGGCACCGCCATCCTCTCCCGCTACCCCATCACCGAGGCCAAGACCATCAATTACCCCGTACAGATCGCCACCCAAGGCACCTCCTGCGGCTACGCCGTTCTGGACGTGGAGGGAACTCCCGTGACGGTATTCAACACCCATCTGTCGGTGGAGAACGAGGAATCCAACACCGAGACTCTGTGCTGTCTGGGAGATATTCTCGCCACCCTGCGCCGTGAGGGCAAGTCCTTCCTCTGTTGCGGTGACTTCAACACAAGTCCCAAGAAGGTTGCCCGCTTCATTCCCTGGGTCAGCCTCGCGCACAACGGTCTGACCACCTACGCCGACCGCTCCATTGACCATATCCTCTACTTTGGGCAGATCACGGTGGCCAATACCCGTACCCTGAACACCCAGAAGGACAAGGTCACAGACCACAACATGGTGCTGACCGAGGTCACGGTCTGACCGCGTTCCCCAAACACAAAAAGCCCCCGATTTCCGCGTTTTGCGGCAGTCGGGGACTTTTCGTTTCCATTGGCTTCTGTAGCTCTCCGCAAAAAACCACCCCTCACCAAATGGCTTGGGGTGGTCGATTCTTTACTCAGCCTCCTCCAGCTGACGGAGCAGGAAGGAGCGGACGTTGTAGATGGCGTCGTCGTCACGGGTGAAGGTGACGGTACTGGTGACGATGTGGCTGACCAGCTCGTCGGTGAATGCCTCGCCCTTGGCGGCCTCCAGCATGGTCAGAAGCTGGTACTCCTCAATGCCGTCTCTCATGTTGAGCAGGCGGATGGAGGGTATGGGATCCAGCTGATTGTAGGCCGAGCCGGGGAAGACCAGAATGCCGTCGCCGGGGCCGGTCTTGGAGAAGGGGGCGCGCATGGTGTAGGTGGTGTTACCAGCCACGTCGTAGTAGGAGACGTGCCAGTAGAGGAAGCCCGTACCGTTCAGCAGATAGGTGGTCCAGAACATGGTACGGCCCTCGGTGCCGTCGTTGAAGAGCAGGATGTTCTGGTAGGGGGAGGTGTAGGGAGGCTGGCAGGCTACGTAGTTCCACAGCTCGTGACCCTTTTCGGTCTGAAGCCCCTCCATGCGGTCCTGGAACTCGCCGAAGAGCTTATCCTGCTGGTTGCTCTGCATATACAGCTCGCCGTCCACCGCCGAGACCAGATCCTTGGGGGTCGCACCCGTGAAGACCGAGGTCCAGACGTTGACGTACTCGTCCAGATAGTCGATGGAATCCTTCTGCCCGTTGACCTTGTACTGATCGTACCACGCGGGGAAGGCGGTGGTCTTGTCTACGCTGTTCTCGTTGAAGTTGGCGTAGCTCATGATGCGCTCAAAGGGCACCATAAGGCGGTAGTTCTCCCAGCCCCAGGCCTCGCGGAGCATATCGGCCTCGCGGGCAATGGCCAGCACCGAGAGCAGACCCGTGTTATCGTACACCGTCTCATTGGTACCGTCGGGGTAACCGATGGGACGCCAGCCGCGGGGCACGCCGGGTTCGTCCTGGCCGTAGTAGAACATCTTGGAAGCCAGGATGGGATCGTCCTTCATGGAGTCAAAGTGATCCTTGGTCAGCACGCGGACGGTAGTGACACGGGGATTCTTGAACCAATCCGCACCCATGATATTGAAGTAGGTGAGACTGCCCGTCAGGGTGATGCGCTGCTTCAGGAAATACTCCGCCACGGCCTTGGTGATCTCCACGTCGGTGTAGCGGGTCAGATCCCCGTTCTCGTTGTAGTGGTGCATGTAGTTGGGAACGATATCCCAAAGACCGAAGGCGGTATCCAGGGCGGTCTCCTCGGAAAGGGTCACGTTGTACACGTAGGTGTAGAGGTTGGCGGCCTTGATGCACTTGCCGCTCTCTTGATCGTAGATCTCCACCGTAGCCTTGTACGCGCCAGGGGTGGTATCGGCGGTGGTGGTAGCCTCCACCACGAAGCCGCGGATGGAGTCACGGAAGGGATACTTCTGGTGGTCCCAGTTGGAGCCCGAGAAGGGACCGATCAGGACGTAGTTACCGAAGTCCACCTTACTGTCGGCGTCCATGCCGTAGCTGCCGTGCTCGGTGTAGTTGCAGTAGCCCACGTAGGAATCGTAGGGGATCACCGCGTCGGGATAGACGTACTGGGCAGGGAAGCCGTGGTAGGTGACGTAGCCGTCCTCCACGTAGTACTCCACACCCAGCTCGGTCTGGAGCTTTTCGCCGCTTTCATTCTCAAAGTCGGAGATCTTGATGAGGATCTTCTTGACGGTGGGGGAGTAGAGGAAGAACTGACAGCCCTCGATCTCGTTTTTGCCCATCTGGATGGTGTAGCTGTCCTTGCCCGAATCCTTGCCCGAGGTATCGTAGCGGGTTACCTTTTCGGTGAGGTGATCGAACCACAGCTTCACCGTGGGATCATCGTCGGGGGCGGTGATGGGCTCATGGCTTTCAATGGGATCAAAGTCGGATATATCCATATCCGAGCCGTAGCCAAGCTCATACTTTTCCTTGAGAGCGGGAGTATTGAGGTTTGCGGTGAGGGGACTGTAATTCACGGTCAGCTCGCAGAAGCAGTAAATACTGCCGTCAGCCTTGTTCTTGAGCAGGAGATGGACCTCGTCGCCCATGGTGAAGCGGCCCAGATCCAGTGCGTAGCTGTAGCCCGTGGCGTTGGAGAAGCCTTCCTTCTTGGCGGCCTGCAGAACGGCGGCCTCGCGCTGAATAGCGGTGGCACCCTCGGTGGTGTAGGCCTCGGGGTTATCGGTGCCCAATTGCCAGCCCAGCTCGAAATCCTCCATGCTGAAGCCGATCCAGCCGTAGAGGGTCAGGATACCCGATTTATCGGATACGGTCACGCTCCAGTTGCCCGTCTTGGTGACCTTCTTGACGTACTCGGTCTGGGAGGTCTCGTGCTTGACCGAATCCAGTCTGACCTTACCGATGGTCTTCTTGGCATCCGACCAGTAGATATGGCCGCAGTCTCCCTCGGTGTTGGTCATGGGAGGCTCGGTCTCGGGCTCTGTCTCCTCCTCGGTAGGCTCCTCGGTGGGGGCTTCGGTGTCCTCCTCGGTGGGGGCCTCGGTCACTTCATCTGTGGGAGCTTCGGTGGTGTCCTCACCGTCGGGCTCTTTCTCATCCGTGACGGGATCGGTAGGAGCCTCGGTGGAAAGACTCGTGGAGTCGGTGGTATCGGTCACGCCGCTGTCGGGGGTCACGCAGGATGACAGAAGCATCACGACCGCCAGAGACAGGATGAGAAACCGTTTGCATCTCTTGTTCATAGTGGATCCTCCAAAGGAAATGGTTTACGATAATACCATATTATTATACCATAAACCGCTTCTGTTTGCAAGGTTCGTTTTCCCTAAATAACGCCTACGGTTTTTGTACAGTTTTGCGGGTAGGGTTTTCCCTCTGTCAAGGCGAAAAGAAAAGCACGGAATCCGCGAAAATTCCATGCTTTTCGGTTGGTTTTTACCTTACTCACCGTCAGCCTCGGGGAGCGCGATGGGAGCCTCGGCGGCATCCGCCAAAGGAGTTTCCTCGGTCGCCTCGGGCAGAGCGGGGGCGCGGTAGGTGATGATGGCCTCCGCTTCACCCTTAATGAAGGCGCGGGTGATGGTGACGGTATCCGCCAGCTCATCCGAGGGCAGCTCGTACATGAGCTTCATCATGAACTGCTCCATGATGGCGCGCAGTCCTCTTGCACCCGTGTTGCGGGCGAGAGCCTCCTCGGCGATGGCCTCCAGAGCCTCGTCCTCAAAGACCAGGCGGACGTGATCCAGGCCAAAGAGCTTCATGTACTGCTTGATGACGGCGTTCTTGGGCTCGCGGAGGATGCGGATCAGGGCGTCGCGGTCCAAATCGTTCAGAGTCACGATGACGGGCAAACGGCCCACCAGCTCGGGAATGAGACCGAACTTGACGATATCGTGGGGCACCACGTTCTTGAAGACACCGCTCTGTACCCGCTCGGACTTGGTGCGGATGGCACCGCCAAAGCCCACGGTTGTACCGCCCTCCCGCTTCTCAATGATCTGGGACAGACCGTCAAAGGCACCGCCGCAGATGAAGAGGATGTTCTCGGTGTTGATACGAAGGAACTCCTGGTTGGGGTGCTTGCGGCCGCCCTGCGGGGGGACGTTGGCGGTGGTACCCTCCAGGATCTTCAAAAGAGCCTGCTGGACACCCTCGCCCGATACGTCGCGGGTGATGGAACGGTTCTCGCTCTTGCGGGCAATCTTGTCAACCTCGTCAATGTAGATGATACCCCGCTCGGCCAGCTCAATATCGAAGTCGGCGGCCTGAATGAGGCGGAGGAGGATGTTCTCCACGTCCTCACCCACGTAGCCCGCTTCGGTCAGCGTCGTAGCGTCGGCGATGGCGAAGGGAACCTGCAGGGTCTTGGCCAGGGTCTGGGCCAGGTAGGTCTTACCCACGCCCGTGGGGCCCAGGAGCAGGACGTTGGACTTCTGGATATCCACCTCGCGGAGAGCCTCCATGTAGTCCTCGGTGGGAGTCGTATCGGCCTTCTTCTTGCCCTTCTTCTTGGGGGTCTTGGTGAGGATGCGCTTGTAGTGGTTGTAGACCGCCACCGACAAAGCCACCTTGGCCTCGTCCTGACCGATGACGTACTCGTCCAGAGCCTCCTTGATCTGCTTGGGGCGGGGAAGGGTAGCCAGATTCAGCTCACCGAAGTTGACGGAGGTAGCGCGGGTATTGCCCATGGCCTCGTCGATGAGATCCGAGCAGGCATCCACGCAGTAGTCGCAGATGTAGGCTCCGTTGGAGGAGGGAATGAGGAAGTTGACCTGATTCTCGTTACGGCCGCAGAAGGAGCAGAAATGGAGATTCTGGTTCTTGCCGCCGCCACGATTGGTTGTATTGGACATGATAGGGCTTCCTTTCGTGGAATTAGTCGCGGTGGGTGTAGATCTTGTCGATCAGACCGTACTCCAGAGCCTGCTCGGCGGTCATGAAGTTGTCGCGGTCGGTATCCCGCTCGATCTGCTCGATGGACTTACCGGTGTTCTCGGCCAGGATCTTATTGAGCATATCACGGGTGCGGAGGATGAGATCGGCGCGGATCTTGATATCCGAGGCCTGACCCTGGGCACCGCCCAAGGGCTGGTGGATCATGATCTCGCTGTGGGGCAGGGCGATTCGCTTGCCCTTGGCACCCGCGGAGAGCAGGAAGGCACCCATAGAGGCGGCCATACCGATGCAGATGGTGGACACGTCGCACTTGATGAAGTTCATGGTGTCGTAGATGGCCATGCCTGCGGTGACAGAGCCGCCGGGGCTGTTGATATAGAAGGAAATATCCTTGTCGGGATCCTGCGCCTCCAAGAAGAGGAGCTGGGCAACCACCAGAGAGGCGGTTGCGTCGTTGACCTCATCCGACAGGAAAATGATGCGGTCGTTGAGCAGGCGGGAGTAAATGTCGTAAGCGCGCTCACCGCGGCCGGTCTGCTCGACCACCGTGGGAACGAGGTAGGACTGGGGCATTCCCATCTTGTACAGATCGTTCATCATGCTGGTTACCTCACATTCTTTTAGTTTCATTGTATGGAGCACAACTGTATTCTGCCCCATATGTGCGGGAAAAATCAGGGAAGCATCAAAACTCTCCCCAATTTTGAAAAGTATGCCGCGGCCGGCTCTGGGCTGACCGCGGCAAGCGCTTGTAAAGGGAATTACTCGGCAGTAGCGGGAGCCACGGCGTTGGCCTTGACCAGCTCCATAGCGGCCTTGACGCGGAGGTCCTCGGAAACAGACTCGGCGGGGATCATACCCTTGATCTGCTCGGCCTCCATCTGGTAAGCCTCGGCCAGACGTGTGTACTCGGCCTCGATCTCCTCCTCGGAGGCGGTCAGATTCTCCAGCTCGGCGATCTTCTCCAGAGCCAGACGGGTCTTGACGAAGGTCTCGGCCTGAGGACGCATCTGATCGCGCATACCCTCCAGGGTCATGCCGGTGTACTTGAAGTACATGCTCATGTCCATGCTCTGCATACGGAGACGGTTGTCGAAGTCACGGACCTGGTTCTCAACCTCGGCCTCGATCATGCCCTCGGGGATCTCCTCACCGCCCAGCTTCTCAACGAGAGCCTTGACGATGGTCTCCTCAAATACGGACTCAGCGGCGTTCTCGTGGCGCTTCAGGATCTTGGCCTCGATATCGGCGCGGTACTCGGCGAAGGTGTCAAACTCGGAGACGTCCTTGGCGAAGTCGTCGTCCAGCTCGGGCAGCTCGACGTGGGTGATGGCCTTCAGGGTGACCTTGAAGGTAGCGGCCTTACCGGCAAGCTCCTTGGCGTGGTACTCCTCGGGGAAGGTGACGTTGACGTCAAAGCTCTCACCGATCTTGTGACCGACGATCTGTTCCTCAAAGCCGGGGATGAAGGAGCCGGAGCCCAGCTTCAGGTTGTAGTCCTCGCCCTTGCCGCCCTCGAAAGCGACGCCGTCCACGAAGCCCTCGAAGTCGATCTTGGTGGAGTCACCGTTCTCTGCGGGGGTCTCGTCGGTGATCTCGGTCTCGCGGCTGTTGCGCTCGCGGATGATCTTGATCTCGTTGTCGATCTCAACGTCGGTTGCGGGCTCCACCACCTTGGCGGCCTCAATGCCCTTGTAGCCCTCGATCTCCACGGCGGGCTTCACGGGAACGGTAGCGGTAAAGGTGATGCCGTTCTCGTCAATGCTGGTGATATCGAATTCGGCGCGGCCCACGGGCTTGACACCGGACTCGGTCAGGGCTGCCTCGTAGGCGTCGGGAAGCAGCTCGTTTGCGGCATCCTCCCAGAAAATGCCCTTGCCGTACATACGCTCGATGACGGAGCGGGGAGCCTTACCCTTACGGAAGCCGGGGACGTTGATCTTGCCAACCTGCTGACGGTATACCTTGCTGACGGCCTTGTCGAAGGTCTCCTTATCCACGGAGAACTCAATGAGCATTGCGCTCTTCTCGGTCTTTTCTGCTTTGATCAGGTTCATGGTTGATGATTCCTTTCTTTTTTGCGGGAAAGTCAGTCACGAAGCGGACAGTCTGATCCCATATACATACATAGTATATTTTATCTGTTTTTGCTAATTTTGTCAAGTGTTTTTGCGAATTTTCCGAACACGGGGACTCACGAAAGTACATGAAAGAGAGGGGGCGAAATTGTGCATTTAGCACAAATCCTCTGCTTCGGTGAAAATCCCGACGGGAGGCAGGCGGTAGAGGGTGAAGTCCATGGCGTCGGAGGACACCAGCCGCATGGGGATTCCCTCATAGGAGAACTCCTTGGGGGCGTTGTACATCCCGTGGATGTGGCCGAAATAGCAGGCGGGATCACCGTATTCGTGCAGGGCGTCCACGAAGGGACGGCAGATGAAGTCCAGCCACACGGGAGGGAAGTGAAGGAACACCGAAATGGGAGGTTTGAACCCCTTCTGTTCCTCACATTCCTTTTGGAGTGCCACCGCGCTGTCCAGCGAGAGCTTCAAGCGGATGACCTCACGGTTGACGATCTTTTCATAGTCCACCGAGCCCACCGTCACCTGCTGTTTTTCGTCCAGAAACCACCCACGGGTTCCGCAGAGGACCTGATCCTCCACGAAATAGGCGTTATTGTTGAGGATCTTCACCGATGAAATGTGATTCTCTTCAAAGAAAGTATTCATTTTGGAGGCGGTCGTCCACCAGAAATCGTGGTTTCCCTTGCCGATGAGCTTGGTGCCCGGGAGAGACTCCATAAACTGAAAGTCAGAAAGCGCCTCCTCCAGCTTCATGGCCCAGGAAATATCCCCGGGGATCACCACCGTATCCGCGGGGGTGACCACGGCCTCCCAATTCTTGCGGAGCTTTTCGGTATAGCCCAGCCACCGCTTGCCGAATTTTTCCATGGACTTGTTGGTGGCTTGGTTGGTGGAGAGATGCAGGTCTCCGATGACGTAAATGGCCATATGGAAGCTCCTTTCAAAAAAATTAGGGATAGAACCGCGCAAAGCGGGGCAGAATACCTATTGCGGTCAAGGCCGCTCAATATCATGGAAATACCCCGCGGTATCCGCGAGGCAATCCAAAAGGACGGTATGCAAATGAACGATAAGAAGTGCTGCGGCCACATCAAGGGTGTGGTCTGCGACGTGAAGAACTGCGCTTACCACGACGGGGAGACCCGTTGCACCGCCGGTGAGATCACCGTAGGCCCCACCTACGCCTCCACCAGCCACGACACCGCCTGCGCCACCTTCAAGCCCAATGAGGACATGAAGGGCTGACGCAGGACACGGTCAGTTTCTTGGGGTATTGCTTTGTGCGATACCCCTTTTTCGTTGTCAGATCAGCACCACTCCAGCACGGCGGCGGGCATATCCTCGGCGTCGATGACCTTGGTGAAGCGCACCTCTCTGTCACCCAGTCCGCGGAGAGGATAGGGAATCTCGGTACCCGTAGACGCGGCCAGCTCATCCAGAGCCGCCAGAGGATCGGCAGGCTGGTTCTTGCCCAGAGACTCGTAGACGTCGGCGGCGAACTTGTAGGGGCTGGCGGTGGAGTCTACCACCATGGGACGGACCTCGTCCAGAGTGGCCATATACTGCTCGGCGGCAGAGAGTGCCACGGCGGTGTGCGTGTCGGCGAGATAGCCGTACTGCTCAAAGTAGGCCTTGATGGTCTCTGCGGTGGCGGCCTCGTCGGCAAAGTAGCCGGAGAAGTTTTCATTGATAGCGGCCAGGACCTCGGCATCCACGGTATAGGCGCCGTCCTTCTTGAGGGACTCCATGTAGGCGGCGGTGCGCTCCTCACCCGCGGTGAGGCAGAGCAGACGCTCCAGATTGGAGGAGATGAGAATGTCCATAGAGGGGGACATGGTGAGGTGGAAGTCGCGGTTGCGGTCGTAGGTGCCGGTGCGGAGGAAGTCGGTCAGAATGTTGTTCTTGTTGGAGGCGCAGACGAAGTGACGCACGGGCAGACCCATGAGCTTGGCGATGTAGCCCGCGAAGATGTTGCCGAAGTTGCCCGTAGGCACGCAGACGTCCATGGTCTCCCCCATCTTCAATGCGCCCTTATTCAGAAGGTCGCAGTAGGCGGAGACGTAGTAGACGATCTGGGGAGCCAGACGGCCCCAGTTGATGGAGTTGGCGGAGGAGAGGACGTAGCCCTTCTCGGCCAGAGACCTTGCCATTTCGGCGTCGCCGAAGATCTTCTTGACACCCGTCTGGGCATCGTCGAAGTTCCCGCGGATGGCGCAAACGTTGACGTTGTTGCCCGTCTGGGTGGCCATCTGAAGCTTCTGCACGCGGCTGACACCGTCCACGGGGTAGAAAACCATGATACCTATGCGGTCGATGTCCTTGTAGCCCTCCAGAGCGGCCTTACCCGTGTCACCCGAGGTGGCGACGAGGATCAGAGCGTCGCGGGTCTCCCCCGTCTTGACAATGGCGCGGGAGAGGAGGCGGGGCATGATCTGGAGTGCCATATCCTTGAAGGCGGCGGTGGGACCGTGCCACAGCTCCAGAGAGTAGACGTGATCGTGTACATGGACGAGGGGTGCGGCACCGCCGGGGAAGGAGGACTCGGCGTAGGCGGCCTCGCAGTCGGACAGCAGCTCCTCGTAGGTGTAGTCGGTGAGGAACTTACCCAGGATCTTGGCGGCGCGGACGGGGTAGGCGTCGGTGCTCAGGGCGGCGATCTCCTCGGCGGTCAGAGCGGGGATGGATTCGGGAATGAACAGACCTCCGTCGGGGGCGAGGCCCATTTTAATGACCTCGGCGGCGGAATACTTCTTGTGGCTTGCGTCACGGGTGGACTGGTACATCATGGTGGTTATGCTCCTGTTTTATGAAAAATTTGCGTATTTACAGATTTCGCAGGGCGAAATCGTAGAAGTTCTTCCAGTAGAGCTTATGAATCAGCTCGTCGGTGTAGTTGTGGCGGGCCATGATCTCGGCCACTTGGGTCAGATCCTGCACACCGCCAAAGCCCTGGGGCAGATCGGTGCCGTCCCAATCCGCGCCGAAGCCCACCAGATCCTCACCGCCCAGAGACAGGTAGTAATCCACGTGGGCGAAGACGTCCTCGGCGGTAGCGGGGCGGACCGAGCAATCGGTGAGATGGGAAGGGCAGAGGCTGACACCCACGATACCGCCAAGCTCCTTGATGACCGCGAAGTGGCGGTCACGGAGGTTGCGGGTGTGGGGGTAGAGGGTATGGGAATTGGAATGGGTGGCGATGAAGGGCTTGCCGAACTCGTAGGCAATGGGAATGAGATCGTCCACCGACTGCTCCGAGGCGTGGGAGACGTCGGGGATGATGCCCAGCTCAAAGGAGCGGCGGGACAAGGCCTTACCGTAGTCGGTGAGCCCGTTCTCGGTGTTATGAGAGCCGCCGATGCAGGTGTCCCCGCCCCACAGAAGGGTGAGATATCTGACTCCGAGCACCTTCATTTCATCCAGCCTTGCCAGATCTCCTGCGGTCAGTCGGGCATCCTCCACGGCCAGAATGGCGGCGTGCTTACCCGTGCTTACGGCGGCCTCCAGATCAGAGGCGTTCATGACCTGTACCGCCTTTTCAGGTATACGGGCCAGCTCGGCCTTGAAATTGGCCGCGATCTTGAGAAAATCCTGCCAGCAGGCCTCGTCGTCCAGACGGCGGTTGGACCAGACGGCGTAGTACTGGGCGTATCGGTCGTAAGCCTCGGCCTTGTCCAGGGAAATATGACAGCAGTCGTTGGCGTCCAGATGAACGCCGCGGTGGTACAGCTCGTAGGCGGTATCGCAATGGGTATCAAAGAGGGAAAGCTTCATGGTTGTCGGCTCCTTTCGGAAATCAACGCCCCGCGTATGCGGCGGGAAAGATCAAGATCTCGGTGACGGTATCGGTGCCGTCGGGAAGTTTGGTCATGTAGACCTCGGCCACGTCAATACGGGGCTGAAGGTGGGTGGGGTGCTCGCGGAGGTAATCCTCGGCGGCCTTCCGCATCCGTGCCCGCTTTTCTTTATTGATGGCGGCGGCGGGACGGCCAAAGCGGGTAGGGGTGTTCGGGGCGGTGTGCCTCGTCTTGACCTCCACGAAGACCAGATGTGTCTCATTTTGGAGGATCAGGTCGATTTCATTGTGTGACAGATGGAGGTTGCGCGCCACCACCGAAAAGCCCATCTCGGCGTACCTTTTGGTCACGGCGTCCTCACCGATACGGCCGATCCGTTGACGGTGGGTCTTTGTATCCAAAGGATTACTCATGGGTATCCTCGTTCAGAAAGCGGATGAACTTGGTGCGGTGAATGGGGGAGGGGCCGTGCACGCGCAGGGCGGCCATATGCTCCTTGGTGCCGTATCCCTTGTGCTTGGCGATGCCGTACTGGGGGTAGGCCTTGTCCATATCCTCGCACATACGGTCTCTCGTGACCTTGGCCAGGATGGAGGCCGCCGCGATGGACATGGAGAGGGAATCACCCTTCACCACGGCGCGGGCGGGAAGCTGGAAATCACGGTCGATATTGCCGTCGATCAGAGCGAAATCCGCCTTGTAGGGAGTACCGTCGGGAGTATGGAGACTATCAATGGCGCGGCGCATGGCCAGAAGGTCTGCCTCCAGGATGTTCAGCTGATTGATCTCCTCCACCGTACCCTCGGCGATACCGTAGGCGATGGCCTTTTCCTTGATGAGGTCAAAGAGCTTATCCCGCTTCTTGGGGGTGAGCTTTTTGGAATCGTTCAGCTCGGGGATATCCAGCCCGTCGGGGAGGATGCAGGCGGCGGCTACCACAGACCCGCAGAGAGGCCCTCGCCCCGCCTCGTCCACACCGCAGACCACCGCGTAGCCCTCGTCGTGAAGGGCTCTTTCCATGTCGTAGGAGGGCATTTACGCGTCCTCCTTCTCGGTTGCTTCGGGCTGCTCGGCGGGTTTCTCGGGCTCGGGCGTGGGCTCTGTCTTCTCGGGAGTGGGCAGAGAATCAATGGTCATGCGGCCGATCTTGGCGGCGCGGAACTCGTCAATGAGGAGGTTGGAGACACGCTCGGTGTCCACGATGCCCCCGGGGATGAGACAGCCCCGCTTTTTGCCGATGAGGGTCAGAAGCTGGAGCTCGGTCATGTCCTGCCAGCCGTCCTGATCGGTGATCTTGAATCGTGCGCATAATTCTGCGGGGTACAGCTCACGAAGCCTCCCCGCCAGCTTGACGGCCAGATGCTCAATATCCAGAATATCGTCGCGGATGGCACCCGTAAAGGCCAGATTCTCCCCGATGGTCTGATCCTCAAACTTGGGCCAGAGCACACCGGGCATATCCAGAAGATCAATCCCGATCTTGGTGGTGACCCATTGCTTGTCGCGGGTGACGCCGGGGCGGTTCTCGGTCTTGGCCTTGGTGGCACCGCTCATGCGGTTGATGAGGGTGGACTTACCCACGTTGGGGACACCCACCACCATGGCCCGTAGGTGCCGTCCCGCCTGGCCCTTCTCCTCGTAACGCTCCACGCGGTCCTTGAGGACGGTGCGGATGGCCTCGGGGAGGCGGTTCAGTCCCTCACCCGTGACACAGTCGCAGAGGATGCAGACGGTATGAGCGTCGGTGTAGAGCTTGACGAACTCCTTATTCTTCTTGGGGTCAGCCAGAGAGGCCTTGTTGAGGAGCAGAATGGTGGGCTTATCACCCGTCATCTTCCGCAGCTCGGGGTTACGGGAGCTGACGGGCACGCGGGCGTCCAGCACCTCGATGATGATATGCACGTTTTTGAGGTTCTCGGTGATCAGACGGCGGGTCTTCGCCATATGTCCGGGGAACCATTGGATGTGTTCGCTGGGCATGGATCTACCTCCAAATCATTCGTATACGGTCCAGGGCTTCAGTCGGCAGACCACCTTGCCCAACACACGGCGGGCATCCACAAAGCTGACCTCGCGGGAGCGGCTGTCCAGAGAGTTGTTGCGGTTGTCTCCCATGACGAAGTAGCAGCCCTCGGGGACGGTGGCCTCAAAGATCCCCGTGGAGTGGTCAAAGCCGTAGCCGGGGGACTGGGTCCAGCGGCCGATATCCTGACCGGTGCGGTCCAGCAGATGGCAGTGGGGATCCTCCTGCAGGACTCCGTCCACGTAGACCTCGTCCTTGGCGTAGTCGATACGGACGGTCTGTCCCTCGGTGGCGATGATGCGCTTGACCAGAGGTTCATTGAGAGCGGTGTAGGTCTCACTGGTCTGGTGGAAGACCACGATATCACCCGTCTCGGGGGAAACAAGATTGGTGGTGATGAGCATTTCACCGTTGTAGAGAGTATTGCGCATGGAGGAGCCGTTGACCTTACACAGGCGGCCGCAGAGGGTAAAGAGGATCAGCACGGCGCAGACCGAAAAGACAAGGATCTCCAGGTAGTCAAAGAGGAAGGAAATGAAGCTCTCCTTTTTCTCGGGAGCGGGGGTCTCTTGGGTCTCAATTACTGTATTTTCTGCCATTGAGGGGTCACTCCTTGAAAAAATTATTCATTATAGTATAGCATATTTGCGGAGAAAAAGCAAGAGGTGGAGGGGATTTTCAAAATCTTTTTTGCGATTTTTCCGCATTATCTTGTTTTTTATGCTATAATGGTGGGTAGAACGCAACCTGTACCAACCGAAAACTGTCTATAGGGTTGATCACATAAAAAGGAGGTTTCCATGGAAGACAATGAGATCGTCGCTCTGTACTGGGAGCGAAACGAAACCGCAATCGCTGAAACCGAGAAAAAGTACGGAAGGTACTGCTACGTCATCGCCTACAACGTCCTCTACTGCCACGAGGACGCCGAGGAGTGCGTCAACGACACCTATCTGCGGGCGTGGGAGACCATACCGCCCCAAAGACCAAACGCGCTCAACGCCTATCTAGGAAAGATCACCCGCAACATGGCTCTCAACCGCTACGAGTACATCCACGCCGACAAAAGAGATCCCCGCGTCACCGAGATCTACGACGAGTCAGCCTTCGCACTGGCGGATCGGAACACCGACCCGCTGGATGAGATCGCCCTGAAGGACGCGGTCAATTCCTTTCTGGCCGCACTCCCCGCGGAGCACAGGACCGTCTTCATCCGTCGGTACTGGTACATGAGTGAGGTGGCGGCCATCGCCAAGGATTACCGCATCCCCGAGGGGACGGTCAAATCCATCCTCTCCCGTACACGGAAGAAATTCCAAAAGCATCTGGAAAAGGAGGGAATCCACCTATGAAGGAAAACATATTGATGAAATCCATGGGCCTTGTGGATGATGAATATATCGCCGAAGCCGCTCCCGCCGCCGCCAAGCCCATGACCCGTATCCGTCGCAAGATCATACACAAATACATATCCCTCGCCGCCTGCCTTGCCGCTGTGCTGATCCTCGGGCAGGACGTGCTGGTCTCCCTGCGCCTGATTCCCACGGCAGTGCATATCCTCCCCCAATATACCGCAAGCGGTCTGGCCGCCCTCATGAACGGAGGCGGGCCGATGGACGGTACACCCACCAACGCCTATGAGACCGTCTACGCCCCGACGGGTGTGGACCCCACCGTCAGTCCCATTCCCGATTCCCGCTTTACCAAGGTATACGCGGGGACCTTCTCGGCTCTGCCTCTGAACAAGAAGAGCTTTGGTGATTTCACAGATGATATTCTTTCCCGTCTCGCGCCCGCCTTGGGAACCGCCGTCCCCGCCTTTACGGTGAAAGAGGACAGCTCCTCATGGGGACGCAGTTGGCTACACGCAGGCTCCGCCAAGGATGCGACCCTTGGGGTAGAGTGGATCGTTGCGCAGGATGCCCAAAGGCAGGAGTTCACCTTCACCCGCTACGAAAAACAGCCCATGATCCTGAACGGGAAGACGGTGGAGGTGGATTTCAGCATGACCGACGAGGAAATGCGGGAGGCTTTGGTGCCTCTGCGGGATGAATTGTTCGGAATTTTCGGCGTCTCCTTCAAGGACATCCGCATCGACCGTACCTACAACGGCTATTCCTCCTTTGGCTCGGACCGTCTGACTGTCATCTTTTACAACGAGGACGAGCACCCCTTGAATCGGTACAGCTCCATACCCCTGTCGGATCACCTGGAGATCCAAGTTTCTATCTCGGGCAAGGCGACCGACCCCGTTTCCCAAAACTGCATTGTCACCTACTGTCAGTACCGTATCCCCGCCAAGCTTCGCTACACCGTATCCCAGGTGCTTCCCACGGTATCCCTGTCCCGTGCCGAGGAGCTTTTGGCGAAGGGCTACGTCTTCGGGAATCACGTATGCGAGCTTTGCATGGCGGCACAGGATAAGATCGACTTTGAAAGCTACGATTACGTGGGCTTGACCTACCATTCATCCAACCACCTTCTGTCGGATACCGTCAAGGAGGCGGTGCCGTTCTACGCCTTCTACAAGAAGCTGGAGGACACCGAAAACGGCTTGACCCGCTACGCCGTGACCTACGTCCCCGCCGTCCACGTGGTCGGATACGAGTCCTACTTCAAAAAGCAGAAGGACATCCACAGAGAGATGATCACAACGTCGGAGACACCGAGCGAAGAGCCGTGATCCGAGGGAAAAGGAAAATTTATAAACAGTTTACGGAAATATGGTAGACTCTTTTTGGCAGATCATGTACAATACTGTCATACCCTTACCGAAAGGAGGCTACCATGTCTCAGAATACCAATTTTCCCGCCATCCCCCCCGAGCAGCTGGTGGATCTGCTCCGCCAAAGCCCCGTCATGAACGCCTTTTACGACCGCGCCAAGACCATGATGTGGTCCATGGTGCAGTATAAAGAACTGCAAATGCTCTACTCCTGCGCCTTAAAGGAGATCCAGACCAAGTTTGAGGTCCTGGACACCGAGTTCAAGCTGGAATACAACCGCGACCCCATCTCCTCCATCTCCACCCGTCTGAAGCGCACCGAAAGCGTGATGGACAAGCTGGAGCGCAAGGGCCTGCCCTTCACCCTCGCCTCCATTGAGGAGAACATTCACGATATGGCGGGGATCCGTGTCATCTGCTCCTACATCGACGATATTTACCTCATCGCTGACGCCCTGCTCCGCCAGGACGACATCACCCTCATCGCCCGCAAGGACTACATCGAGCACCCCAAGGACAACGGCTACCGCTCCCTCCATCTCATCGTGGAGGTGCCCGTGTTCCTCACCAATCACAAGAAATCCATGAAGGTGGAGGTGCAGATCCGTACCATCGCCATGGATTTCTGGGCCAGCCTGGAGCACCAGATGAAGTACAAGCAGGAGATCCCCGACGAGGAGGCCATCATGGCCGAGCTGCGGGACTGCGCCGCCGTGATCCGCGAGACCGATGAGCGTATGCTGGCCATCCGCCGCCGTATCGAGGCCGCCGCCGACGCCCCTACCGAGGAGGAGCTGCTGTTCGATAAGCTGGCGAGGTTTGATATTCCCATTCAGTGATATTCTGCAAAGAAAACGCCAAGTGCAACCGTTGGTTGCGGAATTTTCAAGCCGTCTTGGTGGCTTTTCTCCCGTATTTCTGGTATACTGACTCCATCAAACCAAGGAGGTCCAAGCCATGACCCAAAGCCTCGGTCAACGCATCTATCAGTATCGGCGAGCAAACGGAATGTCGCAGGAGGATCTGGCCGAAAGCCTGAACGTCTCCCGCCAATCCGTATCCAAGTGGGAGACCGACGGTTCCATCCCCGATCTGGATAAGCTCGTGGCTCTTTCAGAGCTGTTCGGAATCAGTCTGGAACAGCTGGTCAAGGGGGAGAGTATAGAAGAAATGAACCCCGAGCCCCCCATTGAGTGTAACAGCTGTCCAACAAAACAGCCACCACCCCCGACAGTACCTACCCCTGCCCCGGTCTCCAAGCATTTTTGGACGATCAAGCGAATCACAGGTCTTTCACTACTGGGCTTTTCACTGTTTTTTTCCTTCATTCTGTACTACGGCAACGCGGCCATCGGTGACATTCTGATCATAACCTCCCCCTTCTGGCTGTGCGGTGTGATCTGTATGACCATACAGAGGCATACGGGGCTGTGCTGTTGCTGGGGCGCTCTGATCGGTGTTTTCTTCTACCTGTCCTACGGCAGTGTGTTTTCCTTCTATAACTTCAATCTCGTGAACACGGTCTACGCGTTCTTCCGTTTTAAGGAGGGCCCCCTTGCATACTGGTCTGACATGCACCCCACCGCTGTTGCTGTACAGGTGTTTTCATCATGTCTGACCATCGGCCTTATGGTTCTGACCGTGATTCGGTTCAGTAAAGACACCATCAAGGTCAATCGCCGCACGGTCACCCGTGCTCTCATTGCGGTCATTATTTTCACA
Source organism: Clostridia bacterium (assembly GCA_017483125.1). Taxonomy (GTDB): domain Bacteria; phylum Bacillota; class Clostridia; order Oscillospirales; family CAG-272; genus CAMEON01. The sequence goes on from JAFULU010000002.1 coordinate 24,470, forward strand.
ATTCTCTATATCGGCATTCGTTTGTTCTATATGGAAATGTACACGCTCTACTTTCAGGCCTCCAATGCTCCCACAAGCAACGGCTTCATCTCCTTGAGTCGGATCACGAACGTTTTGTCCATCATACTGACCTTCATGCGTCCCGTCGCGTTTACCGCGCTTGCCTCGGTGCTCCTCTCCTTTTTGCGTGAGAAGCTGTCTGCAGAAAAATAACCCTCGTAAAAACAGAGAATCCACCCATTTTCGGAGTGGATTCTTTTTTCATAGGGATCATAGAGAAACGATCCATTGTGCCACCAAAAGCACGATGGGCATGGTCCCCACCGACAAGAGGGATGAGGTGCCCACCGTCTGGGAGGCGTATCCCGCGTTCAGCCCGTAAATCTCCGAGAACATGGTGATGGAGGAGGCCGCGGGAAGTGCCGCTTCCACCGTTGCGATCAGCACCATCTGGTCGGGCAGACCGATGAGCTTACACGCCACGCAGACCACCAGAGGGATGGCGATGAGCTTCATGAAGGAGAAATAGTAGATCTTGCCCGAGCCGAAGATCTGCTTGGCTGTTCTGGTGGCCAGCAGAGCACCCGTGATCAGAAGGGAGATGGGGGTGCAGAGGTTGGAGAGGTACATCATGAACTTGGAGAGGAAGGCGGGGAGGACGAAGCCGGGGAAGGGAATGGCCAGCATATAGATCAGCACACCGATGAGGCAGGGAACCGAACCCAGATTGATGAAGATCTTACGCACCGTCAGCTTGATGTCGGGCCGCTTTCTGGCCAGAATGGCGATGCCCCAGGACCAGATGAAGAGGTGGAAGCTGATGTTGTAGAAGGCGGCCAGGAACAAGCCCTTGGCGCCGAACAGAGCCTCCATGATGGGGAAGCCGATGAAGCCGCCGTTGGTGAACATCAAAGAAAACTCGGTGATCTTGCGCTCGTCAAGGTCCTTGAAGCCCTTGCAGAGGAAGAAGGCCATGACACCCATGACCGAGTGGAGCACCATACCCAAACCGATGATGATGAGACCGTCGGTGAGGTTCTCGTAGGAGAACTCCGCCTCGGTGAGTGCCGAGACGATCATCATGGGCTGGCCGATCTTGATGATGAGGGAGGAGAGCCGCTTGGAGGCCACGTCGTCGATAATGCCCTTTTTGCGGGCGAAGAAGCCGCAGGCCATGAGGAGAAACATGGTGGCGATGATGGTGAGCAGTGCGGAGAAATTCATATTCGTTTCCTTTCGGGGATGTTACGCTTTTGTCAGAAGGTCCAGCTGTTCCTTGATGCGCTCCATGTCCAGAAGCATATCCTCCTTCTTGGAGGGGTCGCGCAGGAGTGCGGCGGGGTGGTAAACGGCGGTCATGAGCACGCCGCCCTTGCGGATAAACTGCCCGTGCTCGCGGGTGATGCGGTAGTCGGGCTTGATCAGCCGCATGGCCGAGATACGACCCAGACAGACGATGATCCTGGGCTGAATGAGCCTTACCTGCTCCCGAAGATATCCGATGCAGGCGTCCTGCTCCTCGGGGTTCGGGTCGCGGTTCATGGGAGGACGGCATTTGAGGATGTTGGCGATGTAGACCGACTCACGGGGGATGCCCACCGCAAAAAGGTATCGGTCAAGGAGCTTGCCCGCCGCCCCCACGAAGGGGATGCCCTGCTCGTCCTCGGCTTGTCCCGGGGCTTCACCCACGAACATGAGATCGGCCTCACGGTTGCCCACACCGAAAACCAAATTGGTGCGGGTCTTGCCGAGAGGACAGCCCCGGCAGCTCTCACAGCGGGATTTCAGATCATTCCACAAGGCTTCGGACATGGTTGCCTCCATAACGTTCTCCCCGCATACAGAGATTTATCGCTGCTTACAGGGATTTATTCAGATTCTTTTCGTAAAACGCCATGATCTTTTCAAGGCGGTGGTGGAGTCCCGATTTCGTAATGGGCGGGAAGTGAAGCTCCGCCAGCTCCGCCAGAGTAATGTCGGGGTTGTTCATACGGAGTCTGGCCGTAAACTGCAGCTCCTCGGGGAGAGCGGCCAAGAGGTTGTGCTCCTCCAGATACTCGATGGCTGTGAAATGCTTGGCACCGGTTCGGACGGCGCGGTTGATGTTCTCGGTGACGCAGTTGGTGGCGCGGTTCTCGTCGTTACGGATGGACCGCTCGATCTCGGCGTTATAAAAGTTGAACAGGGAAGTGGTGGCACCCATATAGGCCAGAAGCTCCTGAATGTTACTGCCGCTCTTACAGAAAAGGCCCGTCTGGCCGTTTCTGGAGGTAAAGCCCAACTCAAAGCCAGACTCTGCCAGAAGGATGCGCACAGGCTCCACGCGGCCGTCGGTGGGAAGCTTGATCTCCAGATGGTAGGACTTAGCGGGATCGTTCACCGTACCGCGGGCAATGAAGAGACCCCGCAGAAAATGGGCGGCGCAATGCTCACATTTGAAGCCCATAAAGCGGGTCAGAGTCTCGCACTCGGCCTCCTCCTCGGGGAGATTCATCATGGCGCGGAGATTCTTGGCGGCGGCCTTGTAGTCAAAGGAGACGCGGGCATAGCGGTGGGCACCGCGGGTCTCATGTGTCACGGACGCTTCACGGGAAAACAGAGTATGTATGAGTCCCACGGCCTGCTTGTGGGGATAGTAGGACGCGTCCTTCGCCACGGGAAAGATAGCAGTGACGGCGGTGCCCTCTACCTCGGCGCAGTAGATCAGACCGTACAGGTAAGCGCGGCGGCAGCAAAGGGGCTTGATGGGAAGCAGTCCCAGCTCGTCGCGGATCTCGGAAGAAATAGACATGATTTACTCTCCTTGGCTTGACCTTACCAGGTATCCGTATCGGTGATCCCGTCCACCACCAGTCGGATCTCACACTCCAGTCGGTAACGGTAGAGCTTTTCCACCTCGTCCCGCACAAGGCACACCAAGGCCTTGACGTCCTCGGCGGTGGCACCGCCCGTGTTGATGATGAAGCCCGCGTGCTTTTCGGAGACCTGTGCGCCCCCCACGGCCACGCCCTTCAGCCCCGCCGTGTCGATCATCCTGGCGGCGAAATTGTCCACGGGACGCTTGAACACACTCCCCGCGCTGGGGAACTCCACGGGTTGCTTTTCCTTGCGGGAGTCCCTGTTCTTCTTCATCTGCTCCCGAATGGCGGGGCCGTAGCCGTAGCTCAGCTTGAAAACACCGCTGAGCACGATCCACTCGGGGTGATCCAGAAAGATGCTGTGACGGTAGGAAAGATCCATTTCGCTGTCCCGAAGCTGAACGATCTGACCTGTGGACAGATCATAATACTCGGTGGACACCAGAACCTGCTCAATATCCGAGCCGTAGGCACCCGCGTTCATGACGATGGCACCGCCCACGGTCCCGGGGATCCCGCAGGCGAATTCCAGACCCGAAAGCTCACGGTCGGGCTGACCGCAAATGTAGGACAGGACCTTGAGAGGGGCACCGCACTCGGCGTACACACGGCAGAAGGGGGCGATGCTTTCCACCGCAGCTCTGCGGAAGGCCTCGCGGTCGGGGGCTTCATCCTCCTCAAACACCACCCGCTTGGCTTTGGTGGTGAGCACCACCAGACCGTGGAAGCCTTTGTCCGAAACAAGGACGTTGGAGCCCTTGCCCAGAACACGGAGGGGACAGCCGCCTCCCAGCTCCCGCCAGAGGGAGAGGACCAGAACGGTTTGCGCCTTGCCCGAGGGCCACACGGTGAGAGCCGCGTTGCCGCCGATCTTGAAGGACGTATGCAGGGACATGGGCTCATCCCACTTGCAGAGGATTCCGTTTTCACGGAAGGCAGTGTACAGAGCCTCGAGGGCTTCTTGATAGGGCATGGCGACTCCTTTCCCGCGCTTCGGCGCGATATGGTGGTATGGAACTTGTTGACTTACGTGATAGAGCCTACGAGGATCTCTCTGATCTCTGCGAGATCCCGAACCGTGTAGGTAATGGGCATATTCGCGGGCGCATTCTTTCCCTTGGGATTGTACCAGCAGGTATCCAGCCCCGCGTTGATGCCGCCCTGAATATCGGAGGACAGGGAATCACCGATGACAATGGCCTCTTTAGGGTCAAAATCGGGGATGGCGGCGGCTACCCCGTCGAAAAACCGCTTTTCGGGCTTGGCACAGCCCATCTGCTCCGAGATGAAGCAATGTTCAAAGTAGGGAGCCAGAGGACAGGCACCGAAACGGCTCTTCTGAACCGCGGTGATGCCGTTGGTGACGATATAGAGACGGCACTTGCCGTACAGACCTTGGATCAGCTCCAGTGCACCCTCCAGCAGGTGAGTTTGCCTTCCGAGAGTGGACTCGTAGTCCCGCGCCATCAGTACAGGATCACCATTGTAGCCCACCGTGGCGAAATAATCGGCGAATCGCTCCACCTTCAGTCGGTCTCTTGTGGTCTCACCCCGCTCCAGCCGCTTCCAATGTCCGTCGTTTATGGCGGAATAGACCGAGACCGTCTCCTCGCTATTGTCAAGTCCGCGGGCGGCCAGACAGGCGCAAAGGGCGTCGTGCTCGGCGCGGGTGAAGTCCAGGAGGGTGTTGTCGGCATCGAAAAGAGCGATGGAGTAGGGCATGATGTTCTCCTTTTAGAAGGGTATGCGGGATGAAAAATGTATGTGAATACGCATGATATATCATACCACAAATCCCGACTATTTGCAAGGGGCGGAGGTGGATTTTTTGACAAAAATTTTCCCGCTCTTGACAAATGCCCTCCGCCGTGTTACAATAGAGTCAGTCCTCAATCCTCAAGCCAAAAGGAGACGGAGCCCATGTCCAAGTCCTACTATCTCGCCGCCGACGGAGGCGGCACCAAGCTCCAGACCATTCTCTACGACAGCGACCTCCGCGTAGTCAGAACGGGGCGGGTTGCGGGGGTCAATACCCTGTATAAGCCCGCCGACGTGGTTCGGGCCAACGTGGAGAACATGATGACCGAGCTGCTCAAAGATCTGGACGGAACCGTTATCGCGGCCGATCTTTGTCTGCTGGGTGCCAAAGACGCCGTGGAGTCCCCGATCCTCAAGCAGAATCCCGCCTGTGATATCCGTTTCCATAGCGAGCCCAACGTGGGTCTTGCCGCCTGCCTCAAAACCGAGGGAGCCGTGGCTCTGTCAGGGACAGGATCGGACGCCTTCCTCATCAAAAAGGGCGAACGGTTCAAGGCCATTGGGGGATGGGGGCCCCTCCTCGGGGACGAGGGGAGCGGCTACGATATCGGTCTCAACGCCATCAAGGCCGCTATTTACTCCTACGACGGCCGTAAGGAGAAGTCCATGCTCTACGACCTTGTCATGGAAAGATGGAATCTGACGGATCTGTGGGGCATCGTGCACCATCTGGCGGGAAATCCCGATGCCCGTCACGAGGTGGCCTCCGCCGCCAAGCTCTGTTCCAAGGCCGCCCACGCGGGGGATAAGACCGCCCTGCGCATCTACGAGCACGCCGCTCTGGAAATGTCCTTACAGACACGCACCGCCATTGACGGTCACAGGGATCAATGGGACGGCACCGTGGTGGTCATGGGCGGGGCCTGGAAGGGCCATCCCCGTATGTTCGAGGTCTTCAAGGCCGAGATGGAGCTGGTCTACCCCGAGGCAAGGGTCAGTCTCCCCGTCTTTGAGCCGGTTGTAGGCTGTGCCGTACTTCGTCTGTTGGAGCAAGGCAAAGACCCCGCAGAGCTCTTGGAGCCGCTCACGCAAGGATTCTCACAATTTCTCTATCATTGACAGGAGGGAAGCACCGTGTCCGTTATTTTTGAGTACCACAAGCACGTTACCGACATTCTGACCGAGGTGTTTGATAAGGAAGCCGCCGCCATGGAGGAGGCCGCCGCAGCTCTGGCCGCCGCGAACAAGGAAGGCCGTTCCATTTTTGGCTTTGGCTGTAATCACGCGGGACTCATCACCCTGGAGCTGTTCTACCGCACGGGCGGTATGGTCACCGTCAACCCCATCCGTGCCCCGGGCATGATGCTGGAGCTGTCTCCTCCCACCATGACCAGCGAAATGGAGCGCATTCCCGGTTACGGTCGGATCATCCTGAATAACGAGCCCTGCAAAGAGGGAGATATTCTCATCATCCACTCGGTATCGGGGCGCAACGCCGTGACCATAGATATGGCTGAGTGCGCCAGAGAGAAGGGAATGACCGTCATTGTGGTCACCAACATGAACACCGCCACCTCGGTGACCTCCCGCCATCCCTCGGGCAAGATGCTCCACGATTTCGCCTCCATCCTCATTGACAATCACGGCGACCGCGGTGACGCCACCATTCAGCTCTCGGGCTTTGAGCAGAAGCTGGCCTCCACCTCTACCGTCGTGGGCGCGGCCATCCTCAACGCCGTGACCGCCAGAGCCTCCGAGCTTCTGTGGGCCGAGGGCATCAAGCCCCCCGTGTTCATGAGCGGAAACATCGACGGCGGCGACGCTTACAATAAGGCGGTCATTGCCGAGCATAAGGATAATATTTTCTATATGTGAGACGGATCGGGAATGACCGCGGACGGAGCGTAAAAATAAAACGCCCCCGATCGGGGGATTTACGTAGATTTCGGGGTTCAGGGAATGATATTCTATTATATCTACGAAAATGTACTAAATCAAAGTTTAGTATATTTTAGGGAAGGTATTTTTGCGGTTATACGGCTGTTTTGAGCCATCAGCTCCCAACACCCGTCCGTCATAATGTAGTGAATTCCGCACTCAAAATTGTCCATTCCTACAAAGATTTTTTATTTGTGAAAAACTCTTTCTTTTTTCATCAATTTATGGTATAATATTTTTAATAACGGATATGTTGCCGTATTCTTGCGGCATCAACCGATTTCAGGAGGATTATTCATTATGGCACTGATCAAGATGCGTGTTCTGTACGATTCCAAGAAGAAAGGCATGGCCCAGTTCGCTAAGGTGATCGCCGACAAGTACGAGCTGTCCGTCAACGCCACCAGCGGAAAATTCCCCCCCGAGTATCCCTGCGACAAGGAGCGCATCGTGGTTCTGGGTCTCTCCGCCAAGGGTGAGTTGTCCGATGACGTTCGCCGCTTCTGCGCCGAGCTGAACAAGACCCGCGCCTCCAACGTGGCTCTGCTCATCGACGGCGATCAGGCTACCGCTGATAAGGTCGCCGAGATCATCAAGAACGCCGGTACCAATCTGGTCGGCACCAAGGTTATCTCCTTCGGTGGCTTCCTCATGTTCGGTGGCACCCTGACCCCCGAGCTGCAAACCGAGCTGGTCGCCTGGGTCGAGGAAATGGTCGCCGGCTGCAAGTGATCTCCTTACATACGCGGTCATTTGAACGCAATTCTTGGAGAATTGATCCATTATTATACTAAATCTTTTCTCTTAAACAGAAATAACCACCGTAAAGCCTTGCGCTGAACGGTGGTTTTTCGTTATCCATCAATGCTTTTTCTCGTTTATCAGCCATTCGAGACGGTCTGCCAGATACTGAGTGGTATCCGCCATGTACTTCGCGGCCGTCGGGATGAAATCCGCGGGATACGGGGCTAAGAAGGAGTCGGACTCCATGGTAAATTCCCCGCTGTAGTCAATGTCCGCCAGAGCCTCCACCACGGCACTCCAGTTCACCCGCCCCAGATACGGGATGGTGTGCAGATCGTTCACATAATCCACGTCGTGGACGTGAAGAGCGCCAAGACGGTCGTGGCCGAGGATACGGATGGCGTCCTGCGGTTCCCTGCCGCACAGAGCCACGTGTCCGATGTCCAGGCAGACCGTGAAATGCTCGGGGTCATTCAGGGTATCGTAGTAGGCCGCCAGCTCGTGGGGATCCGCGCAGACGTCGTCACAGATGCGATGGGTCACAGGATGGGTCTGCCACATATTCTCAATGGCGATCTTGATGCCGTGCTTCTCGGACAGCGGGATCAGGGAGCGGTAGAAGTCCATATTCATGTCGAACAGTTCCCTCTCCCGGCCGTAGTATCTTCCCTGCTGGAGGGGGTGGACCACGATCTGCCGCACCCCGAGGATCTCGCAGAACGCAAAAACACGGGGGAACGTGGGGATCAGATTCTTGGTGTAGTGGTCATAGCCGCCGCCAAAGGGGGCGTGGGCCTGGTTGATGATGACCCCGCGGGCCTTGGCGCGCTCATAAAGCTCCTTTGCGGTATCCGTCCAGCCTTCCTCAAAGAGATACTCGTTACGGCCGAACAAGGATATATCAATGGCGGGATAGCCCGCGTCCATGAGGGTGTCAAAGGCGTAGTTGAGGCCACCGCGGGCGGCCAAATGGGAGGTCTGGCAGGAATAGAGCATGGCGGTACTTCCTTTCGGTTTTGATGTCTACATTATACCCAAAGGAAGGATACTTGTCAAGTATTTTGGCAAAATCCACGGGAATATTTCATTATTATGTTGACAAAACGCCCCAAATCCGTTATAATATTCTATGACATATTGCCAAAATGTCCCGAATCTTACCCACAGAAAGGATTTTACCATGAGTGAATGGATCCGCGTCGAGGAAACTCCCTCGGCCCCCAGATTTTACTACTTTGAAAAGGAATTCGATGCACCCGCGGGTGCTACGCTGAAGGCCTCTTCCTGCGGCGATACCCGCTATGTTCTCTACCTCAACGGTCATCTCGTCTCCGAGGGCCCCTGTCAGGGCTCCCAGTATGTGACCTACTACGAGACCGAGGATCTGACCCCCTACCTTGTGGAGGGCAAGAACAAGCTGATGGCCAAGGTGCTGTACGTCACCGAGGGCTTCTTCATCTCTGTCTACCGCCGCTCCCACCCCGCATTCTGGTTTGACGGTCAGCTCACCGTAAACGGCGAGACCACCGTTATCTCCACCGACGAATCCTGGGCCTGCTTCCGCGAGGATGCCTGCGACTTCACTTTCGGTCAAGGCTGTCACACCTCCATCCCGCCCTTTGAGCAATGGAGCGGTGCTTCGGTCAGAACTCCCGTAAAGGTGCAAAGATTCTTTGAGTCCAATATGCACCGCGGCTCCTTTAATCTCTTCGGTCTGGACGATCCCTACGTCATGAAGCCCCGTCCCATCCCCCAGATGGAGACCGAGCCCGCCCGTGATCTGGTTCCCGTGAGACAGGGCGAGGGCTTTGTGGAGTTTGATTCGGTCAATTACACCACCGCCAAGCTCCGCTTCGTATTCAAGGCCAAGGCGGGCACCAAGCTTCGCCTGATCTTCTCGGAGTGCTATTCCGTCGCCGACGAAAAGGGCAACCGCTACAAGGGCCGCCGCGACGCCTACGACGATCCCACCGCCAGACTGGACGGCGCATGGGACTCCCTCGTGGCCACGGGCGAGGAGCAGGAGTATATTCCCTTCTGGTACCGTTCCTTCCGCTTCGTGCGGGTGGAGTTTGAGGATCCCGACTGCGAGATCAAGACCTTCACCTACGCAAACTTCCACTACCCCCTGGACAAGGCGGGTGTGTTCGAGTGTTCCAATCCCCGCTACAACAGGATGTGGGAGATCGGTCGCAACACGGTGCTTTGCTGTATGCACGAGATGTACGTGGATTGCCCCTACTACGAGCAACAGCAGTACGATATGGACTCGGCCCTGGAGATGCTCTACACCATTCGCATGAGTGCCGACTACCGTATGCCCTTCAAGTCCATCACCGACTTCTCCCATTCCCAGATTGCCGACGGTATGCTCCAGGCCAACTACCCCTCGGTCCTCGTCCAGGTCATCCCTGACTTCACCCTGTTCTGGATCCTGATGGTCCGCGACTACCTGCGCTACACGGGTGACAGCAAGGTCGAGCTGGATCGCATCCGCGCCTTGACAGGTATCATGGATCGCGCTCTGGAGGGCTTCGTTCCCTACATGACCGACGAGGGACTCATCGGGGTGACTCCCTACTGGCACTTTGTGGACTGGGTGCCCGGCTGGCACGCGGGTGTGCCCAACGGTGGCTTCACCGAGCCTTTGACCGTCACCTCTCTCATGTACGCCGCCGCCCTCAAGGCCGCCGCTGAGATCAACGAGGCCGTGGGCCGTAAGGGCCTTGCCTCGGAGTACATCGCCCGCGCCGAGGAGATGATCGTAAACGTCCGCGCTCATTGCTACGACAGCGAGCTGGGTCTCTACCGCAACACCCCCTCGGTCAAGGAGTACAGCCAGCACACCACCCTGTGGGCCATCCTGTCGGGTGCCGTGACGGGTGAGGAGGCAGGAGCGCTGATGGACCGCACCTTTGACGGCCGTGTTCCCGTGGCGGTCTGCTCCTTCTCCATGAACCACTATATGTTCCGCGCGCTGGAGCTGTCGGGCCGCTACAATCAGTACGCCCCCAAGCAGCTGCAGGGCTGGGAGACTATGCTGGACTGGCACTGCACCACTTGGTGCGAGAACCCCGACGCCCCCCGCTCCGAGTGCCACGGCTGGAGCTCTGCCCCTACCTACGAGTTCTCGGCTATGGTGCTGGGTGTGTACCCCACCGCAAACGGCTACAAGTCGGTGCGCGTCAAGCCCATCGTGGACTGCTACGATCTGGATTGGGCCAAGGGTACCGTCCCCACTCCCCGCGGCATCATTTCGGTGGCTTGGGAGAAGCGCGACGGACATCTGACCCTTGACGTCACCCTCCCCGAGGGCGCGGATATGTCCTGCGAGGTCATTCTCCCCGACGGTCAGGTGCTGGCCCAGACAGAAGCAACCAAGCAGTATACCTGCAAGCTGTAAACAACAAGTGGAGCTTCCCTGCGCCTTCTGTAAGGGTGCTGTGATCCCATCGTCTCGTTATACAAAAAAGGACTGTCTCTTTTGCTTGGAGACAGTCCTTTTTGTGGTTATGATCCAATGGCTTGTTTTATGAAGAAGATAACGACCTCCGCGGATCCCTTCATAAAGCTGATCGCTGATATGGACAAGGCTACAAGGAACACGATCTTGCACAGCCGCTGATACCCGGGGAGATCACCTTTCCTCTCATAGTGCCTCTTGGTCGGGTTGTATGGGCCAACGGTTTCGGTTGGCTTCAGCGCGTTCTTGTAGCTGAACAAGAAGAAGATCGACAGGAAGCACATACTGCACGAAAGACCGAACTCATTCGTATATTCCGCAAACAAACATTGCAGGGCAAACAGGATCAGCATCCATACGATCACAGAGATCAGGATATTCACAAAGTATCTGTTTTTCATAGGTGTTCCATGTCAATTCTCAATTCCCGCCATCATATCGGTGGCGGCTCAGGGCGTCCTCGGCTTCCTCCAGGAAAGCTTCTTCTCCAAGAGTGTTCATCTTGAAGAACATGGCCTGGGAGCCGCCTGCCGTGATAGCGGAGGCGTAGATGCGACGGTCGCCGTAGTCCTGATACAGAGTGATGGTCAGGCTGAGGCGGTTCCCGCCCCAGAAGCTATAGCGCTCGAAAACGTACACCGCGCATCGGCCATCCTTGGTGCGGAAATCACTGGAATCCTCGAGGGATGATGTTACGCTCCCCCCTCGGATACAGTGGGAAATATCCTCCGCAATGCGGTCGAAGCTTCCTTGCAGGATCATTTCCAATTTAGCCATATTTGGTTATCCTTTTCAGACATTGGTGGGATTCGCCTTGGGGGCTACCTTCTTGGGAGCGGGAGCCACGGGAGCGGCGGGAGCCTTCTCGGCGGGAACGTCGGTTGCGACCTCCTTGATGGATGCCACCAGCGCGCCCACGTTCTGGATCTCGGAGGGGATGATGATCTTGGTAGCCTGACCGTTGGCGACCTTTTCCAGAGCCTCGAAGCTCTTGATGGTCAGCACGGCCTGGGAGGGACTTGCCTCGTTGATCATGCGGATACCGGCGGCGGTGGCCTCCTGCACCTGGCGGATGGCCTCGGCTTCACCCTCTGCCTCGCGGATGGCGGCTTCCTTGAGAGCCTCGGCGCGCAGGATAGCGGCCTGCTTCTCGGCCTCTGCCTTCAGAATGGCGGCCTCCTTCTGACCCTCGGCCACCAGAATGGCGGACTTCTTCTCACCCTCGGCGCGAAGGATGGACTCACGGCGCTCACGCTCGGCCTTCATCTGCTTCTCCATGGCGTCCTGGATCTCCTTGGGAGGGATGATGTTCTTCAGCTCCACGCGGGTGACCTTGATACCCCAAGGATCGGTGGCCTCGTCCAGAATGGCGCGCATCTGGGTGTTGATGAGGTCGCGGGAGGTCAGGGTTGCGTCCAGCTCCAGCTCACCGATGATGTTACGGAGGGTGGTGGAGGTCAGGTTCTCGATTGCGGTCATGGGGGTGGTGTGACCGTAGGCGTAGAGCTTACAGTCGGTGATCTGGAAGAAGACGACCGTGTCGATCTGCATACGGACGTTGTCCTTGGTGATCACGGGCTGGGGCGGAAAGTCGGCTACCTGCTCCATGAGGTTGATCTTCTTGGCGACCTTCTGGAAGAAGGGGATGGTGAACTTGATACCACCCGTCTGCCAGGTCTTACGGTAGGAGCCGAGGTGCTCGACCACGTAGGCCTTGCCCTGGGGCACGACGTGCATATTGGCGATACAGATGATGGCGAGTACCGCGATCACGGCAACAATGATGATGATAGGAGCGGGATTGCCGGCGAGGGCAAGGGTGAGTGCTTGAAGCTGAAGCATAACTGTTTCCTTTCTGACGGATGAACCGTCCTGCGTGATTCCGTGGAGGTGCTTCCCTGCCACGAAAGGTATACTGACTTAACGGGTGTGCGTGAGGTGTTTACTCTTTGCTGCGGCAGATGATCTTGGAGCCCTCCACACGGACGATCTCCACCCACTCGCCTTTCGCGGCGGTCTGCCCGGGATCCTCCATGCGAGCGGTCCAAAGCTGTCCGTTGACCTTCACCACGCCTGTGGGAACGGCGTTGTTCACGGCTTCCTCCACCTGTACGGCGCGGCCTGCCAGAGCGTCCACGTTGGTGGGGACAATCTTGCTTCGTCTCCGCATCATGGGGCGGAAAACCGTAAAGGAGAGGATCATGCCCACCACGGTGACTCCGATAAAGACGGCCAGCTGGATCCAGAATTCCACTCCAAAGAAGGAGAGGATCAGGGCCACGATGGCACCGGGAGCGAACCAGATGGAAATGAGGTCGGCGGTTTGGCTCTCGATCACCAGAGTGAGGACAATGACTCCGAACCAAGCCAGAGGAACGAGGATGTTTGACCAATCGATCTCCGCGGCCCAAAGCGCGGTATTCTCAAGGATCATACGTATGCCTCCTTTCACGTTAGCGTATTCATCCAACACGTTATCTTGGATTGTGATTTGATTATACCACACAATCACTTGATTGTCAATAGGATTTGCAAAATTTTCTCAAAAACTTTTTCAGTCACTATCAACTTCCCTGCTAATACTATTTATCAAATAAAAGCTTGATTTACATTTGCCCTCTCCGTCACACCTACGGCGTGCCACCTCCCCCAAAGTGGGAGGCTTTTGAGAGGCTCTCCCTGTGGGAGAGCTCCCGCGAAGCGGGTGAGAGGGCTAAACAAGTTCAAGGTTTTAAAAGCAAAATAGTATAAAAACCCCCCCACCCTTGCGGGTGGAGGGATCATTTGTTTTGCTTCAGCAGTCAGGCTTCACAGCCTCACGGAGCGGGAAATTACTTCTTGCCGCCGCCGATGATCTCATAGGTGGCATCAACGTTGCCCCAAGGATTGATGATGAGGGTCTGACCTGCGTCAACGACCACAACGTACTTCATAGCACCCTCGTCCTTGTCCCAATCCATATAATCGCCCATGAAGGTGATGAGACCGCCCTCGGTATAGGTGATCTCCAGCTTGACCACATCGGTTGCGGTGTAGGAGTAGTACAGATCGTGAATGCCGGTGCCGTTAATGGTCAGAGGCAGAGAGGTGATGATGTAGGGGTTAGCCTGGGTACCGTCGGGATCGCCGGTGGGAACGTCGGGATCCTCGGGGATCTCGGGCTCCTCGGGGGTCTCCAGCTCAACCACCAGACCGTAGGTGCCTGCACCGGACAGCAGGAAGGTACCCAGCTTGACGGTGTAGGTGCCGGGGGTCAGGTAAGCGGTACCGGTGCCGACCATCATGCCCAGATCGTTGTAGATCTGTGCGAAGAAGTCGCCGCGGAAGGTGTAGTTACCCTCGGTCTCGATGACCAGGATAGCATCAACACCCTGATTAGCCAGAATGGTATCGGTCACCTCAACGTTGTTTTGACCAACAACCAGAGTGATCTGCTCAACAACGGGATCCTCGGGATCGGGCTCGTCGCCGCCGCCGACCTCACCCTCAACGAAGGTGTAGGTGATGGTCCAATCGCCCTTGGTGAATGCGCCGACCAGGAACTTGAACTCCTCGCCTGCGGCCAGAGCCACGGTGACGTCGCCGCCATCGGGGGCAAAGTTATAATCCAGCTCGGGATCGCCCCAGCTGTTGTAGGAAGCGATGCTCCACATACCCAGACCTGCAGGGAGAGTGAAGGTGTAGTTACCGGCAGCGTCGGCAACGAATGTGTACTCGTCGAACCAGCCGTAGGTATCGGTGGTGGTCACCTGGATCTCGTTAGCGGCAGGCTCGTCGGGAGTCTCGGGCTCGCTGGCGGCAGTACCGTAAACGGTGATGTCGCTGAAGCGGGTCTGTGCAACGGTGCTCTCAACGGTGAAGAAGTCAACAGGCTCCGCGAAGATAATGGTAGAAACCATGCCCTCGTAGGAAGCGGTGATGTTGGCGTCACCCAGAGCCTGAACGGCCTCGATGAACACCTTGGCGTAGTTCTCGGTGGGATGGTTGATGACGATCTTGGAAAGACCGGCATACTCGAAGGAGACGATGTGGTTCTTGTAGACGCGGATGGGGTTGGAATACTGCTCAGGCTTGAACTGAGAAGAGGTGTTCTTGAAATGAGAGAAGATCAGACCGTCTTTGGTGAAGGCCTGCATCTCGTCGGAAAGCTCGGTGCGGTAGTCACCGACAGTCTCGTTGAACTCCAGAGTGGTGGAGGTGATAACGGGAGCATCGGGATCCACGTAGTCGGGATCGGCTGCGCCGCAGATGCCGCAAGTGCCGTCAACGTAGTTGTGGCCGGTGGCCTCAACGATGTTATCGGTGTAGGAGTGACCGCAAGCGCAGGTGTAGGTGGTGTAACCGTTCTCGGTACAGGTGGGATCGGTCACGACGCCCTCGTCGTAGCTATGCTCGTGAGGAGGAGGAACGTCAGCCCACTGAGCCAGGAACTGGGTAACACCGACGTTAGCGGCGTTGTCACCGGTGATGAAGCTGATCCAAGAGGAGCTGATCGTTTCGAATGTGTTATACGTGCCCAGGTATGCATAGTCGTTGCATCCCTCGAGCCAAGTGATCCAAGTGTTGGCATCTTCGCTCCACTGATAGAAAGTAGGAGCGGGCTCGGTGGTGATGTGAACACCCTTCTTGCCGGTCTGGTACTCATAGATCTCGACGTAGTTCTTTGCGTCGTCGACCAGGAAGTACATTCTGTAGCCACCCTCAACCTTCTCACTGTACATCTTGACAGCATCAACAATGTTAGTGGACATGGCCAGGAAGTTACCAGACATCTGACCATTGAAGTACAGAGTCTTCTGGGTGTTACCCTGGTACAGGCTCAGAATAAACTCGGAGGGCATCTCGGGGGTCTCGGGGACCTCGGGCTCATCGGCCTTGTGCAGGTTGTTGTAGTACTTCTCGGCAGCCTCAGCGGAGTTGAAGAATGCCACGTACTCAACGTCCATGTAGTCGCCCTCAACACCCTGACCGGTGAAGAAGTCGAAGCGGCAGTAGTTGATGAGGTTGTTCTGGATGGAAGTCAGACCGCAGTTGGCCAGATCCAGAACGGTGTGGTTCCACTGCTGATCCTCGTTCCAAGCCACGGGGGTGACGTCACCGTTACCGGACCAGCCTGCGCCGGAGCCGATGAAGACGTGAGCGTCCAGACCGCAATTGGTGCGATAGGAGAATGCCATGTAGGGAGGCAGCTCCAGCATGGAGCCGATGTTGACCAGAGCCACGTAGGGATCGCCGCCGCCAGTGGTCAGACGGACGAAGGTGATCTCATCCTCGGTCTTGACCTCGGAGGTGGCGATGTGCTGGGTGATGGTCTGGCCGCCGGTGGACAGAGCCTGGCCGTTGATGAACTCAGGGGTCAGGACCAGCACGGGGGCATCGGGATCCACAGGCTCGGGTTCCTCGGGAGTCTCAACTTCCAGAGCGGGAACCTCAATGGCGGAGTAACCGCCAACGGCCACGGAATCAAACTTGAAGGAGCCGGCGCGAGCCACGAAACCGACCTGGCACTGGCAGGTAGCGGCGATCAGGGTGTTCTCGATGGTCTCGGTGGTGCCGTCCTTCAGGGTGATGACGGCCTTCTCGGCGAACTCACCTGCGGGATCAACCTCGTTGATGTCGCCGTAGGCGATGGAGCCGGACAGCTCGATGGTGGCGTAGGTGACACCGTCAACCAGGACGGAGACCTTGGAGCCGTTGTCAGCGAGAGTCAGCTCGGAGCCGGCAGCGTCGATGAAGTACATCTTGTTGCCGACGCGGGTGATGGACTCGGGGTTGTAGTACTTGATCATGAGGAACAGCTTGCCGCCCTGGAGACGTGCGTAGATACCTGCACCGCCCATAGCGCCTGCGCTGTCGGTCTCATAGTAGTTGTTGATCTTGTAGAAGCCGCCTGCGGGATCGAACTTCTCCACGATCTCGTCAGAGTTCACGACCCTGTAGCCGCGGGCGAACATCCAGCCGGCAGCGTTGCTGTCGATGACGTTAGCCTTGATGAAGTAGCGGCCGTTCACATCAGCGTACATATCGTTGATGGAGGTCAGGTGGTACAGCTTACCCTCGCCGTTGGCCTCAACGCCGGAGCCGGGCAGAGGCAGCTCGGGGACGAAGAAGTTGCCAAGGTCGGAGGCATCCATGGTGGTGCCGATCTCGTTGGCGTTCACGTCGGACACGAAGCTGTCGGTGATGTCCTTGGGCAGCTCGGGCAGATCAATGGTGATCTCTGCGCGGAGCTGGACCACGGTACCGTCAGCCAGCTTGACTACGAAGCCCACGAAGTGATCGTCGCCCTCCAGGTACTCCAGAGGAACCTTGATCTCGAAGCGGGATGCGAACTCGCCGCCTGCACCCAGGACACCGTCCTCGGTGGCAGTCTTGAACTCGCCGTAGACGAACTCATAGTTGTCCACGTAGTAGCCGAAGGAATCCATAGCCTGATCGAAGCCGATCCAGCCGCGGAGGGTGATGCTTTGAAGCTCAGCGGCGGAAGCGAAGGTCAGGGTGTTGTTGATCTCATCCAGCTTACCGCCTGCGTTGCCGTCCTCGGGGAAGTACATCTGGCCGTTGACGTAGAAGGTGTCAAAGGAGTTGTTCTTCATACCGGCGTCGGAGGGCTGGGAGAAGGGAGGATACTGCTCAAAGTCATACTTCTGAGCGGCCTCGGGGGACTGGAAGAAGCCGATGTAGGCAACGTCGATGGAGCAGCCCTCGGGCAGAGAATATCTTGCCCAGGAGCCATCCTCGTTCTTGTAGGTCTCGCCGTTCTCGTTCAGCTTGTAGCCGGCCTCAAGAGCGTCGAAGCGGAAGTAGGAGACGTACTTACCGTCGTACTTACCTGCGTCGATGAGGGACTGGGTGTCGAAAATTGCAATGTGCCACTCGCTGTCGGCAACGACGGGCTGACGCAGCATGGTGCTGTCGTCGGAGGGGCCGCCGCCGGTGGAGCCGATATACATCTGGATATCAGCGCCGGTAGCATCGGTGCGGTAACGGATCGCAACGTAGCGGGCACCATCTACGCCTGCGAAGGGATAGTAGTAGGGATCGGGACCGATGGGCACGATGTGCACGAAGCCGTCCTCAAGGGTCACACCATCCTGGGTCAAGTGGCCGGGATCGCTGCCGGTAACGGTCTGGATGTCTTCAGCATCGAACACGTTCACGGGCTCCATGGGATCCTTGGTCTCAGGCTCTGTGGGAGGCTCAGTGGGTTTCTCAGTGGGCTTCTCGGTGGGTTTTTCGGTAGGAGCGTCGGTAGGCTCCTCTGTAGGAGGCTCGGTAGGCTCTCCCGTGGGGGTCTCGGGGTCGGTAGGCTCCTCGGTGGGATCCTCGCCCTGAGTGGGCTCTTCGGTGGTCTGATCGTCTACGGTCGTGTCTTCGTTAGGTTTTTTATCCTGACAAGCCACGAAAACCATAGTCAGCGCCAGCAGAAGGGCAAGAAGAACGAATAGTTTCTTCATGGGGGGTACTTCCTTTCTTAGATTTTTGGGGTGACAACCACAAAAAGCGGCCACCCCGGGATGCCCGAAAATATTGTACCATAAAACCGTGTTTTTTTCAAGTCTTTCCTTCTTTTTTGTGTTTGATTTTACCAAATTTGTCAACTTGCACAATCCGCAAGCAATGTTTTTTACACATAGATAAAAACAAAAAAACATCCCGCCACGTTTCATGACGGGATGGTTGTAAAACCACGTTTACTTGAATTTATAGTCCAGGATCTGGTCGATCAGTACCTCCCCCGTGACGCTGTCGGACAGGATGAAGTACTGCTTTTTGGACTCGTCGTGGCCGATGTCGGTGCGGTAGGTGCCGTCGTTGAGGCGGATCTTGTACTCCACCTCGTACTCGTACTGGGTATACTTCCCTTTTTCGCCCGACTGTACGGTCTCGTTGACCTTGGTGATCTTGATGTCGTAGAGCCTCTGCATGGTGAAGGGAGCCTCGGGCTGGTTGTGGGCGAAGTAATTCTCCGAGAACAGGGCGTTATAGGCGTCGGCGTCTCCCGCGATGATGGCGTTAATGGCGTCACGGAGCACCCACGCGGCGGGGCCGTAGCCCGCGATGTTCTTGTCTGTCAGCTCCTCGGTCAGACCCGAGCGCTCATCGAAGTGGTAGATGCGGCGGTTGAGCTCCAGGTACTCCTTATCCTGCATAATGTCGTATTCGTAGTCGGGAGTGGCGAAGATGATGGAGCTGGGGGGGAGCTTGCCCGTTTCCTCGGGCTCGCTGCCGTTCTGGAGGTTATCCAGAATATTGATAAGAGGGATGGCGATGACCGCGAAGACTACCATGCAGACAAGCACGATGATCATATTCCGCTTGAGTCTGCGGGTGGATTCTCTGGCTACGCGGGATTGCTCCTCAAAAGACTGATTCTGCTGATCCATGATGAGACCTCACTTTTTCTTATTGTTTACAGTATACCATATTCCTTTGCGGAAAGCAAGGGCCGTTCACGGCTTTTTTATAAAATTTTCATGAATATTGACGCGAAAGTGTTGCAGTTGGACCGAAAGTGTGCTATAATATATAGGTTCATTCCACATCCAAGAGGTTACCCCTATGAAGTATCTTGTTCTCATTCCCGACGGCATGGCGGACCGCCCCGTCCCTGCCCTCGGTAACCGCACCCCCATGGAGGCCGCCGTCAAGCCCTGCATGGATGCCCTGGCCGCCCGCTCCACCGTGGGTCTGGTCTCCAACGTCCCCGTCGGCATGGTGCCCGAGAGCGACACCGCCAACATGGCCATTCTCTCCTTTGATCCCAAGGTCTACTCCCGCGGCCGCTCCCCTCTGGAGGCCATCAGCATGGGCCTTGAGATGGCTCCCGACGAGACCGCCTACCGCTGTAACGTAGTCACCCTCTCCGACGGCGGAGAGTACGAAGATAAGATCATGCTGGACCACTCGGCCGACGAGATCACCACCGCCGAGGCGAACGAGCTGATCAAGGCCTTGGAGGCCCATTTCGGCACGGATTACCGTCATTTCTACACGGGTGTCAGCTACCGCCATTGCATTCTTTGGAAGGACGGCAACGATACCTACGATTTCTCCCGCCCCCACGACATCATCGGCCGCTGCATCCGCGACTACCTCCCCAAGGAGGAGAACGGCGGCGGTGAGTTCTACCGTCTCATGAAGGAGAGCTTTGAGGTGCTGGATCAGCATCCCGTCAATCAGGCCCGCCGCGCAAGAGGCCTGAAGCCCGCCAACTCGGCCTGGCTCTGGAGCCCCGGCAAGAAGCCCCGCCTGCCCAGCTTCACCGAAAAGTGGGGCATCAGCGGCACCGTGATCTCCGCCGTCGATCTCATCAAGGGCATCGGTCTGTGTGCGGGCATGAAGTCGGTGGACGTGGAGGGCGCTACGGGTAACGTCCACACCAACTACGACGGTAAGGCCGAAGCCGCCATCAACGCCTTCAAGGAAGGCGCCGACCTGGTCTACATCCACGTGGAGGGCCCCGACGAGTGCGGTCACCGCGCCGAGACCGACAACAAGGTGCTGTCGGTGGAGCTGATCGACCGAAAAATCCTGGCTCCCGTGTATGAGTACCTGAAGGCTACCGCCGAGGACTTCAAGATCCTGGTGCTCCCCGACCACCCCACCCCCATCGAGATCCGCACC
>JAFULU010000046.1 GCA_017483125.1 Clostridia bacterium
AATCAAGGCATTTTTACAGATTCTCACTATGTTTTTTATGAAATACGCCCTCGCTCCGTAATGGAACGAGGGCTTGTGCGTTACTTATTCTTCCTTCTGATATTCAAGAATATCTCCGGCTTCGCAATCAAGCACCTCGCAAATTGCCGCAAGGGTGGAAAAGCGGATAGCTGTGACCTTGTTATTTTTGATCTTGGAGAGATTGACGTTGGAGATTCCTACGCGCTCGGCAAGCTCGTTCAAGGAGATCTTTCGCTCTACCATCATTCTGTCAAGTCTGAGTATAATTTTTCCCATTCCGTCACCTCTTAAAGAAGTCCGTCAACGTCGTTTTCAAGCTCTACACCGTGAGCAAAGAACTGTGTAAGGCAAAGCACTATAATGCCCATAAAAATTCCGCTCATATCAATGCTGATTTCAGCAGCTTCTGAACCTATTACCAGACGTGCTATAAAGCTCACGAACAGCCCGATTACAGGAATTGCAATCGCAAAAATACCAATTTCTCTGACCAAGCGAACATTATCCTTTTGGAACGGAGTAGTATTTTCGGATTTTTTGAAAATCTTATTTAAGTTGCGGAATACCATAGCCATCAATGCAAGGATAATTACTGAACCGATACCGAAAATGACAAAAGTGGCGGTATCAATCTTACCATCAACAACGGGAGCATTGACTTCAAATCCGTAAACTTCGAGATTTGCGCCACAACATTCCTTTGCATCGAAGCCGACAAAGTATCCAACCAAGTTCGGTGCTGCAACAGAACAAATGATAGCGGCAATCATAAGAGCTACTCCAACCCAATGGAACACCTCTAAAATTTTTGTAATGACCTTACCAAGCGTGTTAAGTTTTTTCATTGCTTTGATCCTCCAAATAAAAAATGTGTTTTGGCTTAACATTGAATATTATAGCACAAAAATTTATGTTTGTCAATATATTTTTAATGTTTGTCGATAACTTTTTGTTCTTGACACTAAAACAGCCCTCGCCCCTTTCGGAACGAAGGCTGTAATCTATAATGATTTGCTATTCCTCGCTGTCCTTTTGCACCTCCATTACTAACCTCGCTCCAAGGCGGAAGGCGTATTCGAAGATGGCTTCTTCTGCATAGCTCGAATACTCACTCCAACAATCGTCAAATTTCTCAAAGATCTCTTTTTGTTCGTCTGTCATTGTTTTGAGTAAGTCATCGTGATGCCGAGCCATATATTCCATAAGCTGCTTCATTTCGGGAGAGTTGTTGCGACTATCAGATTGTGGACATACGTTGCCGTGCCATAGCTCTTTTATCACACTCATACGAATATCACCTCCCGCAAAACGATTTCTTCCGCGCTTGCCTTGATGTTGTTCATCTCAGCAACCCAACTGAACATATCGCGAGCTTTCAAATTCTCGTCAATGCCTCTTTCGGTAGCAAGGCGGGTGATGATGATTTCGACCATTGTTTTTGCTTCAACGTCGATCTCATAGAGTCGCTGATTGAGCGTACCTTCCGAGAGAAGATTAGTATAATGCCCTTTGCGATGCTTTTTGAGATATTCGAGGTGCAATCTTCCGTACTTGCCGATTTCCTTTTGTTCGGGGAGTTCAAGCAAGGGATAGTATTGCTCACCTCTGAGTTCGTAGGTAATTCCGTTCTGTTCAATGTACTTTTTCATCTTATTGCACCTTCCTTTCCTTTGGTGCTTTAAGTGTACTATAAAGACGGAAAATCTGCAAATGTGTAAAAAAGAAAAATACGAGAAACACCGAAATGTTCTCGTATTTTTCTTCGCCTTCGCAATGCTCGTAATTCTTAATTCTTAAAAACTGTCCTTAAGAGCCCGAAGCATTATCGGCTGTGTTTTTCTTTTTTCTCCGAAAACCTCGCCTCCCACCTTGACGGGAAACGGATTGTATGCTATAATGTTTCCGTATTCCGAATTTCTGTTCAGGAGGCTCCCATGAAACATTCTACCCGCAAGTCCCGCTGGCTGCCCCTCATCCTGGCGCTGGCCACCCTGATGGCCATTCTGCTGGTGGCCTGCACCGAGGGCGGTACAGAGGACACCACCCCCGCCGACACCACGACCACCGATCCCGTGACCGATGCCCCCACTGCCGAGCCCGATACCAACGGTGACACCGAGGCTCCCACGGATGAGGCCACCACCGAGGAGGTCACCACCGAAGAGGTGACCACCGAGGATCCCGCCACCCGTATCAACGAGCCCACCGACCCCACCCACGCCACCTTCTTTGACGGTAAGCGTCCCAAGCTGAACGCGGTGGTCAGCGGCCCCAACCAGTGCAAGGCCGAGGTCATCATGGACCCGACCTACGGCTCGGTGCTGAAGCTCACCACCACCCAGAACGCCTCCGACCCCTTCGTCACCTTCAACTACGAAAACTACATGAAGAGCCTGAAGCTGGGCTCCCTCAGCGCCGACGAGTACAAGTACATCGTCATCACCCTTCGCCCCGAGAACTGCACCTCCGAGACCTTTGAGCTGTTCTACTACGCGGGCAGTGTGCAGGGTGCCACCCCCGGCTACCAGACCACCGCTACCTTTGACGCGGGCAACGAGGGCTGGCAGAAGATCATCTTCGATCTCTCGAGTGCCGCCTGGTCGGGGACCATCCACGGCTTCCGCCTGGACTTCCTCACCTCCCCCGGCGGCGAGGGTGAGTCGGTCTACATCTACTCGGTGGACTTCTACAAGACCGCAAAGGAGGCTTACGGCGATATGGATATTGATCTTTCCAAGCCCGGCGACGGCTCCGACCTCACCGAAAAGCCCGTGGAGGGGGTCAACTACGACAAGCTGACCGCCCCCGACGAGGACACCTCGGTGAAGCTCTGGTTCGATCATATGACCGAAAAGATCTACCAGACCAACGTCACCGCCAAGGATCTCTACACCTACGTCATCCACATGGCGGGCAACAGCATTGAGAACTGCCAGTTCTTCCTGGCTCCCGAACAGGATCGCTCCTTCACGATCTCCCTCACCGACTTCGCCGACGGTAAGGGCAACACCATGAAGACCCAAGTCCTGCGGGAGCACTACGCCTCCATCCTTGGGAACATGATTCCCGACGGTCTGCCTCCCGTAGACGGGGCCGTCACCGTTAAGGGCGGTCAGTCCCAGGGCTTTGCCGTGAAGGTCTGGGCCGAGACCGACCAGGCCGCGGGTCTGTACGCCGCCGACCTGACCGTCACCGACGCCGAGAGCGGTAAGGTGGTCAAGACCGCCAAGGTCTACGCCTACGTCTATCCCTTCTCCCTGTCCGATGAGACCGCCCTGCGCACCGCCGTCAACATGGGCGACTGGGCCATCGTCTCCACCTACCAGAACCGCGGCATGAACGACTACGAGTACTGGGATCTCTACAAGATCTACTACGACTTCCTGCTGGAGAACCGCATCTGCGCCTACCGTCTGCCCTACCGTCTGGACGACGGCCGCGTGGTAGACTACCTGAACAACCCCCGTGTCAACTCCTTTGTGATCAACAAGATCAGCGACAACGAGAGCCAGGCCCACGAGATTCTGAGCCAGAATCCCGCGTGGCTGAAGAAGGGCTTCTACTACTACGTGGACGAGCCCACCAACACGGGTCTTCTGAATAATCTGGCCGCCGCGGGCAACCGTCTGGCCCAGAACTTCCCCGGCTACCGTCAGATCTCCCCCTTCTTCACCAACATGAATCTGGACGGGCAGGATCAGATCGAGTTCATGAAGTCCTACGTCAACATCTGGTGCACCAAGCCCTTCGCCTTCACCCCCCGGGACAAGGCCGTCATCGCGGGTACCCAGTTCATGACCACCTCCGCCCAGGACAAGCAGTACGGTACCTTCGCCGAGCGCATGGCCGCCCTGGCCAAGGAGGGCCACGAGGCATGGCTCTACGTCTGCTGGGAGCCCGGTCAGCCCTACGTCAACTGGCTGGCTATGGGCGACGGCACCGAGCCTCTGGTGTCCATCTGGCAGTGCAAGATGACCGACTCGGTGGGTATGCTCTACTGGGACGCTACCTACTGGAAGGACGAGAACCCCATGGATAAGCTCACCCCTCTGGTGGGTGTGGCCTCCCACGGCGACGGTGTCCTGCTCTACAGCGGCGCCCTCATCGGCTCCTACGAGCCCATCTCCTCCCACCGTCTGGAGAACGTCCGCAACGGTATTCAGGACTACCAGCTTCTGACCATGCTGGAGGAGCTGGTGGGCCCCGAGGCCGCCGACGAGATGGTGGCTATGGTCACCACCGACGTGGTCACCTATACCAGCAACGACGACTACCTCAAGGCCGTGCGGGTCATGCTCTTTGAGAAGGTCGCCGAGGCGATGAAGTAAATATTCATTTCGGGCAGAGATCCACCGCGGTCTCTGCCCGTTTTCTTGAACGCAAAGCGGAAATATTCATGCGCCCATTGACAAATCCACGTTTATAGGGTATAATGGATACAGAAACGGAGGTGATCCCATGATCCTGTACCACGGCAGTAACGTAACCGTAGAACGCCCGATGCTGGTCCCCCAGAATCGGTTTCTGGATTTCGGCTACGGCTTCTATACAACGACCAATCTCGCCCAGGCTGAAAGCTTCGCGCGCAAGGTCGTGATCCGCCGAGGCGGAACGCCAACCGTAAACGTATACGAGCTTCCCGAGGACTCGGATCTGTCCGCTCTCTCGGTACGGGAATTCTCCTCCCCCGACAAGGACTGGCTGGATTTCGTAACCGCTCACCGAAACGGGACCTACTGCGGCGAGGCCTTCGACCTGATCATCGGTGCCGTTGCCAACGATGACGTCTACCGCACTCTTCAGGTGTATTCCGCGGGACTTCTGACCGAAGAGCAGGCGCTGGAGGCCTTACGGATCAAAAAGCTGTTCAACCAATACGTGTTCGCGTCCCATGAATCGCTGGCACTGTTGCGGTTCGTTGAAGCGAAAGAGGTATGATTATGGACGAGAAGTTTCACGCGATCCTGAGTGTCGCGGTGATCCCTCAGACCGTCGCCCTGATCGCCGAAAAGGAGGGCATGGACGATCTGGAGGCCCTGCGCGCCTTTTACGGCTCCAAGGTCTATGAGCTGCTCGCGAACGAGGAGACCAAGCTATGGCATTACAGCCCCCTGACCCTGTACACCATGTGGAAGCAGGAGCAGGAAACGGGCAACATTGTTTTTCCGGAGGAATGAATATGAGTCGGGAACTGCCCTTTATCGTGCTTTGCATTGAAGAATACAAGCATCAAAAGAGCATGACGGGAAAGGAAGTCATGGCTCTGTTTCAGGAGTACGCGGTCTGCGAATACATCCGAACCTTCTATGAAGCGCTCCACACCATGGGAACGCGCTGTGTGGTGGAGGACATTGACGGGTATATCCGCTCCCGCCGTTCGGTTTGATCATGCTCGGGCAGAGATCTCCCACGGTCTCTGCCCGTTTTGCACCCAATTTTTGCATTTTCATTTGCCTTGTATCATTCCCGTGCAAAAACAAGGTGTTTATTAAAAAAGAAATATCATGTAAAATATACCCGTAAGGGGTGATGCATGTGTTTCAGATCAAAAGAAAAGAATATATCAATAAGACTTTTCGCCTGCCTGCGGAGCTTGTGGAGAGGCTGGAAAGGATCGCACAAAACAACGGTATTTCACTGAACAATTTAGTTGTTCAGTGCTGTGAGTACGCGCTGAACGATATAAGCGTACCGGATGAATACACCGAGCGGAAGGTATCCAAGTCCGTATGATCGTCACATTCTGCGGCCACGCCGATTTTCAGAAGACCCCCGCACTCTCATCCCGTCTGCTGACTCTGCTGGCAGAGCGCGTGGGCGACACTCCCGCCGAGTTCTATTTAGGAGGCTATGGCGGCTTTGACAGCTTTGCCTATGAGGTAGCGTGCCAATACAAGAAAACCCACCCGCAGGTCTCGCTCGTTTTTGTCACCCCCTACCTATCGGTGGAGTATCAACGGACACACCTGACAGAAGCGGCCGCGCGTTACGATTCCATCCTGTACCCCGAGCTGGAGCGTGTCCCTCCCAGATTTGCCATCACGCACCGAAATCGCTACATGGTCGAGAAGGCTGATCTCGTGATCGCCTACGTCTGCCGGGAACGGGGCGGCGCGTACCAAGCCTACCGCCACGCACTTCGCAAGGGGAAAGCCGTAATCAATTTGGCCGAAAACGGATCATAGTGAAGATGTTGCAGAAAATTTTCCCATTTTTTCTCTTCTATTACATAAATCCCCGCTTCACCGTTTCGTCAAATTGCACAATGCCTTTTTCACCCTCCAAATCCCCCCCTGTTTCCTGTCATTACCCCCGAAAAAACAGGGGTATGACACAGGGGCGACAAATATACCCCTATAATAATGAGAGAAACCCACCGAAAAAGCCTTTGTTTCGGTGGGTTTTCGTTATTTTTTTGTCAGAATTTTTGATAATTTTTTGTCAGTCCCCCCAGAGGGGGAAAAACCGCAAAAACAGGGGGTCGAAAGTTTGTTTAGTTTTAAAACAAAAAAAATCCCGAAAACTATTGAAATTTTTTCGTCATTTTGATATAATACATGGTGAATAGATTTCTCTTCTATCAAATCCCCACCGGAAGGAGAACACGTCATCATGAAAATACTGGTCGTTAACGCCGGTAGCTCGTCCCTGAAGTATCAGCTCTTCGACATGGACGAGAACAAGGTGCTGGCGAAGGGTCTCTGCGAGCAGATCGGTCCCGCGGGTAACATCACCCACAAGCGCCCCGGTCAGCCCACCTACGCCGAGAACTACCCCATGCCCACCCACAACGAGGCCATCGAGCTGGTCCTCAAGCTCCTCACCGACGCCGAATGGGGCGTCATCAAGAGCGTGGACGAGATCGGTGCCGTCGGTCACCGCTTCGCACACGGCGGCAAGTTCCAGTCCTCCCAGGTCCTCACCGAGGCCGAGATGGAGTACCTGGAGTCCATCGTTCCCATCAACCCCCTCCACGGCCCGCCCGCTATCAAGGGTGTGTACGCCTGCCGCGCCGTCCTGGCTGACAAGCCCCACATCGGCGTGTTCGACACCTCCTTCTACTCCACTCTGGAGCCTAAGGCCTACATGTACGCCCTGCCCTACGAGTGGTACGAGAAATACGGTATCCGCAAGTACGGCTTCCACGGTACCTCCCACCGCTACGTGGGTGCCAAGGCCGCCGAGTACCTGGGCAAGGATGCCAAGGATCTGAAGATCATCACCTGCCACATCGGCTCCGGCTCCTCGGTCACCGCTATCGACGGCGGCATCGCCGTGGACACCTCCATGGGCTTCACTCCCCAGGACGGTCTGCCCATGGGTACCCGTTGCGGCGCCATTGACCCCTCCCTCGTGACCTACGTCATGAAGCAGAGCGGCATGACCCCCGACGAGATGGACAATGCCATGAACAAGAAGTCGGGTCTCCTGGGTGTTTCCGGCGTCTCCAACGACGGCCGTGAGGTCTGGGCTGCTGCCGATGCCGGCAACGAGCGCGCCAAGCTGGCCATGGAGCTCATGGCTCGCGGCGCCGTCAAGCTCATCGGTACCTACACCGCCGAGATGAACGGTCTGGACGTCCTGGTCTTCACCGCGGGCGTTGGCGAGAACGACCGCCGCACCCGTGCACTGATCGCCGGCAACCTGTCCTTCTTCGGTATCGACTTCGACGCCGAGAAGAACATGACC
>JAFULU010000003.1 GCA_017483125.1 Clostridia bacterium
ATCGGGTATGATTTTTCTTGGTGTATCAAGGGGTTTCCGTATACACCCGTACGAAAAAACAAACCCGCTCTCCTCATCCACCACCTACGGTGGTCCCCCTTCCCCGCTGGGGAAGGCTCACGAGGAAACCCACCGATAAACTGCAATTTACCTCCACATCCTCCCCGCATAGGGCGCGTACCCCATTACCTCCCCACCGTGCAGATCCAAAGGATCCTCCCCCCATTCTCCCACGGAGGCAGGCACCGGCGGCGCGCAGGGATTCTCCATACACACGTACCGACACTCGTCGTAAATGTGATCCTCCCCCTCGGTGTTCACATCCTCCACGTCCACCTGGCTGTACACCAGAGCGGGAACCGTGCGGATGAAATGCCGACAGGTGGAGAAGACGTAGAGCATGGGGATCCCCTGCCCGTCAAAGGCCAGACGGTTGTGGAGCTGGGCCTTCCCCGCCAGGCGGGTGTTGTCAGCCTTGTCCCAGTAGACCCCCTCACGCTCCATCAGCTCCCCGATGGAGGCACCGCCGTTGCGCTGGTAGATGGCGGGATCCGCCACCCCGCGAATGGATCGCCCCATGAGATTGGGATCCTCGGCCTCCACACGGCGGATCATGCGGGCGATCTCGTCGGCGTTCTTGCAGACCCCCACGTTAGGGATGGGCCGCCCGCTGCTGTCCGCCCGACAACCGTAGAGCTCACGGATGCGGTAGAGCCGTCCGTCGTGATCCACGGCATACCACCCCACCGAAAAGGGCCTGGTGTAGCCCCAGTCGAAGCCCCGCAGGATCCGCCAGGACTTGGGAATGCGGAAGGGAGAAATGACGTGAGTCCCCACCCGATCCCCGTAGCGGTCGGGGTCGTTGCGCCACTCGGTGAAGACCTGACCCGAAAAGGAGTCCCAGTCACCGTAGAGCAGAGCCTTTCGCTCGGCCTCGGGAAGGGTGGCCAGCCTTGTCAGATAGTCGGGATCGTTGCGGAGCAGAACCGCGTTGTCAAACACCGTGGAGGGGACGAAAATGCGGGATCGCCGCCGCTCCTCCTCCCGCCCGTCGGGAAACCGCACCTTGACCGACTCCCACACCGTCCTCATGGGGGGCGCGGGGGTGATGAACCGCTCCTTGACCCAGCCGTGACCGATGCCCCCGGGGTTGGCCGTGGCGCGAATGTAGCACCGCGTGCCGGGACCTCCGGGGCGGTTGCGGGAGAACAGGTAGCTGTACTCCTCCCAGGTAAATTGAGTCAGCTCGTCAAAGGCGATGTAATCGTAAGCCTGACCCTGATAGTTGTACTTGTCCTTGGGGTGAGGAAGACTGCCAAAAAAGATCTTGGCCCCCGAAGAAAATTTCCAGACGTGCTCGGAGGCGTTGTAGACCGCACCTCTGTCCACCAGCGGGTAGTACCGCTGGGACTTCTCTAAAAGCTCGGAGAGCTGGGGGTAGGTCTTGCGCAGGATCAGACCCTTGTAGCAGGGGAGGTGGATCTGCCGCAGAGCCTCCAGCACCAGAGTGTCGGACTTCCCTCCCCCCGCCGCCCCGCCGTAGAGAGCCTCATCCTCGGGGCGGGCCATAAAGACCGCCTGTCGGGGTTGAGGCCGCCAGACCACGGGACGGGCGGTGCCTCCCTGCCCCGTCACGGCTCCTCTCCTTCCCCGTCGGGGGGAGGGGTCAAAGCCTCCATGGGCGGATAGTCCACCATACCGCCCAAAGCCTCCTCCTCAGCCGCGGGGTGCTCCCGCCAGCGAGCGGGATCGCGGTTGTTGAGGTAGTAGGCACTGACACGGATATCGGCGGGAACGTGGATCTCCTCAAAGCCCTCCCGCAGATCCTCCCGCTCGGAGATCTTCTTCCCCGTGTCGCGGTCGTAATCCACCGACTTGACCTTGAAGGATTTCTTGACCCTCACCTTGTAGCCGCAGGCCCGACGGTAGAGCGCGTCCTCCACCCGCCTGCACCGAGCGGCATCCCGCACAGCCGCGGGATCGGAGGATGCCTCTGCCTCACGGCTGTCTTCCCGAAGCATATCCTCCGCCACGGATCACGCCTCCCCTCCCCGCTCCAGATGGATGACGTATTCCTCCCCCTCGCGGGTGACGGTGCAGGTGAAGCGATCCAGCGCGGCGGTGATGTCGGAGGCCTTGACCCGCAGGGTGTCGGCCTGGATCAGGGTGAGCAGGTAGCCCAGCCATGCGTGGTAGAGCTTGAGAGTCTCCTCCATGGCGGCGGGGAGAAGCTTGTAGCGGGGATCTCTCGGTCTGTGATGCTTATTCATGATTTTCGTACTTCCTTTCGTAGTAATGATCCAACGCCTGCTTGAGCATACAAGCCTTGTAGCCCTCGGGATGGGCGCAGAAGCGGTACAGGATCTCACGGCGGGCGGCCTTGTCGGGAAACTTCAGGCTTGCCCCCTCGCAGTTGACCACACCCTGACTCCTCTCGCGGTAGAAATAGGGACAGTACCCGATTCGGGCTTCCTCCTCGTTCTCGGCGATACGGGGACGGGTGGAGCGAGGGGAGCGGCGGGTAGGCTTGGGAGGCGTATCCTCCCCTTGGGTGGGCTGAGTGTTGGGACGCGGTTGCAGGGACATAGGCAACCTCCTTTCTTTCTGGTGGTGATTTGCTTGCGATTTTGTTAAGTTCCCTTAACTTGTGCCCAGTATACCACACCCAACCCGTGTTTGTCAACCCCCATTTTAAGTTTCTTTAACTTTTTTTCGTCAAACCCCTTGACAAGGCCTCCCCTTTCCTGTATAATGAAGCCACATCATCCAAATTCCACGAACCGAAAGGAACCGTCATGGACATATTCAAGGAACGCCTCACCGAGGCCCTGCAAGCCCGCCATATGCGCGCCGCGGAGCTGGCCCGCCGCACGGGTCTTTCCAAAGCCCGCATCAGCCAGTACGTCAACGGCAAGTTCGTCCCCAAGCCCGAAGCCCTTCTGGATATCGCCGAGGTGCTGGGGGTGTCGGAGCTGTGGCTTCTGGGCAAGACCGACGACATGACCCCCGCCCCCTCGCTCACCATACCCTGTCCCGAAAATCTCTCCCCCCTCCGCCTGCGCCGCTACCCTGTTCTGGGCGAGATCGCCTGCGGACGCCCCATCCTGGCGGTGGAGGACCCCGACGCGGGCTACGTCACCGCCGCCGATACCACTGCCGATTTCTGCCTCACCGCCAAGGGAGACAGCATGATCGGTGCCCGCATTTTTGACGGTGATGAGGTCTTCATCCAACAGACCGATGTGGTGGAGAACGGTGAGATCGCCGCCGTGGTGGTGGAGGGAGAGGCCACCCTCAAGCGGGTCTACTACTACCCCGAGGAGCAGAAGCTGGTCCTCGAGGCCGAGAACCCTGACTACGAGCCCCTTGTCTTCATAGGCCCCGACCTGGAGACCGTCCACATCCTCGGCCGAGCCGTGGCGTTTCAGAGTAAGCTGAGATAAAAATTGCAGTTTTTCGGTGAGATACAAGTTACAAGATACAAAGATACAAGATATGTAAAAAACCTTACGATGACTCCCGTTTCTATATCTTGTATCTTGTATCTCAGTATCTTGTATCTCTTCGATAAACCCAAATTTGAAATCCCCCTCCCTTCCCTCTTTTTTTCACTCATCTCATGGTATCCTGTAGGTGAAATCTCACCGAAAGGAGTCCCCATGAAGCACCTCCCCCTTCTGCTCATCACCGCCCTCCTCTGCCTGACCGCCTGTACCCCCGTATCCCCCCAGTTCCCGCCCCCCGCCGAGACCGTGACCGACACCGACCCCGCCGCCTACCTCGCCCGCATTGCCGAGCTGACCGACGCCGTCCTGGCCCTCAAGCAGGAGAGCTTCATCCAAAAGGCCGAGTACGAGGCCCGCATCTCTGCCCTTTTGGGTGAGATCGCCGCCCTGGAGGCCCGCCTGGCCCTCCTGGATACCCCCGACAGCGGCACCGACCTCCCCGTTGCGGGTCCCCC
>JAFULU010000047.1 GCA_017483125.1 Clostridia bacterium
GATACGGGTGGGAGCCAGGTTGGCCAGAACGATGATCTTCTTGCCCAGAAGCTCGTCGGCGGTGTAGTCGTGCTTGATGGAGGAAACGATGACACGCTCGCCGATACCGTCGTTCAGGGTCAGCGTGTATCAGGAGTGGGACTTGCGGATCTCGGAGACCTTGATAATCTTGCAGACGCGGATGTCCATCTTGGCGAAATCGTCGATGCTCACCATGTCGGTAGAGATGGGCTCCACGGGGTCGGGCTCGCCGTAGACCTTCTCCACGGGGGCGTTCGCGGCGGCCTCGGCGTCGGCTACGGCCCGGTCGGCGGCGATCTCCTCGGCGGTCTGCTCGTAGGAGAAGTCCAGAAGACCGACGTAGCGGGCGGGGTCGATGGCGTAGAGGAAGAGGTACAGACGGGGGCCCCGCTCCTTGTCGATGAGGAGCTTGTAGACGGTCTTGAAGAAGTTACCCTGCAGACCCTTCAGCTCCTTGTCGGGCTTGTCCTCGCCGAAGACCTTCTTGGGAATGGCGTACAGCTCGGCGTTGAGAGCGTCCAGATCGTAGCCGCCCGCGGCCAGATAGCTGTGGAGCAGAGCGATCTCCTGCTTCTCCTCGTCGGAGAGGGTATTGTACACTTCAAAGTTACGGGTCTCGCGCAGACGGTTGACCTGCTCGGGGGCGCACTGCTCCAGCCAGTACTTGGCGCGGTCGAGACGGCCCATGAACTGCTCGGCGGTGTAGGGGGTGCCGATCTTCTCAAAGACGGTCTCCAGCATGGGGACGTTGAAGTCCACGATGGAGCCCAGCTGGACCAAAAGGCCCTGGGGAACGGTGCTGACCTCGTGGCCCTCCACCACGCAGTTGTACATGATGGCGGCGTCGCGCTCGTTGCATCTGCCCGCGCGGTAGTCCTCGTACATCTTGTCGAACTCGAAGTACTGGCGCAGGATGCCGTCGTCGAAGCAGAAATCGAAGGCCTTGGTGGGCTCGGTCTTGGAGTAGAGCCACAGAATGACCTCGGGCTCGTAGAGCTTCAGCATGGTGTCGGGGGTGAGGTTCAGACCCGAAGAAGAGGACATCTTACCCGCCAGACCCTTGATACCGATGAACTCGTAGCCCTGGAACAGGGGAGGCTCGTAGCCGAAAATCTTCTTGGAGATGATCTTGGCGTTGGAGTAAGAACCCGTGGGAGCGGCGTGATCCTTTCCGCCGGGCTCGAAGTCCACGCCCTCGTGTCTCCAGCGCATGGGCCAGTCGATCTTCCAGCCCAGCTTGCAGTTGAAGTTCTCGAGGAAGTTGATGTGGCCGTGATAGCCGCAACGGCAGGTGTAGTCGGCCTCGGTGCAGTCCTCGGAGATGTTCTCCAGGGTGGTGAAGTCGGTGCCGCATTCGGGGCAGAAGACCGAGACGGGGGAATACTTGGCCTTCTCGGCGTCGTGCTCAGCCGCTCTCTCCTCCTCGGACTTGGTCATGTCCTTGGTCTTGAAGGAGTCCAGGATCTCAAAGATCTCCTCCCGCTTGCGCAGGGACTCGATGATGGCCTGGGTGTAGGCGCCCGAGCGGTACATATAACCCTGATGGCGGTAGTCCATCTCGATGCCGAACTTCTTCATGGACTCGGTGAACTCGGCCTTGAAGTGCTCGGCGTAGTTCTCATGACAGCCCCAGGGGTCGGGAATGTCCACGTAGGGGGTACCGATGTACTTGTCGTAGGCGTCGCCCACCTTGGCCTGGACGTTGGCAGGGATTTTACGGCAACGGTCAAAGTCATCCCAGGAGAACAGAAGGCGAGCCTTCTTGCCCTGCTTCTCAATGGCCTTGCAAACGAAAAGGGAAGTGGCGATATCACGGAAGTTACCGATATGCACCGAGCCCGAGGGGCTGATGCCCGCGGCGCATACGTACTCTTCCTTATCGGGGTTTCTGGCGATCACTCTCTGGGCGATCTCTTCTGACCAATGCATAGCTGGTCTCCTTTCTCTGTATATGGCATAATTTTTTCAATAATTATATGAATGGCACATAGATAATATAGTATAACACATTTTTTCGCGCTTTGCAAGGGGGATTGACGAATTTTTGCGCTCCCGCAAGGAAAATTTTTGCGCTGAAGCCGTGATTTTTCGGTACATAAACACCAAACCGACGCGCCACACTATGAATGGACGAAAACGCCGCCACGGACGTGACACCGCGGAGCCGTTTTTGCCGCGGGTGCTTGACATCCGAGCTCATGCGAATCAATCGAGGCGGTACCCACCGTACCCCTTCGGAAAGGATAGGTTTCTCACATGATGATCTTGGATCGCATCGCGCTGATTGTCTCCATCATCGGCGCCTTGAACTGGGACAGCATCGGTCTGTTCCAATTCGATCTCGTTTCTTGGGTATGCGGCGGGGCCTCCACCGTGGTCGCCCGCATCATCTATACCGTAGTCGCTCTGGCGGGCGTGTGGTGCATTTCTCTGCTCTTCCGCTCCCGCGATTACGCGCTGGAGGATCAGTAAGATCCCCCGTCTGACCGCTGTCCGCTTTTCGCGGATGGCGGTTTTTTGTGTGGAGTTCAAATTGGGGTGTAACTGTTCAGCAAACCATCAAATTTGGGTTTATCGGTGAATCAGGGACAGAACCGAACCCTTCCCCTCATCCACCGCTTCGCGGTCCCCCTTCCCCCAAGGGAAGGCATATATCGATGCCCCACTTTCTCTGCAACAATGCAAAAAGCATTGTCTGGTATAGAAAAAGTGCGGCCTCCTCAATGAGCCTTCCCTTGGGGGAAGGGGGCACCCGCAAACGGCGGGTGACGGATGAGGGGAAGGGGACGGTTCTCATCTTGTTACACCGCTAAACCCAAATTTGAAATCTTGACTGAACAGTTACATTTGGGTTTGTCGGGGAGTTGGGTTTTCGCGTTGAAAGCCTTCCCTTGTAAGGGAAGGTGTCACGCCCTTAGGGCGTGACGGATGAGTAGCCACACGAAAAGTTTTTGATCTGCGCTGGGAAAAGCACTATAAAGCACTATCAGGAAAGGCTTTTATATGGAGGAAAGCAGATCATTTCCCTTCGGGAAATGTCCATTTATCGGCTACTCATCCACCGCTTCGCGGTCCCCCTTCCCTCACAAGGGAAGGCTCACGAGGAAACCCAACTCACCGATAAACCCAAATTTGAAGACCCGACAAAAAACAGCCGACGGACGCACATCCATCGGCTGTTTGATTCAGTTGCGATCAGTCCTTATCCTCGGGACGGTTGTAATCGAAGGGATTCTCACCGCCGTTGTTCTCGGGGCTGTAGTCGAAGGGGTTGGTCTTATCGTCGTCGGGCTTGGACTCCTCGGCGGGGGTCTCGGTTGCTTCGGTCTCGGCCTTCTTGCCGCTTGCGGCGGTCTTCTCCGCGGCCTTCTTCTTCTCGTTGGCCTCGCGGGAAGCCTTCTCCTTCTCGGCGGCGATGGCCTCGATCATCTCCACGGTGACAAACTCGTTCTCCATAACGGCCTTGAACTGGTCGCCGTCCATGTCCTCGTGACCCAGCAGGTACTCGGCGATGAAGTGGAGCTTGCCGATGCTGCCCAGAAGCAGGGACTTGGCGCGGTCGTAGGCCTCGGAAATGATGGCGTGGATCTCCTCGTCGATCACCGCGGCCATAGCCTCGGAGTAGTCGGCGTTGGAGGAGAAGTCACGGCCCAGGAAGACCTCGTTCTGGTCGGTGCCGAAGCGGCGGGGGCCCAGCTTCTCGGACATACCGAAGAGGGTGACCATGCGCTTGGCGGTCTGGGTGGCGGACTGGATATCCGAGTAAGCGCCGCTGGTGACGTCTCCGAAGATGATCTCCTCGGCGGCACGTCCGCCCAGGCCCATGGCGATCTCGTTCTTGTAGTCCTGCTTGTACATCTGGTAGCGGTCCGCCTCGGGACGGAAGCTGGTGTAGCCCAAAGCGCCTCTTCCCGTGGGGACGATGGTGATCATGTGGACGGGATCGCAGCCCACCAGGTAGCCCACCACGGCGTGGCCCGCCTCGTGGTACGCGGTGTTCTTCTTCTCGTCGTCGCTCATGACGTTGGTCTTCTTCTTGGGGCCCATGATGATCTTGTTCAGTGCGGCCTCGATCTCGTCCATACCGATGAGGCTCTTGTTGTGTCTCGCGGACAGCAGAGCGGCCTCGTTTAAGAGGTTGGCCAGGTCGGCACCCGTGAAGCCCACGGTGATCTTGGCCACCTTGGAGAGATCCACACCGGGCTCCAGGGGCTTGTTGCGGGCGTGGACCTTCAGAATGTCCTCGCGGCCCTTGAGGTTGGGGCGGTTGACCTGGATCTGACGGTCGAAGCGGCCGGGACGCAGGAGAGCGGGATCCAGGACGTCGGCGCGGTTGGTGGCGGCGATGACCACGATGCCCTCGTGGGAGCCGAAGCCGTCCATCTCCACCAGCAGCTGGTTCAGGGTCTGCTCGCGCTCGTCATGACCGCCGCCCACGCCGGTGCCGCGCTGACGGCCCACAGCGTCGATCTCATCGATAAAGACGATGGCGGGCGCGTGCTTTTTTGCCTGATCGAACAGGTCACGGACACGGCTGGCGCCAACGCCCACGTACAGTTCCACAAAGTCGGAACCGGAAA
>JAFULU010000048.1 GCA_017483125.1 Clostridia bacterium
CATCTCCTGCTTTTTGTCGAACTTCAGACGGAAGGGCTTCTTGGGCGCGCCGAAGGTGGAGTTTCCGCGGGCGCGGATGTTGACCCCCACGTTCTCAAAGGCGAACTTCTCGTGGCAATTCGACAGAGTGGCGGTGCCGTGCTTGTAGACGTCCTTGGAGGTGACGTCGTGGCCGTCGTCGGTATAGATATCCAGACGGGGCATGGGCTTTGCGTCGGTTTCCGGCTCGGGAACCGTCTCGGGGGGCAGAGTCATGACCTCACCGGGGGTGTCGGCCTCGGTGGTTTCCTCGGGGGTGGTAGGATCACCCGAATTGGATTCATCCGAACCTGACTCATCCGACTCGGGAGGCTCGACAGGCTCGTCGGTATCCGTGGGAGTCTGCTCCTCGGTGGGATCGTCACCCGGCAGGGTCAATTCCTCTCCCGTGACGTCGGTGGCGTCCGCCTCCGTGGTTCCCTCCACGGAAGTGTCCGACGCGGTGGTGTCGGTCATGGGGGATTCTCCGTCACAGGCGGACAGGAGCAACAGGGACACGAACAGGACGCTCAAAAGGACATACCATAGCAGTTTCGGGATATGCGCGTGTCGTTTCATAGGCAGTGTACCTCCTTTCGAGGCGTTCGGTCACAGTTATCGGAGTGGTGAAAGCGGTTCGGCCTTTCCCCTGTGACTGTATTTCTTTTTTTACATCAGAGCCTCAAACTGGGTGAGTGCGTCCTTGAAGGAAGCCATAGCGGCCTCGAAGGCGTCCTTCTTGGTGAGATCCACGCCCGCCAGCTTCAGAAGCTCCACGGGGCTGTCAGAGCCGCCCGAGGACAGGAACTTGAAGTAGTCCTCCACGGCAGGCGCGCCCTCGGTGTAGATGCGCTCGGCGATGGAGATGGCGGAGATGATGCCCGTGGCGTACTTGTAGACGTAGAAGGCGCGGTAGAAGTGGGGGATTCTGGCCCACTCGTAGGCGATCTCGGGGTCAGAGACGACGGATCGGCCGTAGTACTTCTTGTTGAGTGCCAGGTAAGCGTCGCACAGAGCGTCCTTGGTCAGGGGCTGACCCTTTTCGGCCATATCGTGGGCCAGGAACTCAAACTCGGCGAACTGGGTCTGACGGAAGCAGGTGGACTTGATCATGTCCATGTAGTAGGACAGGAGATACTTCTTGAGATTTGCGTCCTCGGTCTTCTTCAGGAGGTACTTCAGAAGCAGAACCTCGTTGACGGTGCTGGCCACCTCGGCCACGAAGATCCGGTAGCCCGCCTTCTCCTGGGGCTGAGCCTTCTGGGAGTGGTAGGAGTGGAGGGCGTGACCCATCTCGTGGGCAATGGTGAAGACGTTGTTGGTGGTGGGCTGGTAGTTGAGCAGGACGTAGGGGTGGGGCAGACCGTAAGCACCCGTGGAGTAGGCACCCGAACGCTTGCCCTCGGTCTCCTCCACGTCGATCCAGCCGTTGTCGTGAGCCTCCTGCAGAAGACCCTGATAGGTCTCGCCCAGAGGTGCCAGACCCTCAATGACCAGCTTGTAGGCCTCCTCGTAGTCCAGCTTCAGCTCGGCATCAGCCACCAGAGGCAGGTAGAGATCGTACATGTGCATCTTGTTCATGCCCAGGACCTTCTTGCGGTCACGGAAGTAGCGGTGGAGCAGGGGCAGACCCTTGCCCACGGCGCGGAGCAGGTTCTTGTAGACCTTGGGATCCACGTCCTCGGAGGACAGGGCCTTATCCAGACAGGACTCGTACTTGCGGGCGCGGGCCAGGAAGATGTCCTTATCCACGTTGCCCGTGTAGGTGGCGGTGATGGTGTTGATCAGACCGATGTAGGCCTTGTAGTAGGCCTTAAAAACCTTCTTGCGGACACGGACGTCGGGGTGATGGAGCAGAACGCCGTACATACCGTGGGAGACGGTGACGTCCTTGCCGTCCACCTGAATGGTGGGGAAGGGAAAGTCGGCGTTGTCCAGCATACCGAAGACCTGCTGGTAGCCGCCGAAGATACGGGAGCCCTGGGACAGAAGCTCCTCCATCTCGCGGGACAGCACGTGGGGCTTATCCTTGATGATGCTCTTGATGGTGTAGTCGTAGTCAGCCATGCGGGGATCGGCGGCGAAAGCCTCCAGAGTCTCCACGGGCAGAGCGGTCAGCTCGGGGGTGATGAAGGCGGTGGCACCCGACAGCTTCATGGCCAGCATGGAGAAGCGGGCGTTCAGGGCGGTGAACTCGGAAACGCGGCTGTCCTCGTCGTGGCGGATGTGGGCGTAGATGGCCAGCTTGTTGAGCTTGATCATCAAAGCGTTCATGCGCTCCATGCAGGCGAGCACGTTCTCCACCGTGTTCAGCTTGCCCTCAAACTCGGAGAAGTCCAGCTCCCCCTCGCACTCGGCGTAGGTGGCGTTCCACGCGTCCACGCTCTCGAAAATATCCTCGACCCGCCATTTTCTCTCGGCAGGCACCTGATTTCTGTCCAATGCCATGGTATATACCTCCGTTATTTGTGAGAAGTCACATTTTAACAGGATAATTATAGCATAAAATTCTCTATTTTGCAAGCCTTTCCCGAAACATTCGGGAAATCTTCACGCAATCTTAACGAAACTCCGAAAAAAACGAATTTTTTCGCGGTTTTCTGTCATATTTTCCCCCTTGACCGTGTCTATATAGGTAGAGACTCACAAAAAAGGCACCGCGCGAAACGGTGCCTTGGGAAATCAAACGTTGCGGAGGGCGAAGACCACGTGCTCCAGATCGGTAAACCGCTGAAGATTGGCGGCGGTGGAGAGCTTCTGGGGGACCCGCACCAGAATCTCCATGCCCACGTGAGGGGCGGTGCCGCTGCGGGGCGGGGTGACCTGGGCCTCCATGAGGCCGTACTCGGTGCGCAACATCTCCAGCATGGGAGCCACCGCGTCCACGTTCTCCAGCTCCAGATAGATGGCCATGCGCTGGCGCTTGCGGTTGAGGAACATCTCCAGACTGGTGATGAGGGTGAAGGTCAGCATGGCGGCGATGACCGTCATGAAGGCACCCACGTAGAAGCCGATACCCACGGCCAGACCGATGGAGGCCGCCGTCCAGAGGCCCGCCGCCGTGGTCAGACCCGTGATACGGGAGCCGCCGCCGCGGAGGAGGATGGTGCCCGCACCGAGGAAGCCCACGCCGCTGATGACCTGAGCCCCCACACGCATGGGATCCGAGGAGACCCCCAGCTCCTTGACGGTAAACAGGCCGATCATGGCGGCCAGGGCGGCGCCCAGGGCTACCATCATGTGGGTACGCATACCCGCGGCGCGGCCGTGGAACTCACGCTCCAGACCAACCAGCGCCCCCGCCAGAGCGGCGAGAACCACACGGATGACCACGGTCACGGCGTTGAATTCGGTGAGAAAATCAATAATTTCGTTCATTCTATGTCCTTTCGTTGGGTATGTGTTTTCAGATCTCGGTAAAGACCGAGTCCCCGGTATTATCCAGTCGGAAGAGGATCACCTCGGAGGCCTGGGTGCGCTTGTCCCCCTCCTCGCGGCTCATGTGTTGGGAGAAGGCGTATCGGCCGTCCCCGAAGGCATAGACCCCCGTCTGCCCCAGGCCGAACCAACAGCCGCCTGTCTCGCTCACGGAGTCGGTAGGTCGCGCGGCGGTCAGAAGCAGTCCCGATTCCCCGCTCCGTCCCGTCAGCTCACCTTCCACAGGTGCGGCGGTAGCGTCGATAAAAAACAGCGGATAATTGGTAAAAGCCTCCTTGC
>JAFULU010000049.1 GCA_017483125.1 Clostridia bacterium
CTCGGTATCGGGTATGATTTTTCTTGGTGTATCAAGGGGTTTCCGTATACACCCGTACGAAAAAACAAACCCTCTCTCCTCATCCACCACCTACGGTGGTCCCCCTTCCCCGCTGGGGAAGGCTCACGAGGAAACCCACCGCTAAACCCCAATTTCTCATATTGGCTGAATAGTTACGAATCAAGCTATGAAATCACCTCTCCCGAAAGGAGACTCCTATGAAAAGTGCACCCACCTATACTCTCGGTCTGGACTTCGGCACTCTCTCGGTCCGCGCTCTCATCGTGGACGTCCGTGACGGCCGCGCCGTGGCCGAGGCGGTCTCGGAATACGCCCACGGAGTCATGGACTCTGCTCTGCCCGACGGCACTTCCCTGCCCTCTCGGTTCGCCCTTCAGCATCCGCGGGACTACTTGGACAGCATGAAGGCGGCTATCGGGGAGGCTCTGGCGGCGGCGCATACGGCCGAGGGGATCACCCCCGATCAGATCACCGCGTTGGGGGTGGATTTCACCGCCTGCACCATGCTGCCCGTGGATGAGGCGGGGGTGCCTTTGTGCTTTGATCCTGCCTTTTGCGGTGAGCCTCACGCCTACGTCAAGCTCTGGAAGCACCACGGCGCCACCGAGGAGGCCGCCGAGATCACGGCTCTGGCCGCCGCGCGGGGGGAGGAGTGGCTGTCGGCCTACGGCGGGACGGTCTCCTGCGAGTGGATGCTACCCAAGGTCCTGGAGACTCTGCGAAAGGCTCCCGCGGTGTTTGAGGCGACCCACCGCTTTACCGAGGCCGCCGATTGGCTCTCTCTGCTCCTGACAGGGCGGGAGACCCATGCCGCCGCCTTTGCGGGGTACAAGGGGCTGTGGTACGAGGGGGCCTATCCCTCGGAGGCGTTTCTGACCGCGCTGGATCCCGCCTTGGGTGGCTTGGTGGGAGATAAGGTCGCTCCCGCCGTGGATCCCGTGGGGGAGCGCGCTGGCAGGCTGACCGAATACGGCGCGGCGCTGACGGGACTTCCCGTAGGCACTCCCGTGGCTCTGCCCATGATCGACGCCCACGCCGCCCTCCCCGCCACGGGCATGACCCGCTCGGGGGATCTGACCCTCATTCTGGGGACTTCTACCTGCCACATCCTGAACTCCGACCGTCTGCGGAAGATCCAAGGGGTCTGCGGCTACGTCAAGGACGGTGTGATCCCCTCTCTGTACACCTACGAGGCGGGACAGGCCGCCGTAGGGGACTGCTTTGACTGGTTCGTGAAGAACTGCGTGCCCGCGGGCTACACCGAGGCGGCCAAGGCTTCGGGGCTGGGGATCCACGCTTACCTGAGCTCTTTGGCCGAGAAGAAGGCCCCCGGGGAAAGCGGGGTCATGGCGCTGGACTGGTGGAACGGCAACCGCAGTATCCTCATGGATCAGACCCTGACGGGGACCATCGTGGGGCTGACCCTGGCCACCAAGCCCGAGGACATTTACCGCGCGCTGATCGAGGCCACGGCCTTCGGTACGCGGGTCATTGTGGAGCAGATGGAGCAGGGCGGCCTTCCCATCGTGCGTATCATGGCGGCGGGGGGCATTGCCCGCAAGGATCCTATGATGATGCAGATCTACGCCGACGTGCTGAACCGTCCCATTGAGGTCTCGAAGGCCTCCCAGACGGGGGCCTTGGGATCGGCCATCTATGCCGCCGTGGCGAGCGGGGTGTACCCGTCCGTGACCGAGGCGGCGGACCGTATGGCGGCTGAGGTGGAGAGGGTGTATATGCCCGAGGCCGAGGCGGTTGAGGTGTATGAGGAGATGTTTGGAAAGTATAAGGAGTTGTACGAGTATTTTGGGAAGAGGTAGAGGGTTTGTGGGAAATTGCAGTTTATCGGACAATTTGAACCAAGAGGAAACCTTTTGTGTGACCCTCATCCGTCGCCGCCGCAGGAGCTGGCGACACCTTCCCCTGAGGGGAAGGCAAGCACGAGGAAATGGGAGCTTTCTCTTTAAAAAAGTCTGTATTTTCCTTTTGGTATCAACAAAAAGAGGGGTTTCCACATACCCTTGCCTTCCCCTAGGGGGAAGTTGCCGACCAGCTCTGCGGCGGGAGGCGGATGAGGGTCACACTCCCCATTTCCGCTCGGTTCCGTCAGCCCTACAAACCCAAATTTGAAAAAATACCAACAAAAAGAACGGCCATCC
>JAFULU010000050.1 GCA_017483125.1 Clostridia bacterium
AAGGTTTTTATATGGAGGAAAGCAGATCATTTCCCTTCGGGAAATGTCCATTTATCGGCTACTCATCCACCGCTTCGCGGTCCCCCTTCCCTCACAAGGGAAGGCTCACGAGGAAACCCAACAGCCCGCTAAACCCCAATTCAAAATCCCTCCGCCCCCAAACAAAAGCTCCGCCATTTTTGCGGCGGAGCCTTTGAGAAATCAGAAAATTACTCCTCGTCCTTCTTCTTGTCCTTAACACCCAGCATGATGTTGGCCAGGATACCCAGGATCAGGGCGCAGGCGATGGTGGTCAGAGTGACCTTACCGAAGGTGACCGACAGACCGCCGATACCCGCGATGAGGATGACCGACACCACGAAGAGGTTGCGGTTCTGCTCCAGATCCACCTTCTGGATCATCTTCAGACCCGAGACGGCGATGAAACCGTAGAGAGCCATGCACACACCGCCCATGACGCAGGAGGGAATGGTGTTGACGAAGGCCACGAAGGGAGACAGGAAGGAGATGATGATAGCCAGAACGGCGGTGTAGAGGATGGTGATGACCGAGGCGTTACCCGTGATGGCCACGCAGCCCACGGACTCGCCGTAGGTGGTATTGGGGCAGCCGCCGAAGATGGCACCCGCGACGGAGCCGACGCCGTCACCCAGCAGGGTGTTGTGGAGACCGGGCTCCTCCAAGAGGTCGTGCTCGATGATGGTGGAGAGGTTCTTGTGGTCGGCGATGTGCTCGGCGAAGACCACGAAGGCCACGGGCGCGTAGGCCACGGCCACGGTACCGATGTAGGCG
This sequence comes from Clostridia bacterium, assembly GCA_017483125.1. Classification (GTDB taxonomy): domain Bacteria; phylum Bacillota; class Clostridia; order Oscillospirales; family CAG-272; genus CAMEON01. Next base: position 793 of record JAFULU010000050.1, read on the forward strand.
GCGTCTATGTCCTTGACGCCCTTGATGGCCTCGACGAAGGTGAAGTCGGGAAGGGAGACGATGGACTCGATGCCGAAATTGGTGAAGAGGCTCACCAGAGGATCGAAGTTGATGACCTTCAGGGCGTCGATGCCGGCGGCGTTGCCGATGAGGGTGAAGATGGCGGCCAGGGCGTAGCCTGCCAGGATACCCATGATGAAGGGGATCAGACGGATCATCTTCTTACCGAAGGTGGCGCAGAGCATGGTGACGGCCAGAGTGACCAGACCGCAGAGGATGGCCACGTAGGAGGAGCCGCCTGCGGGAGCGGTCTGGAGATCGCCGATAGCGTTACCGGCCAGGGACAGACCGATGATGGCCACGGTGGGGCCGATGACCACGGCGGGCATGAGCTTGGAGATCCACTTGACACCGGCGAACTTGACGATGACGGCGATGACCACGTAGACAAGGCCCGCGCAGGCAGCACCGATGATCAGACCCAGGTAGCCTGCCTGAGCTGAGACGGCGCCGGCAAAGGCGGAGCACATGGAGCCGATGAAGGCGAAGGAGGAGCCCAGGAACACGGGGCTCTTGAAGCGGGTGAAGAGCAGGTAGACCAGAGTACCGATACCCGCGCCGAAGAGGGCGGCGGCGGAGCTCATGGCGGGAGCGCCCTCGGGCATGGAGCCGCTGGAGTTGATGATCACGGGGACCACCAGGGTTGCGGCCATGATGGCCAGCAGCTGTTGGATGGCGAAGACGACGGTCTGACCGAACTTCGGTCTGTCCTTGATGCCGTAGATGAGTTTCATGCGTTTGTTGTCCTCCATATTCTATAATGAGCGGCGACCCGCTTTGGGACTGCTTGGCGCGGGCAAAAAAATAAGCCCGCTCGGGCAGGAGCGGACGGCGGGGCGCGCGAAAAGGGTGGTATTCGGTTTCTGACAACTTCACCCAACGCATCTGCCGTTCCGTGACCTTGACCTTATATAGTATAGCACAGTTTTTGAAATTTGTAAAGAGGATTTTACGGATTTTTGAAGAATTTTTGCGGATTTTGCGAGAGGGATTGACAAATGGGGGGAGATGTGGTAAAAAGTAAGAAAGAGAAGTAAATTTGGGTTTATCGGGCTGTTTGATAGCATACCCCCGTCTACCCCTCATCCGTCGCCCGCCGCACTTGCTGGGC
>JAFULU010000004.1 GCA_017483125.1 Clostridia bacterium
AATGATCTCTTCCTTACTGGGGGTGCGGGGGTTGGTGGCGGTACAGCCGTCCACGAGGGCGGCGGCGGCCATGTCGTCCAGGGCGGCCAGGTACTCGGTCTCGGTGAGCTTAGGGCAGGCCTCGGAGACCTTGGCGGGGATGCCCATTTCGGCGTTCAGGAAGTGGAGGTAGGAGATGAGGGCGCGGATGGTGGTGACCTCGTTCATGTTGCTGACCCCCAGGATTCGGGCCAGGTTGCAGTACTTGCGGACGCAGGAGGGGTACTCCTTCTGGGAGCGGCCCGCCAGGGTGACGCCGCTGTTATACTCGATGATGTAGGGAAGCAGGATGGCATTGGCGCGGCCGTGGGGGATGTGGAAGCGGGCACCCAGCTGGTGGGCCATGCCGTGGTTCAGACCCAGGGAGGCGGAGTTGAAGGCCAGACCCGCGAGGCAGGAGGCGATGTGCATCTTGCGGCGGGCGTGGGTATCGTCACAGCTGACGAAGGAGCGGATGAGGAACTGACCCGAGATCTCTACGGCCTTTTCGGCCAGAGCGCCCGAGAACTCGTTGTTGTCGGTGGAGACGTAGGCCTCGATGGCGTGGGTCATGACGTCCATGCCTGTGTCAGCGGTGACCGAGGCGGGGACAGACTTCACCAGCACCTCGTCCAGAATGGCCTCGTCGGGGAGAAGCTCCTCGTCCACCAGGGGGTACTTGCGGCCCTCGGCGGGGTTGGAGATGACGGCGAAGCGGGTGACCTCACTGCCCGTGCCCGAGGTGGTGGGGATGGCGATGAGGCGGGGGGTATACTTGTCGTCGAACTGGCGGGCGAACTTGCGCACGGCCTTGGCGGTGTCGATGGCCGAGCCGCCGCCCACGCAGATGATGCAGGGGGGCTTGGTCTTCATGACGGTGGCCACTCCCGAGATGACCTTCTCCACGGGAGGGTCGGGAACCACGTCGGTGAAGAGGCTGTAGGTGATGTGGGCCTTGTCCAGGCGGGCGGTGAGCAGGGTGATCATGCCACTCTGCACCACGAAGGGATCGGCAATGATGAGAGCACTGTCGTAGGGGAGCTGGCTCAGACGGTCCAGGGCGTTCTCACCGAAGAAAATTTCTGTGTTGATGTGGAAATCCTTCATTGTATATGTACCTCGTTGCGGATAGATCAGTCTTGGTTGTTGTCAATAGCCTTGCGGGCCATGTGGAGGAGCTTTTCACGGAGCCAGGCGGGCTCGATGATGCGGATGCCCGAGCGGGCGGTGAGGATGGCGCAGAGGAAGCGGTCGATGTTGTGGAACTCGCAGAGGAACTGACCTCTGGCCTCCTCCGAGATGATGTAGGAGCGCATTTCCAGCACCGTCAGCTTGTCGCTGATGCCCAGGGTGGCGGTGTAGGGGATCTGACCCTGGATGATGACGCTGTCGGCCTCAATGGAGTCCCCGCCCGCGTCACGGCCGAAGGGATTCATGGGGGCGCGGGACAGCCCGCCGTCGTTTTCGTTGGTGACCGACACGGGGAGGGTGAAGGGGGAGGTATAGCGGTAGCCCATGACCCGCCCGTCGTACTCCATGGGGGCGCCTAACTGCTTTTTGAGGAAGTCAATGTCTCGCTGGGCCTGGCGGCGGGAGATGTGGAACCGCTCGGCCAGACGGGCGGCGTTGGGGTAGGTGTTACAGGACAGCTCTCCGTGCAGCCATTGGATGCGGACGTTCGCGGACACGCGCATGGCGGTTTCTCCTTTACTGGGCGTTGGGGGTGTCGGTGGGGATCTCGGCGGCCTCGGGGGTCATGTTGGCGGCTTCGGCCTCGGCGGGGAACCACAGAAGCTGGAACAGGGTGTAGGCTCCGTAGAGGCCTCCGCAGAGCAGGACAATGGCGTAGAAGAGGTGGAGTTGGTTGTCCAGAATGTGGGCACCCGTACCCAGAAGGACGGGGAGGGCACCGTTCAGGGAGGTGAAGACTCCGATGCTCATGAAGGCGGCGGCCACACGGGGCAGGGGCTTGCCCAGACGGAAGCGGAGCTCGGAGACGAGGATGAGGGCCAGACCGAGGAAGCCCATCTGCAGACCCACCTTGATGGGGCTGTTCATGGCGGTGAACTGGTCGGTGTAGGTCTCCCACGCGGCGGTCACGCACCAGACCACGGGAATGAAGCCCAGGGCGGAGAGGGCGTCGGAGTAGGTGCCATCCTTGCTCCCCGAGATAAAGAAGTAGAGGGAGGAGAGGACGCCCAGGATCATGGGGTAGGTGAGGAAGTTGCTGGTGCGGTTTTGGTAGCAGACCAGCAGGACCCCTACGGTGAAGGCCGCCAGGGACAGGCCCCACAGGTAGGCGGCGGGACGGCGGAGGCGGGTGCGCAGGGTGGCGGGGAGCACGCCCTTGTGGATCAGGGAGGCGCAGACCGCGGCGGCGATGACGGCGGCGAAGTAGAGAGCGTTGGAGAGAGTGGTGAGGATGCCCGCGTTGAAGTAGCCGACGGCGGCATCGAAGCTCGTCAGCATACAGACCGACCGCAGGATCACCCCGAGGAGGGTGAGGGCGGCGGTGACCAGCAAGCAGACGCGGGGGGAGAGACGGGAGCGTTCCATGGGAAAACCTGCCTTTTTTACAGTATGACGGGGACCTGCCCCGATAGTTTGCACATTCTACTTTATTATACAACAAAGTTATGAACAAAGTGTAACGAAACGGCGGTTTTGGGGCGGTTTTCTTCATTTTATTTATATAGATAAGGTGCCTCGGGGCAGGGGCGCGGAGAGGGTGGGATTTTATTGTGAAATGTATACAAAAACAGGGCTGAAAATTCTGCGAAAATCATAATTGGCGTCACCGAGAAATTTTTCAAAAAGTATTGATTTTTTCGGGGTTTTGGTGTATAATTACAGGGCATGATGTGCGTAGAAGTGAGAGGTTGCTCACGGGTGGATCCGACCCCGTGAGGGAATTTTCACCGAGCATGTCCGTTAATCGGGCGAAACGTTGTTTCAATGTCGCCCGCGCTCCTTCGGGGCTCTGTGAGATCATCGGCGGTTCTCCGCCGCTTTTCTCGGGAGAGACGAGGAACACGCGGAACGGTGTTGAATCGGATCGCGCCCCAATTTCCCAACTCGCGGGCATGGGTTCTTACATTATATATAAGAGCCGCCGCGAAATATGAAAAGGAGGCAAACAACAATGGCAATCAAGGAAAAGATCAGAGTTCGTCTCAAGAGCTACGATCACACCCTCATCGACACCGCCGCCGAGAAGATCGTGGCTGTCGCTAAGGCTAACGGTTCCGAGGTTTCGGGTCCCATCCCGCTGCCCACCGACCGTGAGATCGTCACCATCCTGCGCTCTGTCCACGTCAACAAGGACAGCCGCGAGCAGTTCGAGACCAGAACTCACAAGCGTCTGATCGATATCATGAAGCCTTCCCAGAAGACTGTGGACGCCCTCATGAGCATCGAGCTCCCCGCCGGTGTTGAGATCGAGGTTAAGCTGTAATCGGAGTAAGCAGTAAGACCAAGACAAGCACATAACCCCTACGGCCGTTCAGCCACGGTCGTGCGGCTCCCGCGAGGGCCGCGGCCGCAACCCCATGCGGCAGACAAAGACAACAGCCGACATCGCGTGAAGGATTTCCGCGACGCGGTGGCTCGGTAACTTTGTAAGTCAAGTTGACGGGAGGATGTCGGATCTCGACTGCAAACCGCCTGCCAACCAATAATTTACAGGAGGAAAAACACAATGAAAAAGGGACTTATCGGTAAGAAAATCGGTATGACTCAGATCTTTGACGAGAAGGGCAATGTGATCCCCGTTACCGTCATTGAGTGCGGTCCCTGCGTCGTCGCGCAGAAGAAGACCGTTGAGAACGATGGTTATGACGCCATTCAGCTGGGTTTCATGGATGCTAAGGCTAAGCACATGACCAAGGCTGAGCAAGGTCATTTCGGAAAGAACGGGCTCCAGATCAAGAAGCATCTGAAGGAGTTCCGCTACGATGATTGCTCCAAGTACAATGTCGGTGACGTCATCACCGTCGATACCTTCGCCGCCGGCGAGAAGGTCGACATCACCGGTATGACCAAGGGACACGGTTACTCGGGTGTCGTCGTTCGCTGGAACCATCACAAGCTTCGCATGACCCACGGCGTAGGCCCTGTGCACCGCCAGCCCGGTTCCATGGGTTCCATCGACCCTGCCCGCATCTTCAAGAATCACAAGATGCCCGGTCAGTACGGTAACGAGCAGGTCACCATCCAGAACCTGAAGGTCGTCAAGATCGACAGCGAGAACAACCTCATCGCCGTCAAGGGTGCCGTTCCCGGCGCCAAGAACGGCATCGTGTTCGTTCGCGACTCTGTCAAAGCATAAGCGGAAGGAGGAATAAACCATGCCTAATGTAAAAGTTTTTAACATGGCCGGTCAGGAAGTCGGCACCATGGTGCTCGCGGACAGCGTCTTCGGCGCTGAGATCAACGCGGCAGTTCTCCACGCCGCTGTCAGAGCATATCTGCTCAACCAGAGACAGGGCACTCAGTCCACTCTGACCCGCACCGAGGTTTCCGGTGGCGGCAGAAAGCCCTGGAGACAGAAGGGCACCGGTCGCGCCCGTCAGGGTTCTACCCGCTCTCCTCAGTGGACTCACGGCGGTATCGCTCTCGGCCCCAAGCCCCGCAGCTACCGCACCGATATGAACAAGAAGACCAAGCGCGTCGCTCTGTTCTCCGCTCTCTCCGCCAAGGTGGCTGAGGGCAAGCTCATCATCGTCGACGACATCGCCTGCACCGAGTATAAGACCAAGACCATGGTCAACATGCTGAAGGCTCTGAACGTTGACAACCGCGCCCTGATCGTTCTGGACGCCGTCAACCCCTTCACCGTCAAGAGCTGCGCCAACATCGAGCGCGTTGAGACCACTCTGGCCACCACCATCAACGTGTACGAGATCATGAAGGCAGACAAGATGGTCATTACCGCCGCAGCCGTTAAGAAGCTCGAGGAGGTATACGCATAATGAAAATGATCGAAGATATCATCATCAAGCCCGTCATCACCGAGGCTTCCATGGACATGCTGGCTGACGAGAACCACAAGAAGTACGTCTTCAAGGTTCAGTCCAAGGCCACCAAGCCCGAGATCGCAACCGCTGTTGAGACCATGTTCCCCGGCACCAAGGTCGCCGCTGTGAACGTCATCAACATGAAGAGAAAGCCCAAGCGCATGGGTGTCCACTTTGGCTACACCTCCGCTTGGAAGAAGGCAATCGTGACTCTGACGGCCGACTCCAAGGCTATCGAGTTCTTCGAAGGTCTGAACTAATGAAGGAGGTTGAAGTACATGCCTACCATTAAGTATAAGCCTACGACCCCTTCGAGAAGAAATATGTCCGTTCCGGCTTACAGCCAGATCATTACCAAGGACACCCCTGAGAAGAGCCTGGTCGTTATCAAGAAGAAGCACGCAGGCCGTAACAGCTACGGTCGCATCACCGTCCGTCACCGCGGCGGCGGCAACAAGGTCAAGTACAGAATCATCGACTTCAAGCGTCTGGATTCCGCCGCTTGCACCGTCACCGCCATCGAGTACGATCCCAACCGCTCCGCTTTCATCGCACTGCTGGAGAACGAGGCCGGCGTCAAGAGCTACATCATCGCTCCCGAGGGCCTGAAGGTTGGCGACGTCGTCTCCTCCTCCGCTGAGGCTGACATCAAGGTCGGTAACACCCTGCCCCTGGCCAACATCCCCGTTGGTACCTTCATCCACAACGTCGAGCTCTACCCCGGTAAGGGCGCTCAGCTCGTCCGCGCTGCCGGTGTGATGGCTCAGCTCATCTCCAAGGACGGCGGCGTCGCTCAGGTCCGTCTGCCCTCCGGTGAGGTCCGCATCGTCCGTCTGGACTGCAAGGCCACCATCGGTCAGGTCGGTAACTTCGAGCACAACACCATCAAGGTTGGTAAGGCCGGTAAGACCCGCCATAAGGGCTTCCGTCCCACCGTCCGCGGTTCCGTCATGAACCCCTGCGATCACCCCCACGGTGGTGGTGAGGGTCGTTCTCCCATCGGTCATCCCGCACCTGTTACCCCTTGGGGTAAGCCCGCGCTGGGTTATAAGACGAGAAACAAGAAGGCTCGCACCGACAAGTTCATCGTCAAGCGCAGAAACGCTAAGTAAAGGAGGATATATCAATGAGCAGAAGTAGCAAGAAGGCTCCTTACGTGGAAGCAAAGCTGTTCGCACGGGTTTGCGCCATGAATGAGAAGCGTGAGAAGAAGGTCCTGAAGACCTGGTCCAGAGCATCCACGATATATCCGGAGTTCGTTGGTCACACCATCGCCGTCCACGACGGTAGAAAGCACGTTCCCGTGTATATCACCGAGGATATGATCGGCCACAAGCTGGGCGAGTTCGCCCTGACCCGTACTTTCAAGGGTCACGCCGGCTCCAAGACTTCCAACAAGTAATTAAGAGGAGGATATGAAAATGCAAGCAGCAGCACATCTGAAGCATGCACGCATCTCTCCTCGCAAGGTCCAGATCGTTCTGGATCTGATCAGAGGCAAGGATGCCGATGCAGCCATGGCTATTCTGAAGAACACCCGCCGCGGTGCTTCCGAGTACCTTATCAAGCTCCTGAAGAGCGCAATCGCAAACGCTGAGAACAACTTCCACATGGACGGTTCTAAGCTGTACGTTTCCGAGTGCTTCGTGACCCCCGGCCCCACCATGAAGCGCCTCATGCCTCGTGCCAAGGGTAGCGCAGACCGCATCCTGAAGAGAACGAGCCATGTCACCATCGTGGTCGCCGAGAGAGACTAAGAAAGGAGTAACGGTAAATGGGACAGAAAGTAAATCCCCACGGTCTTCGCGTGGGTGTCATTAAGAACTGGGACTCCAGATGGTTCGCAAAAGACGAGGTCTTCGGCGATACCCTGGTCTCCGACTACAACATCCGTAAGTATCTGAAGAAGGCCCTCCAGGACGCCGGCATCCCCAAGATCGAGATCGAGAGAGACAGCCACCGCGTTCGCGTCTTCGTCCACTGCGCTAAGCCCGGTATGGTTATCGGCCGCGGCGGTGAGCAGATCGACAAGTACAAGAAGGATCTGGAGGCTATGGTCGGTATGCCCGTCGCCCTCAACGTCGTTGAGGTCCGTCAGCCCGATCTGAACGCTCAGCTGGTCGCCGAGAACATCGCTTCTCAGCTGGAGCGCCGCGTTTCCTTCCGCCGCGCCATGAAGATGGCCATTCGTAACACCATGAGAAACGGTGCAAAGGGTATCAAGGTCAACTGCGCAGGCCGTCTGGGCGGCGCCGAGATCGCTCGCTCCGAGCACTACCACGAGGGTACCATCCCGCTGCAGACCCTCCGCGCTGACATCGACTACGGCTTCTGGGAGGCTAACACCACCTACGGTAAGATCGGTGTCAAGGTTTGGATCTACAAGGGTGAGATCCTGAGCGAGGTCAACCGTCCTGCACAGGAGAACCGTGGCGACCGCCGCGGCGACCGCAGAAACGGCGACCGTCGTAACGGTGGCGACCGCCGCCAGGGTGGTGACCGCCGTCAGGGTGGCGACCGCCGTCAGGGTGGTGACCGCCGTCAGGGTGGTGACCGCAGAAACGCCGCTCCCGCTGAGCGCCGTCCTGTGGAGCGCACCCCCAGAACCACTACTCCTAAAGAAGGAGGAGCAAACTAATGTTGATGCCTAAGAGAGTTAAGTTCCGTCGCGTTCAGCGCGGACGCATGAAGGGTAAGGCCTCCCGCGGCACTACCCTGGCCTACGGTAAGTACGGCCTTGTGGCAACCGAGCCCGCTTGGATCTCCAGCGTGCAGATCGAGGCAGCCCGTATTGCTATGACCCGTTACATCAAGCGTGGCGGTAAGGTCTGGATCAAGATTTTCCCCGACAAGCCCATCACCGAGAAGCCTGCTGAGACCCGAATGGGTTCCGGTAAGGGCTCCGTTGAGTACTGGGTCGCAGTCGTGAAGCCCGGCCGCGTTATGTTCGAGATGGACGGCGTCGCTGAGGATGTGGCTAAGGAGGCTATGCGTCTCGCCGGCCACAAGCTCCCCATCAAGACCAAGTTCATCGTGAAAGAGGAGGCATAAGAGATGCAGGCAAAGGATCTGAGAAATATGACCGCTGCTGAGCTTGAGACCAAGCTCCAGGAGCTGAAGAAAGAGCTCTTTAACCTCCGCTTCCAGCACGCAGTCAACCAGCTTGAGAACCCCCACCAGATCGCCGAGGTCAAGCATGACATCGCTCGCGTGATGACGGTTCTCAACGAGAAGAACGCGTAAGGAGGATACAACGCAATGGAAAGAGCACTGAGAAAGAGCCGCGTTGGTCTGGTCGTCAGCAATAAGATGGACAAGACCATCGTCGTCGCTATCGAGGATAACGTCAAGCACCCCACCTACGGTAAGATCATCAAGCACACCCTGAAGGTGCACGCTCACGATGAGAACAACGAGTGCGGTATTGGCGACCGCGTCGAGATCATGGAGACCCGCCCCCTCTCTAAGACCAAGAGATGGAGACTGGTCCGGATCGTCGAGAAGGCTAAGTAATTAACCTACCCCATATCTTCTGCCGAAGGATCGGGCAGGTAAAACATACGGTCGGAATTCGAATAGTAGGTACGTAGTGGCGTACTGAAACAGTAGGAGGAAAACTAACCATGATTCAGCAAGAATCTCGGATGAAGGTTGCCGACAACACCGGTGCGAAGGAGCTCCTTTGCATCCGTGTTCTGGGCGGCACCGGTCGTCGTTACGCAAACATCGGCGACGTCGTTGTTTGCGCTGTTAAGAAGGCCGCACCCGGCGGTGTGGTCAAGAAGGGTGACGTCGTCAAGGCCGTCATCGTCAGAAGTGCTCACGGTGTTCACCGCGCAGACGGTTCTTACATCAAGTTCGATGAGAACGCAGCCGTTATCATCAAGGACGATAAGACCCCCCGCGGTACCCGTATCTTTGGGCCTGTGGCAAGAGAGCTCCGCGAGAAGGACTACCTGAAGATCCTCTCCCTGGCTCCCGAAGTACTGTAAGGAGGTATCGCGAAAATGGCAAAGCTGCATATCAAGAAGGGCGATACCGTTGTGGTTCTCTCCGGTGACGACAAGGGCGTCAAGGGTGAGGTCATCGCAGTTTCCCCCGCCGAGGGTAAGGTCATCGTGAAGGATGCCAACATCATTCACAAGCACGTGAAGCCCCGCCGCCAGGGTGAGACCGGCGGTATCGTGGATGCTGAGAGCGCTATCTACGCATCCAAGGTCGCTATCTACTGCCCCAAGTGCGACAAGGGTGTCCGCACCCACGTCGTCGTCGAGGGCGACAACAAGAGCCGCGTCTGCGCTAAGTGCGGCTACAAATTCGATTGAGAAAGGAGACAGATATCATGGCAAGAATCAAGGATATGTATACCAATGAGATCGCTCCCGCTCTCATGAAGAAGTTCGAGTACAAGAGCGTCATGCAGATCCCCAAGCTGGACAAGATCGTTATCAACGTCGGCGTGGGCGATGCCAAGGAGAACTCCAAGGCCATCGACGCTGTCATCGCTGACATCTCCGCCATCACCGGTCAGAAGGCTGTCCCCACTTACGCTCGTAAGTCCGTGGCAAACTTCAAGCTCCGTGAGGGCATGAAGATCGGCGTCAAGGTCACTCTCCGTGGTGAGAAGATGTACGAGTTCGTTGACCGTCTCTTCAACTTCTCCCTCCCCCGCGTCCGCGACTTCAAGGGTATCAACCCCAACGCTTTCGACGGCCGCGGCGACTACTCCCTGGGTCTGAAGGAGCAGCTGATCTTCCCCGAGATCGAGTACGACAAGGTCGAGAAGATCCGCGGTATGGACATCTGCTTCGTCACCACCGCCAACACCGACGAGGAAGCTCGCGAGCTGCTCCGTCTGATGGGCGCACCCTACGCAAAGGACTAATAGGAGGTAACGGATAATGGCAAAGAAGTCTATGATCAACAAGCAGCAGAGAGAGCCTAAGTTCTCTACTCGCGCTTACAACCGCTGCAAGATCTGCGGCCGTCCTCACGCTTACCTCCGCAAGTACGGCATCTGCCGTATCTGCTTCCGTGAGCTCGCCTACAAGGGTGAGATCCCCGGCGTGAAGAAGTCCTCTTGGTAATTCGGTAACCCGATTACCAACCCCCACCTGTCCGAAGGCGCAACGCCTCGGACGGGACCCCCACCTATCGGTAGGAAGACGGGCCGGATATGGCAAGCTCGCGGAGATGGCGAGACCTACCCCCGGCGAGACAGTGTCGGTTGCACGCAATACGGTGCACGCCCGGTCTGCTCTTAACCCCCGATACGCCGCCACGCAACGTGGCAGCAAGATAATGATAACTTGCATTAGGAGGAAAATAAAATGCAAATGTCTGATGTTATTGCTGATATGCTCACCAGAATCCGCAATGCGAATACCGCAAAGCACGCTACTGTTGACATTCCCGCATCCAATATGAAGAAGGCGATCGCCGAGATCCTCACCGAGGAAGGCTACATCAAGGGCTACACCGTCGTTGACGACGGCAAGCAGGGCACCATCCGCGTGACCCTCAAGTACCTGCCCGGTAAGCAGAAGGTCATCCGTGGGATCAAGCGCGTTTCCAAGCCCGGTCTGCGTATCTACGCAAGCTGCGAGGATATGCCCAAGGTCATGAACGGCCTGGGTATCGCCATCGTTTCCACCTCTAAGGGTGTTATGACGGACAAGAAGGCTCGCTCCCTCAACGTTGGCGGCGAAGTCCTGGCCTTTGTCTGGTAATTGGACAGGAGGTACAAGAATATGTCTAGAATTGGTAGAATGCCCGTGGTAATCCCCGCAGGCGTAACTGTTCAGATTGGTGAAGGCAACCACATCACCGTGAAGGGCCCCCTCGGTACTCTTGAGAGAACCTTCAGTGAGAGAATGAGCTTCTCCATCGAAGGCAACGAGGTTCACGTCACCCGTCCCACCGACGAGAAGGCAGACAGAAGTGTTCACGGTCTGTCCCGCGCACTTCTCCAGGATATGGTCACCGGTGTTTCCAAGGGCTATCAGAAGATCCTTATGATCATCGGCGTCGGCTACAAGGCCGTCAAGACCGGTAAGACTCTCCAGCTGTTCCTGGGCCACTCCCTGATGCCCGGAACCGGCCTGCCTCAGGAGAAGTTCATCATGCAGGATACCGACTCCATCAAGCTTGAGGTTCCCACCGAGGACGAGATCAAGAAAGCCGGTATCGACAAGCTGACCACCGAGAAGGTCAGCTCCAGCATGATCATCGTGGTTAAGGGTATCGACAAGCAGGAAGTCGGCCAGGTCGCCGCTGTCATCCGCAGCAAGAGACCCCCCGAGCCCTACCACGGCAAGGGCGTTCGCTACATTGATGAGAACGTTCGCCGCAAGGCCGGTAAGACCGGTAAGTAATTGAAAGGAGTGGAATGAAATGGTAAGCAAGAAGGATAAAAACCAGGCCAGACTGAAGAGACACATCCGCATCCGCAGCAAGGTCTCCGGCACCGCCGAGCGTCCCCGTCTGGCTGTGTATCGCTCCAATGCTAACATCAGCGCTCAGATCATCGACGATGTGAAGGGCGTGACCCTCGTTGCCGCTTCTACTTACGGCGCAGGCTTTGAGGGCAATGGCAGCAACAAGGCTGCCGCAAGAGAAGTCGGCAAGATGATTGCCGAGAAGGCTATCGCACAGGGAATCACCGAGGTCGTGTTCGACCGCGGCGGCTACCTTTATCACGGACGTGTATCGGAATTGGCTGAGGGTGCTCGCGAGGGCGGCCTGAAGTTCTGATTGTCCTGCAGGATTTCGCGGCTATACAGCCGCGGATCCCCACGGAAGCCCATCCGGCATAGGGTCGGATCGGTTCGGTTTGTACACGCTCTACGGTCATAGCCGACCGTACGAGTAACATTTAGGAGGAAACAAAACTATGGCTAACAAGTTTAATCCGGCAGAGCATGAGCTGAAGGAAACGCTCGTCGCTCTGAACCGTGTTTCCAAGACCGTTAAGGGTGGTCGTGTGGCTCGCTTCGCAGCTCTCATGGTTGTGGGCGACGAGAACGGTCACGTCGGTGTTGGTCTTGGTAAGGCTGCCGAGGTTCCCGAGGCAATCCGCAAGGGCATCGAGGATGCCAAGAAGAATATGATCACCGTTTCTCTGAAGGGTACCACCATTCCCCACGAGGTAACCGGTGAGTTTGGCGCCGGCCGCGTTATGCTCAAGCCCGCTGCCCTTGGTACCGGTATCATCGCCGGTGGCAAGGTCCGTGCCGTGCTGGAGTGCGCCGGTATCTCCAACATCCGCGCAAAGTGCCTGCGTTCTGACAACCCCACCAACGTGGTCAAGGCCACCATGGCAGGTCTGGCAGAACTGCGCACCGCTGAGGAGGTCGCTAAGATCCGCGACATCCCCGTGGAGCAGGTTAAGGGTTAAGGAGGCGTATGACAATGAAGAAGGTTACACTTAAGAAGAGTCTGATCGCCGCTAAGCCCAACCAGAAGGCTACGGCTCAGTCCCTGGGTCTGCGCAAGATCGGCGACAGCATCGTCCACGCTGACGACGCCGTCCTCGCCGGCAAGATCAAGGTTCTCGCTCACCTGGTTGCGGTCGAGACCGTTAACGACTGATAAGGAGGAGAACGAATATGAAACTCAATGAACTGAGACCCGCTGAGGGCTCCACCAGAGAGTCCTTCCGCGTTGGCCGCGGCCCCGGCTCCGGTAACGGTAAGACCGCCGGTAAGGGTCACAAGGGTCAGAACGCCCGCTCCGGCGGCGGTGTCCGTCCCGGCTTCGAGGGCGGTCAGCTCCCTCTGTACCGTAAGCTCCCCAAGAGAGGCTTCAACAACAAGTTCGCTACCGTCTACGTGACCATCAACGTTGGCGCTCTGGAGCACAAGTTCCAGGACGGCGAGACTGTGAATCTGGAGACTCTGCTCGCAAAGAAGATCATCCGCAAGTCTTGCGATGGTCTGAAGGTCCTGGGTGACGGCGAGCTCACCAAGAAACTGACTGTTCAGGCTGCCGTTTTCTCGGCAGCAGCTAAGGAGAAGATTACTGCAGCAGGTGGACAGGCAGAGGAGGTATAAGATGTTTCAGACGTTAAAAAACGCGTGGAAAATTCCCGAGCTGAAAAACAAGATCCTCTTCACCCTGATGATCGTCATCCTGTACCGCCTGGGCTCTAACCTGCCCATGCCTTGGGTCAACCCCGCCATGTTCGAGTCCTACTTCAATGCCAGCGGTAACGCCCTGACCTGGCTGAATATGCTCTCCGGCGGCGCCCTCGCACAGGCCACCCTGTTTGCTCTGTCCGTGTCTCCTTACATCACGGCTTCCATCGTGATCCAGCTTCTGTCCATCGCTATCCCTAAGTTCGAGGAGTGGGCTAAGGAAGGCGAGGCCGGTAAGAAGAAGCTGTCCGCTATCACCCGCGTGCTCACCGTTGTTCTGGCTCTGGTCACCGCTATCGGTTACACCATGTTCATGAACTCCCAGGGTATGCTCACCTTCACCTCCAACGAGGAGTGGTCCGGCTTCGAGAAGGGCATGGCCTACGTGGTGCTGGTTCTGGCTTACTGCGCCGGTGCCTCCGTCATCATGTGGCTGGCTGAGAAGATCAACGAGAAGGGTATCGGTAACGGTATCTCCATCATCCTCTTCGCCAACATCATCGCCCGTCTGCCTGCTATGGCCGGCAGCATCTGGAGCCGCTGCTTCACCCGCTGGAACATCTTCGTGGAGAAGGATGTTGAGAACTGGAAGGCCATCCAGATCCCCGCAGGTATCGTTTGCCTGCTGCTCTTCCTGGCTATCCTGCTCTTCGCTGTGATCGCTGTGGTCTGGTTCTCCAACTCGGAGCGCCGCATCCCCGTCCAGTACGCCAAGCGTGTGGTCGGCCGCAAGATGTACGGCGGTCAGTCCACCACCCTGCCCCTGAAGCTGGATATGGCCGGCGTTATGCCCGTCATCTTCGCCAGCTCCATCGCTTCCATTCTGCCTACCATCGCGGGCTTCATCCCCAATTCCAAGTTCGGTCAGTTTGTGAACAACTACCTGGGGCACACCAGCTTCCCCTACATCGCGTTCCAGATCATCCTGATCATCGCGTTCGCTTACTTCTACATCATGATCTCCTTCAATCCTGTGGAAGTATCCAACAACCTGCGTAACAACGGCGGCGCCATCCCCGGCATCCGTCCCGGTAAGCCCACCGTTGACTATATCAAGAAGATCCTCAACAGAATCACTCTGCTGGGTGCCATCTTCCTCTGCGGCCTGTCCGGTATCCCCATGATCGTCAATGCCGTCTGGTACGCCATCGACGGTGTGGGTATCTCCGACCTGGCCTTCAGCGGTACCTCCCTGCTCATCGTGGTCGGCGTCGCTCTCGAGACCTTCCGCGAGCTGGAGGCTCAGATGACCCTGCGCAACTACAAGGGCTTCCTTGACTGATGCGCTCCGTCTATGACCCGCGAAGCACACACGTTAACCCCTATGACACCCCCTTCAATCTGATACGGAGGAGATAACAACATGAAACTCATTCTTTTGGGCGCTCCCGGTGCCGGTAAGGGTACCCAGGCAGCCAACATCTGCGCCAAGTACGGCATTCCCGCCATTTCCACCGGTGACGCTCTCCGCGCCGCCATCAAGGAAGGCACCCAGCTGGGCCTCGAGGCCAAGAGCTACATGGATGCCGGTAAGCTGGTTCCCGACGAGGTCGTCATCGGCCTCATCAAGGAGAAGCTGGCAAGCGATTCCTGCAAGAACGGCTTCATTCTGGATGGTTTCCCCCGTTCCATTCCTCAGGCTGAGGCTCTTGACGCCATGGGCATCAAGATGGACGTGGTCCTGAGTCTGGAGGTTGCCGACGAGAAGATCGTCGAGCGCATGAGCGGACGTCGCGTCTGCCACTGCGGCGCCTCCTACCATGTGGCTTACCTCCCCCCCAAGACCGAGGGCATCTGCGATAAGTGCGGCGCTGAGCTCTATATCCGCGACGACGACGCAGAGGCTACGGTCCGCAAGAGACTGGACACCTTCCACGCACAGACCGAGCCCCTCAAGGACTACTACGGCGCTAAGGGCATCCTGGTGACCGTACAGGGCCGCGAGGAGGTGGAGGATACCTCCGCCGCCGTTCTGGAGGCTCTGGCCGCTGTGAAGTGCGCTGACTGATTCAGCCACACGAGGTTTTCGTCTCATGATCCAACTCAAGAATCCCGATCAGATCAAGATCATGAAGGAAGCCGGTCGTATCACGGGCGAGGCATTACTGGTCGCCCGTGACCACGTCCGACCCGGCATCAGTACCTACGAGCTGGACCGCCTTGTGCGGGAGAGCATCGAGAAGGCGGGCGCCAAGCCCTCCTTCCTCGGGTACGGCGGGTTCCCCGGAAGCGCTTGCATCTCCATCAACGACGAGGTCATCCACGGGATCCCCTCCAAAAAGAGGTTCCTGGAGGAGGGTGACATCGTCAAGGTGGACGTGGGTGCCTTCTACAAGGGCTTCCACGGTGACAGTGCCCGCACCATTGCGGTGGGACGGGTCAGCGATGAGGCACAAAAGCTCATCGAGGTCACCCGCGCCTCCTTCTTCGCAGGCATTGACCAGCTCAAGGTTGGCAACCGTCTCGGAGACGTGGGCGCCGCCATCGACGGTCTGGTCGTGGCAAACGGTTTTTCCACCGTCAAGCGTTACATCGGTCATGGCATCGGCCATGAGCTTCACGAATCCCCGGACGTTCCCAACTACGGGACCCCGGGCCGCGGCACGAGACTCTGCGCCGGTCTGGTCATAGCCATTGAGCCCATGGTCAACATCGGCACCGAGACGGTTCGGGAGCTTTCCGACGGCTGGACGGTCAAGACCGCTGACGGCTCTCTGTCGGCCCACTACGAGAACACCGTAGCGCTGACGAGTGACGGTATCATCAATCTGACCCAGATCGAGAAGGATTTCTGATCCCCGATCCAAGGTCCCATTACAAATCAGATACAAGAGAGGAAATTCTTCATGGCGAAGGATGATGTCATCGAGTTTGAAGGCGAGGTTGTGGAAGCACTTCCCAACGCCACCTTCAAGGTGCGCCTGCCCAACGGTCACGTGGTGACCGCCCACATCTCGGGTAAGCTGCGCATGAACTATATCCGCATTCTCCCCGGCGATCGCGTGACCATCGAGGTCTCGGTCTATGACCTGGACAAGGGCCGCATCACCTGGAGATCCAAGTAATACCTGAATTTTGAGAAAGGCATGGTAATCACAAATGAAAGTGAAGCCGTCCGTTAAGAAGATCTGCGAGAAGTGCAAGATCATCAAGAGAAAAGGTAAGATCATGGTCATCTGCGAGAACCCCAAGCACAAGCAGAGACAGGGTTAATTGCCTTTTTCCACCATTAACAACACAACACACCAAAAGACCCGCCGAGAGCGGGCGCATCCTGCGGGATGAAACAAAATCACACAGAGAGGTGAACAAGTATGGCTCGTATAGCTGGTGTTGATATTCCCAACAACAAGCGCGTAGAGATCGCTCTGACCTACATCTACGGCATCGGCCGCAAGAGCGCCAACGACATCCTGACCGCTACCGGTATCAATCCCGATACCCGCGCCAAGGATCTGACCGAGGACGAGATTGCTAAGCTCCGTGATGAGATCGAAAAGTCCTACACTGTGGAGGGTGATCTTCGCCGTGAGGTGTCTCTGAACATCAAGAACATGGTTGAGATCAACTGCTACCGCGGCATTCGTCACAGAAAGGGCCTGCCCGTCAGAGGCCAGCGCACCAAGACCAATGCCAGAACTCGTAAGGGTCCCGCAAAGACCATTGCGAACAAGAAGAAGTAAAGGAGTGGCTAAAGCTATGGCAAAGAACGATAAGTCCAAGGGCATTAAGAAGCGCCGCGAAAGAAAAAATATTGAAAAGGGTACTGTGCATATTCAGTCCACCTTCAATAACACCATCGTTACCATCACCGACGTGAACGGCAACGCCATCTCCTGGGCATCCGCCGGTGAGCTCGGCTTCAAGGGCTCCCGTAAGTCCACCCCCTTCGCCGCACAGTCCGCTTCCGAGACCGCTGCCAAGATCGCAGTGGATCACGGTCTGAAGTCTGTTGAGGTTTACGTGAAGGGTCCCGGCGCCGGCCGTGAGTCCGCTATCCGCGCACTGGAGACTGTGGGTCTGCAGATCACCCTGATCCGCGACGTGACCCCCCTGTCCCACAACGGCTGCAGACCCCCCAAGCGCAGACGTGTCTAATTCATAGGAGGATTAAGAACATGGCAAGATATACAGGTCCTGCGTGCAAGCTTTGCCGCAGAGAAGGTAAGAAGCTGTACCTCAAGGGCGAGCGCTGCGTCAGCGGCAAGTGCGCTCTGGAGCGCCGCACCTCCGCACCCGGCCAGCATGGCGCCGATGCGAAGAAGATGAGAGAGTACGGTATGCAGCTGAGAGAGAAGCAGACCACCAAGAGATACTACGGTGTCCTTGAGAAGCAGTTCAGAAACCTCTACGAGGAGGCTGCCCGCAAGGAGGGTATGACCGGTGAGAACCTGCTGGTTCTGCTCGAGAGAAGACTGGACAACGTGGTGTACCGCATGGGTATGGCTGAGTGCCGCCGCGACGCCCGTCAGCTGGTCCTGCACGGTCACTTCACCGTCAACGGCAAGAAGGTCAACGTTCCTTCCTTCGTCGTGAAGCCCGGTGACGTCATCGCCGTTAAGGAGTCCAGCCGTGATTCCGTTAAGTTCAAGGGTCTGGCCGAGTCCGAGGGTGGCGTTCGCACTCCCAAGTGGATCGAGTCCGACAAGAAGAACTACACCGCCAAGGTGGTGGCTATGCCCGCTCGCGAGGACATCGACTTCGAGTTCAACGAGCAGCTGATCGTCGAGCTTTATTCCAAGTAATTTTACGGTTCTTATCAGTTGGCGGATGGCAACCCGCGCCCGCCTGCTGACCGACACCTTCGGGTTTACCTACGCCGAAACGTACGGCGAAGGTTTCGGAAACTGTTTCCCAAATACAGAAGGAGGTTTTATTTGGAATGATTGAGATCGAGAAGCCTAATATTACGACTGAAAACCTCAGCGCAGACGGTACCACCGGTACCTTTATCGTAGAGCCTCTGGAGCGGGGCTACGGTATCACCCTCGGCAACTCCCTTCGTCGTGTCCTGCTGTCCTCTCTGCCCGGTGTGGCGGTGACCAGCATCAAGATCGACGGCGTCCTGCATGAGTTCACCAACATGCCCGGCGTTCGTGAGGATGTGACCGAGATCGTGCTCAACGTCAAGGGCATTACGGCTAAGCTGCACTGCCCCGGACCCAAGACTGTGGTCATCGACGTGACCGGCGACCATGATATCACCGCAGGTGACATCAAGCAGGATTCCGACATCGAGATCCTGAACCCCGATCATCACATCGCTACCCTGTCCGGCAACGAGCGCTTCTACATGGAGCTTGTGTTTGACAACGGCCGCGGATACGTGTCCCAGGACCGCAACAAGCAGCTGCACAACGAGCAGCTCGGTATGACTGTGTCTGCCCCTATCGGCACCATCTATACCGACTCCATCTATACCCCCGTTTACAAGGTGAGCTACAACGTGGAGAATACCCGCGTGGGCAGCAACACCGACTACGATAAGCTGACCCTGGATGTGGTGACCAACGGCACCATCTCCGCCAAGGAAGCGATTTCTCTCGGAGCCAAGATTCTCAACGAGCATCTCAACCTGTTCGTGGATCTGTCTGACGAAGCAAAGAAGGCAGAGATCATGATCGAGAGAGAAGAGACCAAGAAGGAAAAAGTTCTTGAGATGACCATTGAGGAGCTTGACATGTCTGTTCGTAGCTTCAACTGCTTGAAGCGCGCGGGCATTGATACAGTCGAGGACCTGACCAACCGAACTGAGGAGGACATGATCAAGGTCCGTAACCTCGGTAAGAAGTCGCTGGAAGAAGTCATTCAGAAGCTGCACTCCCTGGGCCTTGACCTGAAGAAGGAAGAGGAATAAGAGAGCGCACGTCCGTTACACCGATATAAAGTTTACAGCAGAAGGAGGCAAATAAAATGCCCGGTACCAGAAAACTCGGTAGACCTACCGACCAGAGAAAAGCTATGCTTCGCGGTATGGTTACCCTGCTGCTTGAGAACGGCCAGGTCGTGACCACTGTCACCAGAGCCAAGGAGCTCCGTTCCATCGCAGATAAGATGATTACCCTCGGTAAGAAGAACACGCTGGCCAGCCGCCGCGCTGCTCTTGCTTACATCACCAAGGAGAGCGTCGTGACCAAGGTGTTCACCGAGTACGCTTCTCTCTATGCTGACCGTAACGGCGGTTACACCCAGATCTTCAAGATGGGTCCCCGCCGCGGTGATGGCGCTGAGATCGCCGTCATCAAGATGGTCGACTACGTCAAGGAGACTCCCGCCGAGGACAAGAAGTCCGAGAAGGCTGAGTAATTCCGACTCGTAAGCATACGCACCTACCTGCCGATTGCGGGTGGGTGCTTTCTTTTCTCTGTACGAGCCGAAAGGATTTGACAAATTCCCCCCGACATGGTATAATGAGGTATCTGAATCATACGGAGGACACTATGAGAGTCGATGGAATCATTTTCGATAAGGACGGCACCCTGATGAGCTTTGACGCCTTCTGGGTCAGCCTGTCGGTCAAGGCCCTGGAGGACGTGCTGGGGCAGCTTGGCATGGAAGTGGGGCTTGTGGATGAGATCCTTGTGGCCTTTGGCGTGCGCGACGGGGTCACCGACATAGGCGGGGTGCTCTGCAAGGGTACCTACGCCGAGATGGGGGAGATCGTCTTTGACATTCTGGCCGCTCACGGCTGTACCGCTGACCGTGAGGACGTGGTCAAGCTGGTGGAGGAGGCCTACTCCCGCAACGCCGCCGCGGGGGACGTGAAGCCCACCTGTCCCGATCTGGCGGCCGCTCTGGCCGAGCTGAAGGGAAGGGGACTGCGTCTGGCCGTGGTCACCACCGACAACGAGCCCATTACCCGCCATTGCCTTACGGGCCTGGGGATCCTGGAGTATTTTGACGTCATCTTCACCGACGACGGCCACACCCCCACCAAGCCCGACCCCTTCTGCGCGGGGGAGTTCTGCCGTATGTACGGCCTGGACAAGTCCCGCGTCATGATGGTGGGAGACACCATGACCGACGTGCGCTTCGCCAAGAACGGCGGGATCACGGCGGTGTCTCTGGCTCCTACCCCCGAGAAGAAGGCTCTGCTGGCTCCTCACACCGATATTGTCATCGACGCCATCTCGGAGCTGACCGAGCTGATCGAGTGAGGGGGAGCCCATGCTGACAGGTATTTTTGCGGGTATCATGTGGGCGTTGGAGACGGTGGTGCTGGGGATCGCCCTGGCCATGTCGCCTATGGTGTCCACCGAGGAGGCCCTAATGCTGGCCCCCTTCGTGGCTACCTTCCTCCATGACGCCTTTTCGGCGGTGTATATGCTGATCTACAACGCTCTGCGGGGAGGTCTCAAGGGCTTTTTCGCGGTGTTCAAGAGTAGGACGGTTCTCTGGCTGGTGCTGTCCTCGGCCATGGGCGGGCCCATCGGTATGACGGGCTACGTGCTGGCGGTGAACTGTCTGGGGGCCTCGGTGGGTGCCGTGGCCAGCGCGGTGTATCCCGCTGTGGGAACGGTGCTGGCGTGGGTCTTCCTCAAGGAAAAGACCAAGTGGTACCAATGGATCTTTCTGGTGCTGACCCTTTTGGGGGTCTACGGGCTGAGCTACTCCCCCTCCTTCGGGGGCGGGAATTTCGCCCTGGGGCTTGTGGGTGCCTTCATGTGCGCCTTCGGCTGGGGCATTGAGGCGGTGATCCTGGCCAAGTGTCTGAAGGGCACCGACCTCAAGGACGAGTACGCTCTGGGTATTCGCCAGGCGGTCTCGGCGACCGTCTACGGCGTGGTCATCCTCCCTCTGCTGGGTGGCTGGCGCATGACCGCGGGGTTGTTCACGGGGGGTGAGGTCAAGCTGCTTCTGACGGTGGCCGCCGCCGCTCTCTGCGCTACCGTGTCCTACCTGTTCTACTACCGCGCCATTGGCAAGCTGGGTGCCGCCAAGGCCATGGCTCTGAACATCACCTACACGGCGTGGGCGATGGTGTTCACGGTGGTGCTTCTGCGGGATCTCAGCGTGCTGAACCCCATGACACTGGTCTGCTCCGCGGTGATCGTGGTTTGCGGGATCTGCGCGGCGACTGATATGAAGAGGCTGTTTGGGAAAAGGGATAAAGGATGAGCGATTATTCAATTTCGTTTTCAAGCTCACCGCCAAACCCAATTTGAAATCCTGCCAAAATCGTTCTCCCGCAATATACGAAAGCCCTGTCACGGCGTGACAGGGCTTTTTGCGGTTTTGGGGTGATATGGAGGGTCACTTCTGCCGCGTGCTCTCCATCATGTTGATCTCGCGGGTGACGTCGGGGAGGGTATGGGCGCGGGCTCGGATCTTCTCGGCGCGCTTCTTGTCGGGGCGGGAGATGAGGAAGACGGCGCGGTCCACGGGGACGTAGAGGCGGGTGCGGGTGTAGATCTCGTCGCGGTAACGGACGTAGTGGGTGCCCAGACGGCTGGTTTTGCCCGTGTGGGGGTCCCAGCGGTCGAAGGAGTGGACACCGCGGATGTAGATGGTGTCGCCGTAGTCGCGGTCGGTGGTGTTGGCGAAGAAGAAGATATCCAGATCCCCTCTTTGCTTATGGATGCGGGAGATCATGCCGCCGCCGGGGACGAAATCACCCAGACCCAGGCGGAGGAACTCGCCCTGGGGGTTATTAAAGGCGCCGATGCACTCAAAGCGGGGCATTTCGGGCATATACATATCCAGGGGGATATGGAAGGACTGGAGGACGTTGTTCAGGGTCACGCAGTCGGTGAGCTCGGTGCCGTCGGCGGCGGTGCGGTGGGGGGGGATGTAGTAGGCCTCGCCACCCCGCTCGTTGGAATTATGGAAGGTTTCCTTGATGATGGCGGGGTTCATGGCCTCCTCGCCGAAGATGTGGCGGGCGATGCTCCGCACCTCACGGTCGGCGGCGGTGCCGTACTCGAACATACTCATGAAGTCGTTGGGGTCGCTCTGCTCGTCCTCCACCCGATACTCAAAGGCCATCTTGGGAAGGGCACCCGTGGCCACGATCTTACCGCCCTCGTCGTAGAACTTCTTGACCAGTCGGAAATTCTCCAGGGACACCATGTTGGCTCCGGGGAGGATGAGGACACGGAACTTCTGGGTCTGGAAGGGGTTTTTGAGGTAGAGGATGCCGTCCTCCGTGAAGCAGATGGAGTTTACCGTCTCGGGGTGGAGGATGGTGATGTCCTGTCCCACGTAGGTGGAGATGGTGTTGAGCACCGTCATGTAGTTGCAGGAGAAGGGGGTGTTGGGATACTCAAAGCCGCCGTCGGTCTTGGCCTCGTAGAGGTAGACCTTGTCGTGGAGGGCGTAGATGGGGTAGAGCATGGCGATGTCGTTGACTCGGCTGCCTCCGCGGAGGAGGGCCTGGGAGCGGGCGACGAAGGCCGAGAAGGTGGAGTTGCCCTCACGCCCCAGCACGTCCATGCGGAAGCGGTCGAGGGCGCGGCGGCGGATGTTACCCTGAATGACGCGGCTGTTCCAATGGGCAATGAGGAGGTTGGCACCGTGGCCGAAGGCGTTCATGGCGTCCTTGTAGACGATGTCGGTGGTGAGCTTGCCGTAGTCACGGAACAGCTCGCAGGAGACGTACTTACTGCCGTGGTTGTCGGCGGCGGAGGCGGCCAGGTGGGTGGAGTTCATGCCGTAGAGGTAGGCCTTCTCCTGCACCGCGCAGGGGGCATAGACGCTGTTGGCCAGGGTGTCGCCGCTCATCCAGGAGCAGGCGGGGAGCTTGGGCTCGGCCATGGCGGTGATGAGGCGGAGGCCGTTGCGGTCGGTGATGGCCTTGAGGGCGGCCAGAAGACCCGAGCGGAGCATTTCGGCGCGGCAGGCCATGAACAGCGACTTGATATGGGGGTCACGCTCCCCCACGAAGTGGTAGAGGGCGGGGTAGTAGGGGGCGGGATCAAAGCCAAAGCGCTTCTCAAAGGCCTCGTTGAAGCCCTCGTCCCAGTTGCGGCGGTTGGGGGCGTGGAAGGCGATATCCGACACGAAGAGATGGGTGACGGTGGTGCCCATGGCCTGGTTGACCCCCGTGCCCAGATGGGCGAAGAGGGACTTGAGGAAGTCCATGGAGTGCTCAAAGGACATGACGTTGCAGGTATGGATGGGGGGCTCACCGTACTGGGGCTCGTCGGTGCAGATGTACTCCTCGATGGTCCAGTTGCCGTCGGGGACGGTGTAGGAGATGAAGCCGTCCTTGATGTAGGGCCGCAGGTCGATCATGTCGGTGTGCTCGTCGTCGTAGGCCATGACCGACATATGGGTGCCCTTGCGGAGCTGGAGGTAGAGCTGCTCCTTGGGGTCGCAGAAATACTGACGGCGGATGAGGGTACGGGTGCGGGTGTGGGCCACGAACTCGGCGACGGGGGAGAGGTAGAAGGACTGCTCCACCACAGGCTCCAGGTGCAGACCGATCTTCATGTTCTTCCTGACGGCGATGGCGGTCAAGGTCTCGTAGAAGTCGGCGATCTGACAGAGCAGCTCCCCCGAGGGCTTCAAATCTCGGGGCATACGGGGAATGACGCACCCGATGCCGTTTTTGGCGCAGTTCTCCATATACCGCTCCATCTCCTCCTTGGCGGGAGGGAAGGTGGGGAGATCGTAGAACAGGAACAGGCGGTGCTTGCTCTTGGTGGTACGGAAGGCCAGCTTGGCGCGGCTGTACTTGGGAGGGCTTTGGTTCATGGTAACACCTCACGGAGTAGAAAATGGGGAAAATTTGGTCAGATAGAGGGAAAAAGGGAAGAATGGAGCCTTGGTGGGTTGCAATCGGGGAGGATTTGTGGTATAATAGGGGTAAGAACGGGCGGCTTTGACCGCGGAAGGGAGACCATCATGTACGAGATCCGCATACTGACGGATATGGAGGCCGCGTTTGACTTCTACCACACCTACAGCGTGGCGTCTACAGCCGAGATCATGAAGCTTTGGCAAGACAAGACCGATGGCTATCCTCCCGCCCTGGGGCTGATGCCCGTGTCGCGGGGGACGGTTGACTTCTGGTTTGGCGGGGAGGATTGTATCACCTTCGGCGCGTATGAGGGCGACCGACTGGTGGGCATGGCTTCAGGGAATATCTCCCCCGCGCGGAAGGCGGGGTACTTGTCCTACCTCTGTGTGGTGCCCGACCGCCGTCACCGTGGAATCGCCACGGCCTTGTGCGACCGTCTGGAGGAGGCTCTGGCGGCTGACCCCGTGGTGGAGAAGCTGGAGGCGGTGTTCTACAATCCCGTACAGCTTCCGTGGTACATTCCCCACGGGAACGGGGACTACCACCCCTGCCTGCCCGGTGTGGACAAGTCCTCAGGGCTGTATCTCTTCCTGAAGAACCGAAACTGGCGGGACTTCGCCACCCAGAATTGCTACTACCGACGCATGGCGGACTACGCGGACAAGCCCGGTATCGCGGTCACCCGTGAGCGGTTGCTCTCGGAGGGGATCGAGCTGACCCTGTACGATCCCGAGAAGCATCACGGCTTGCCTGAATTGTTCGACAACATCAACAACCCCGGCTGGAAGGCCCACGTGCTGGCGCGGCTGGATCTCCCCATCGTGGTGGCGGTGGATTTGAACGCCGACGGCCTGGTGGTGGGATACACGGGACCTCTGTCGGTGGTGGGCTCCCCCGGGCGGGGGAACTTCTGTGGCATCGGGGTCCGCACCGAGTACCGCGGGCGGGGCATCGGCAAGCCTGTGTTCTGCGAGATGTGCGCCCGACACCGCGACGGCGGGGCGGATTTCATGTCCCTCTACACGGGGGAGGACAATCCCGCGCGGAACATCTACGAGTCGGCGGGGTTCCGCATCGCGCGGTCGTTTGCGGATATGCGGAAGGTATTGAAGAAGTAAGAACGGAGTAAGTGTGCCCTCTCACCCGCTTCGCGGGAGCTCTCCCAAAGGGAGAGCCTTACGGCGCGGTTTTCCAAGCCTCTCCCTTTGGGAGAGGTGTCACGCCATGGCGTGACGGAGAGGGAATATTCTTTGATGAATATCCAATAATTAGGAGTTAAGCATATGAAACGAGTACTCATCAGCGGCGGTTCCCGCGGCATCGGCCGCGCCATTGTGGAGGCCTTTGCCGCCAACGGAGACCGCGTGGCGTTCATTTACCGCACCCGTGAGGAGGAGGCCGTCAAGGTGGCCGAGGCTTGCGGTGCGGTGGCCATTAAGGCGGACGTGAGCGAACCCATGGAGGTACGCCGCGCCATCACCGAGGCCGAGGTCGCTCTGGGCGGTCCTATTGACGTGTTGGTCAACAACGCCGCAGTCTCCTGGATCGGGCAGATGCAGGATATGAGCGACGAGGAGTGGCGCAGGGTGCTGGACACCAACCTGTCGGGGGCGTTCTACCTGTCCCGCGGGGTGGTGAGCGGCATGGTGCGGAACCGCTACGGGCGCATTGTCAACATCGGCTCCATGTGGGGCAAGGTGGGAGCGTCCTGCGAGGTGGCGTATTCGGCTACGAAGGCGGGCCTGCGCGGCCTGACCATGGCTATGGCCAAGGAGTTCGGGCCCTCGGGGATCACCGTCAACTGCGTGGAGCCGGGCTTTATCGCCACCGAGATGAACGCCGCCATTGACGAGGCGTCCAGGCAGGCACTCTGCGACGAGACCCCCTTGGGGCGCATGGGTACCCCCGAGGAGGTGGCCGCCGCGGTGGTGTTTCTGGCGTCGGACGCGGCGGGGTTCATCACGGGGCAGGTCATGGGCGTGGACGGCGGGCTGGCGGTCTGATAGATTTTTGAAATTCCCCCAACCGTGAGTATGGTTGGGGGAGTTTTTCTGTGAAAAGCTTACTTCAGCGTCCTGATAAACGCCTCCATGCGCTCCAAGGCCTGATTGATGTGCTTGACCGAATAGGCGTAGGAGATCCGCGCGAAGCCCTCCCCCGCCGCGCCGAAGGCAACACCGGGGACGATGGCGCACTTGTGCTCGTAGAGGAGCCTTTCGCAGAACGCCTCGCTGGTGAGGCCGAATTTTCCGATGTTGGGGTAGATGTAGAAGGCACCCTCGGGCTCGAAGGACTCCACGCCGATGTCGTGCAGGCCGTTATAGATCAGGCGGCGACGGCGGTCGTACTCGGCGGTCATGGCGGCCACCTCCTCGTCGCAGTCCCGCAGTGCTGTAATGGCGGCCAGCTGGGCGGTGGTGGGGGCGCACATGATGGCGTACTGGTGGATCTTGAGCATCTGCTTCGCCAGAGGGGCGGGGGCGCAGATGTAGCCCAGCCGCCAGCCCGTCATGGCGTAGGCCTTGGAGAAGCCGCTGACCACCACGGTGCGCTCCCACATCCCGGGGAGGGAAGCGATGGAGACGTGGCGGCGGCCGTAGGTCAGTTCGGCGTAGATCTCGTCCGAGAGGACCACGATCTGCTTCTCTCGCAAAATCTTGGCGATCTTCTCCAGATCGTCGGCGTCCATGATGGCGCCCGTAGGGTTGTTGGGGTAGGCCAGCACCAGCATTTTGGTCTTGTCGGTGATGGCGGATTCCAGAAGCTCGGGGGTGAGCTTGAATTTATCCTCGTTGCGGGTCTCCACGATCACGGGAACAGCCCCCGTCATCTTGCAGAGAGGCTCGTAGCAGACGAAGCAGGGGGTGGGGATGATGACCTCGTCCCCGGGCTGGAGAATGGTACGCATGGCCACGTCGATGGCCTCGCTGCCGCCCACGGTGACCACGACCTCATGGGCGGGGTCGTAGGTGAGGTCGAAGCGGCGGTTCATGTAGTTGGAAATTTCCTTACGCAGTTCCAGGGTGCCTGCGTTGGAGGTATAGTAGGTCTTGCCCGATTCCAGGGATTCGATGCCTGCCTCGCGGATCTTCCACGGGGTGACGAAGTCGGGCTGTCCCACGGTCAGGGCGGTGACGTCGGTCATGCTGTCCAGGATATCGAAGAACTTTCGGATACCCGAGGCGGGCATTTCCACCACCGAGCGGGGAAGGATGCGGTCGTAATCGAGATGTGCCATCAGATGAAATTTCCTCTCTCGTCGACCTCGGGTGCGCCGTAGATCACGCCCTTGTCCTTGTATTTACGCAGTACGAAGTGGGTGGCGGTGGACAGCACCGACTCGATGGGCGCCAGCTTTTGCGCCACGAAGTAGGCCACCTCCTTCATGGTGCGCCCCTCGATGATAAGGCAGAGATCGTAGCCACCCGACATGAGGTAGACGCTCTGGACCTCGGGGTATTGGTAGATCTTCTCGGCTATGCGGTCGAAACCGCGGTCGCGCTGGGGGGTCATCTTGACCTCGATCATGGCGGTGACGTACTCGCGGTCGGTCTTGTCCCAGTCGATCATGGTCTTGTAGCCCAGGATGACGCCGTCGGCCTCGTATTGTTTAATGAGCTTCTTGATATCGCCCTCCTCCTTGTCCAGCATCACGGCCAGCTGGGAGGGGGTCAGGGTGGCGTTGTCTTCTAATACTTTGAGTAAGGTGTCCATGGTTGGTTCCTTTCTGTGGGGATGTATTGTGGGGAAATGGTAGGGGGCGGCGCCTTCGACGCCCCGTTATAGCATATATCGAATCATTTCGGGGGGCGGGCCGTCGAGGGCGCCGGCCCCTACGATTGTGAATGTGTAGCCGTCTGCTACCCCCGGATGAGGGTTGACAGGATCGGTACGGATTTACTTCTTGATCTTCTCCAAAATATTCTGATACGTCAGCCCATACCGCTCGGCGATGTCCCTTGCGTAGGATTTCCCGTCGGGCTTGGCGCGGACGATACGGAAGGAGCGCTTGCCCTCCTCGATGCCCGCTACCAGGGTGTCGATTCTCACGCCGCCGTTTTTCGCGGATTCCTGATTGATGCGGTCGATCTCCTGGGCCAGCTCGTGGAGGTGAGTGGAGAAGAGACAGCGGCAGCCTGCTTGGGCAAGTCCCGCCAGCACCTCGGCGGCGATGTAGGAGGCCTCGAAGGAGCCTGTGGAGGACAGGGACTCGTCCAGGAGGACCAGGGAATGGGCGGTGACCGCGTCGAAGATCTCGCCCAGGCGGGCGCACTCCTCGCCCAGACGGCCCTTGTCGATGGTGTCGTCGGCGCCCGTGGGGAAGTGGGTGAAGATGCCGTCGGCGGGGCTGATCTCGCAGCATTTCGCGGGGAGGTACATACCCAGCTGGAGCATGGCCTGGCAGAGGCCGATGGCGCAGGTGATGACCGACTTACCGCCGCGGTTGGGGCCCGTGAGGACGTAGATCATGGCGTTCTCGTCCGACTCGTCAAAGTAGATGTCGTTGGGGACGATCTCCTCGCCGTCGCGGAGTTTGAGGGCCACGGCGGGGTTATACAGCTCGGTCGCGCGGAAGATGTTGTCCTCCATGGGGCGCAGGGTGGGAGCGCAGAGGGGACAGCCCTTGTTCAACAGCTGCTGCTGGAGCTGGGTGCCCTTCACCACGAACTCGATCTCGGGCATCAGACCCAGGAGGAAGTCGGTGTTCTCCAGGACGTAGGTCTGGACGATCTTCTTCCAGGAGCGGAGAGAGGACTTGTAGACCTCCCCGATGGCGGAGTTGAAGGCCAGGGACAGGGCGGTCTTCTGGTTGTCGGTCTGCTTCTTGCCGAAGGGGACTAACGACGCGATGCAGGTGTACTCATCGTCCTTGAAGTTGAGGCGCAATATCTTCTCCAGCACCTCACCCGACTTGAAGGGCTGGGCGTTGATGGAGAGGACGCCCGCCTGGGCGGGGCGGAGCTGGGCGTCGAGATTGACGCCGATGGTGACGCTCTTGATCTCGCGGACTCGCTTGGTCAGCTCGGTGAGCTTTTGGTTCAGCTCGCGGTAGTAGTCGGACTCGGCCAGCTCAATGACGCAGTCGCAGAGCCGCTTGAAGGCGGTGCCGCGGAGGTTGGATTTCACCTCGGTCATGCCCTTGTGGAGGATATCCACGCAGGTGATGTACAGCTCGATCTCGGTCATGCTGGAGAGGTAGGAGGCGGTATCGTCCTCGCTGCTGTCGCTCTCCAGACGGCGGAGCTCGGTGATGTCCTGGAGGACGGGGACCAGACGGTGGAGGGTGTCCAGCAGGGAGGGGTTATTCAGAAGATCCGAGAAGGTCTGGTTGCGGTAGGTAATGACCGCGGGATCCGTGGTGAAATGCTCGGCGGCGGGGGTGCTTTTGGGGTTGAAGAACTCCAGCATACCCAGCTCCTGGAGGATGTACATATCAATGTCGGGGACGCTCACCCCCGCGAGATGATCCTGCTGGGTCTTGCCGTCGGGGTAGAGGAGGGAGAAGTTTTCCAGTTTCATAGAAGTTTCCTTTCGGGAAATGATGGGAGATCGTAGGGAGCGACGCCCCCGTCGCTCCTGAAAAATGGGGGTGCTCTCATGCCATAGGAATCTCTGACTTGTAAAGAATCGGGATCTTTACGTCAGGAGCGACGGGGGCGTCGCTCCCTACAGGATGCTTCGGAGCACTCTTTCCCCGTTCTCGATCGTGACCACCTCGTTGAATCCCACGGTTTGCAAGATGGCGTAGCCCTTGCGGATGGCCTTGCCCAGATTCTCGGGGGCGTGGGCATCCGAGCCGATGGTGACCAGCTTTCCGCCGCAGTCCTTGTAGAGTTTCAGAAGCTCCATGGTGGGCAGTGAGATGCCCAGGCCCTTCCAGAGGGTGGAGACGTTGAGCTCCAGGGCGACGTCACGGTCGATGACGGTGCGGTAGAGATGCTCCAGCTTTTCGTAGTAGGGCTTGAAGTCCAGCTTCTTGCCGCACAGGGTGACGTAGCGGTGCATATAGGTGATGTGGGCCAGGGTGGTGATGCCGGGGAACTGCGCCACCTCGATGGTCTCGTCCAGGGCGCGGTCGAAGAGCTTTTTGATCTGATTGTCACTCATGTGACCGAAATTCATGTAGCAGAAGTCGGGGACGTTTTTGAGGTTGTGGAGAGAGCCAATGACGAACTCGTAGGGGTGGGCCTCCAGGGCGGCCTTGGCTTCGGCGGGGTACTGGGGGGCGTTGCCCAGCTCGATGCCGCAGAGGACGTTGAGCCGTCCCTTGTATTTCTCCTTGACCTCCATCATGGAGGCGAAGGCGGCGTCGGCGTCGTAGGGGAAGTCGTACAGGTCCTCTACCTCGGCGTTGACGTCGAAGTGGTCGGTGAAGGCGATGTGGTCCAGGCCGATCTCCAGGGCGCGGCGGCACATGGCGTCGTGGGTGGAGGAGGGATCTCCGTCAAAGGAGAAGCGGGTGTGGGTGTGGTAATCGCAAAGAAACATGATGTACCTCTTTTTGTGTCAGTCCTCGCCGTCGCGGGTCTCCTCGTCGATGGCGGCGGTGCTGCTTGCTTTGAAGTTGTAGAGCGGGGTGAGGATGTCCTTCACCTCGGCGGTGGGGGCGATGGCGGTCTCGATCTCGGCCATGCGGCGGTAGGCCATGGGGGATTCGTCCAGGGTGGATTCGCTGACCGAGGTGGAGTAGATGCCCGCCATTTCCCGACGGTAGTCCTCCATGGACAAGGACTCCTTGGCCTCGGAGCGCTTCATGACCCGTCCCGAGCCGTGGGGGGCGGTGCAGTTCCAGTCGGGATTGCCCAGCCCCTCGCAGAGGAGACTGCCGTCCTTCATGTTGATGGGGATGAGGAGCCGTTCACCCTTCTGCGCCGATACGGCGCCCTTGCGGAGGATACGGGCCTTGGTGTCCACGTAGTTGTGGATGGTCTCAAAGGAATCGTTTAGGGTGATGCCCAGCCGCTCCAGGATGACCTCCCCCATGCGGCGGCGGCTCTCGGAGGCGTAGGTCACGGCAATATCCATGTCGCGGAGGTAGTTCTCCAGCAGGTACCCCGACAGGAAGCAGTCCTCGGGGCGCACCGTGGTCTTGATATCGGCGGGCTTCAACCGCTTGCGTCGGACCTCGCCTTCGTCCATACCGAGGGTAGCAAAGAAGGCGGCGGCTTGGTGGTAGAGGGCCACATCCCGCCCCAGGCGGCGGCTGCCCGAGTGGATGACCAGGTAGAGGGAGCCGTCCAGCCCCTGCTCCAGCTCGATGAAGTGGTTGCCGCCACCCAGGGTGCCGAAGGAGCGGGAGACCGGGAGGTGGGAGATGCTCTCGTAGCAAGAAAGATCCTCCAGGGGGACGCGGTGTACCGCGCTGTTGGGAGAGGGAAAGACGGCCGCGCCCGAGGGGACCCGTTCGCGGATGGCCTCGTCCAAAGCCGCGAAGTCCACCGAAGGGGTGTCCAGGCGGTAGACCTGCATCCCGCAACCGATGTCGCCCCCCACGTAGGCGGGGTTGACTCGGTCGCCTACCGTCATGGAGGTGCCCACGGTACAGCCCTCGGCGGCGTGCATATCCGGCATCATGCGGATGCGGCAGTCCCTCAGCTCCTCGCGGTTGCACATACGGAGCACCTGGGCGTAAGCCTCGCTATCCACCGTGGCGGCGTATACGGCGGCCTGATTATACTTGCCAATAATCTCGAACACGGCGGACTCCTTTCTTGCGGCTTGGACGGTAGAAACAAATATACATC
>JAFULU010000051.1 GCA_017483125.1 Clostridia bacterium
GGCATATCGTGCCCGAAGGGCATCTCGCAAACTCACAAAAAGGCTGATTTCGCCTGACGGCGAGCGATATGCGCTTTGCGCGAGATATGCCCGCTGGGCGCGATATGCCCGTTGGGCGCGATATGCCCTTCGGGCGTGAACCCACCGATAAACCCCAATTTCAAGGTCAGTTTGAACGATTACTCCCGTCTTCTGCCCTTGCGGGTGATAACAGCCGCGCCCGTGAGGGCGGTCAGGGCGAGGGTGGGACCGACGGCAGAGTCGCAACCGTTTCGCGTGGGGGCGGTGTCGCTCTCGGTGGCGGTGGGTTCGGTGGGGGACTCGGTCGGGGCGGTCTCGGACTCGGTTTCGGGTTCCGTCTCGGGGAGGGTGGCTCCCTCGTCGGTGTAGTGGTACCAGGTCTTCTCCAGGGGGAGGTATGCAGTGGTGGAGTCGGTCATGTTCAGCTGGGTGATGATCTCCTCCAGCGGGGGAAGGGAATTACTCTGCACCAAGGTGTTATCCTCGGCGGTAAAGCCCGCCCGCTCGGGGCCGATGGGATTTTGGGTTTTGCGGTTCTGGTAGTTGATGAAGACCTCGGCACCGCCCGCCGTCTTCTCTCGGAAGTAGAAGTGGTTATTCCGCACCGTGAAATCGCTGTTGTCGGTGTTGAAGACCGTGATATCGAAGCGGTAATTCTCGTTGTGGACGTCGGTCATGTTGTTGTAGAACAGGCAGTTCTGGATGGTATTGCCCGTGTTGGGGGTGGTGACGGTTTCTCCCGTGACTTGATTTTCCATGGCGGTCTGCATGACCAGCACGCCCTGGCCCCGGTTGTTGGCAAAGATACAGGAGTCCAGGGTGAAGTTATGCACCGCCCGCTCGAAGTCGAAGCCGCAGCCGTCGGGCTGGCCGTTGTTCCGGCAATCGTTGAAGCTGCTGTGGGAGATGTAGAGATCCCGACAGCAGGAGAAGAGGGCCTGGGTGGTGCCGAAGGACATGGTGTAGTCGGCCATGCCGCTGACCGCCTGGATGTGGCACCACCTGCCCCAGCGGCTCTCGGGGGTGCCGTCGTAGCCGAAGTCGGCGGAGTCGATGCTGACGGCGGTCATGGTGTTTTTTGTTGTCAGACCGCAGATCCGCCAGTTCTTGGTGTAGGTATAGCACTGGTTGGGGCCTGTTCCGTAGTGGTAGTTGTAGCGTTGGCTCCCACCGCGATGATACAGTCCTCAAAGGCGTTGCGGTACAGCTCGATCTCCGAGACGGCGGTGGCAGGCTCGGCGATGCCCGGGACGGTGACGTTGGCCAGGGGCTTGGGAGGTCTGCCACCGATGTTGATGGCGGTAGGCCAAATATACTCGGCCATGCCTCCCGCGTTCGGGATGACCTTACCGTTTTGCACGTCCTCCAGATTCCCCTTGACGGAGGTGAGAAAGCTTACGTCGGTCATGGCCTCGGCCATGAGGTCGGGGCCGTTGATATCCGAGAAGGAGCAGTTGGTGACGCGGATGCCCTTGTTGCCCACCGAGGAGTCGTAGCGGAAGTAGATGCCCAGGAGGGTGTGGCTGATGTGGAGGTTGTCGATCCAGATGTAGTTGAGACCGAAGCCGTTTTGACCGCCCACGCTGATATCGGTGGCCAGCAGGGCGATATCGTCCCGCTTGTTTTGCAGGGAGATCTGGGGCTTGGGGTCCGCGGTATCGCCGTAGGAGCCCACAAAGATCCAGGCGTCCTTGCGGCCGTTTCCGCGGACGGTGAGCCGTTCATGCCATACATCCCCGCGGCGGAGGAGAACGCGGTCCCCGGGCCCCAGATCCATATTCTCGATGTGGGCAAAGCTCTTCCAGGGAGTGGACTCGCTGAGGCCGTCGTTTTGGTCACTACCGAGGGAGGAGGAGATATAGTAGGCGGTGCCCTCGTCCGAGAGGCGCAGGTCATAGGTGGGGTCCATGTGATCACCTCCTTGGGGTGTGGTCTCGGCTATGGCCGCCATGGGCGCGCCGAGGAGCAGGATGAGGGAGAGAAGGGCTGTGAGCAGGGTGGCGCGGGCTTTTTTCACGGTGGTGTACCTCCCATGTGGGGCGTTATATCCATTGTATCATATTGATCGGGGTTTGTCAATGGGGGATGGAAAAACCCCGCCGTGGGGCGGGGTGGGAAGGGTTCGGTTGGGGGATAGGCGGGGAATTACTGCAAAAGGGATTCGATTTCTTTGCGTTGCTCTACCGTGTATTCATACACCGTGGCCTTGAACCACTTGGTCTCCACGAAGTCCTCCGCGAAGGCGTCCATGATCTTCTGGGCGATGCGGAGCTGGGACAGGGCCTTCTCCCGCTCCCCTTGGGCCAGCAGGTGCTTGCCCGTAATGATGAGCATATCAATGAGGTCTTCGGCGGAGATGTTCTTCTGCTTCTGGGCGGCCTCGTAGGCATCCTCGCCCTCCAGCAGGGTGGCCATCAGCTCCAGCTTGGTAAAGTAAATCTCGGGGATGATCTCTAGGGTGGGCTTTACCAGCTCGTCGTGGCCGTTCTCCTTATAGCAGGAGGCCAGGATGCGGCAGGCGTCGTACTTGACCGAATCGTCACGGGTGGACTCCATGAGGGTCTTGCAGAGGGTGATGACCTCGTCGGCCCGATCGGTGTAGTCCATGGTATAGAGTAGATTGTTCAGGATGATGTCGTTGCCGGGAAACCGTTGCAGTCCCTCCCGCAGGATCTTTTCGGACTTTGCACCGTCGGTAAAGCGGTATTTGTAAGCCTCGTGACAGATGGCCTCCACCTGCTTTTCAGTCTCATACAGGTTGAAATCAAACAGCTCGTCGGTGGAGACACCGAAAAAGGAGGCGATGGCGGGGATGGTGGCCACGTCGGGCATGGTGGTGCCGTTCTCCCACTTGGAGACGGCCTGGAAGGTCACGCCCAGATACTGGGCCAGCACCTCCTGGGAAATGTTCTTCTGCTTACGCAGGGTCTTGATCTTTTCACCGAGTTTCATAGGGTTTTCCTCCGTTGTGATGTGGATCAGCGCTTATCCTGGCTTTATTATAGCGCATTTTTGCGGGGAAATCAATAACGCGTTTGGAGAGATTTTTTCAAACGGGGGTTGAATGTGGGGGGTAAAAATGCCCCGCGCGGTGGCGGGGCGGGAAATCATTTAGCGTACTGCTGCAATGTTTCCACAACGGAAACAAACCGAGGATTCTCACGGATACCGTCGTAGCGGGTGTGCGCCAGACGATCCAGCATATAGTAGCAATTTGTATGTTCGGTCAGCTCGTGAAAATCCTTGCCGGGCTCGGGATAGATCAGTTGATTCGTGAGAATGGACGTGTAGTGCTTTCCGTGATCCTCAGCGAAGGATTTATCGTATTCCACTGCATGGTGGCACATCTTCTCCAACGATTCCAGTGTGTCATGGATCTTACCCTGCGATATTTGATACGTGGAGATCAACCAATGATTCCGAGAGAGTCTTACGTGATAGAACATGAGGTTGTCACCGTATATCATTTCATACAGTCGATTGGACATGGTGAGCATTTCAATTTTCTTATCCCATGTGGACGGATCATTGGGAAGATCCTCTGACAGCGGATACTGCGAGATGGCAGTTCCCAAGCAATCGGTCAGCTTGTCGATCTCATCCTGAATATATACCTCGGTGTTCCCGTCACCAATGCCCCATGAAAGCGTGAATTCACGGCAGTATTTCATAGGAGGGAGAAGGCGGATCAGCTCGCTTGCCTTGTCGCTCTGCTCCGTCTCCTTGTACAGGAGGATCAGTGTACCGATGGCGTCGTACCTCGTGTCCTCGTCGCGGCATTCCTCCACGATGGTCTTCAAAAGCCCCTCGATCTCCCCGAAAAGCGCCCCGTCGCGGGTCTCCTCCCACGAAAAGTACAGGGCTACGGCGAGGTGATCCCGTATCTCATAGTCGTTGGGGTAACGGGCAAAGGCGTTGCGGGCATAGGTAATGCGTTGGTCAACAGAGCCGACCTCGGCAAGGCGTTCCAGCTCCTGCTTGATGCTCACCAGCTCCTGCTCTCTTTCCGACGATCTGTATCCCAAAAGCTCGTCGATGCTGACCGAAAAGAAGTCCGCCAGCGCGGGCAGCAATTCTATGTCGGGATACCCGCCCTCGGACTCCCAGCGGGAAATGGCCTGCGGGGTCACCCCCATGGCCGTGGCCAGGGTGTCCTGTGTGATGTGCTTCTCCGCGCGAAGCCTCTTGATGATGGCTCCGATCTTTACATTCATATTCTTTACCTCCGAAAGAGTGATCACCGGTGTGATACCATTATAGCATATATTCGTGAAAAAGCAATGATCAATTCGTTGTTGCAAAGGTAAAGCGGTACTTGACTTTTGCAAGTGAAGTACCGCTTGAATGCTATGGTGGCAGGGTAAGTCAACTTTCCTCCGTCCCCTTCACCTTTGCCCCCTTCTTCCAAGCCCCCGAGCAGTAGAACACGAGGCCGATGAAGAAGGGCGTAAATCCCGCCAGGGCGTCGCCCAGCCAGAAGCCGTAGTGCTTCATGTCCAGGACCAGACCGAAGAGCACGGCCAGACCGATGCGCATGATAATGCCGTCCAGGATGGCGGTGGCGAAGTTGACGCGGTGGTTGCCGCTTCCGTTGAGGAGGGAGTTCATCATGGAGCGGAAGGCCGAGCCCATGAACATGAGCACCGCGATGGGGAGGTAGCCGTCCACCAGGGCCAGCACGTCGGCGTCGCCCTCGGCGGTGAAGACCGAGAAGATGGCCTCGGGGAAGAGAAGGATGGCCGCCGACAGGAGGATGGAGACCGACAGGGTGATGACCGTAATGGTGCCCATGATCCTCTTGACCCGCTTGAACTCGCCCGCGGCCAGGTTCTGCCCCACCATGGTGGAGCCCGCCACGTTCATGGATTGGGAGATGAGGTTGGAGACCCCCGCGATCTTGTTGGCGATGCCCGAGAAGGCGGAGACCGCCACGCCGTAGCCGTTGATGAAGGAGTTGACGAAGAGCTTGGAGATCTGGATGGAGCAGGTCTTGATGGCCATGGGGACCCCCAGACCGACGAGGTCGCGGAGGAGGGGGCGGTCCCACTTGACAAAGTCCATGAAGTGAATGTCCAGCTCGTAGGCCTTGCGCTTGCGGATGAGGTAGGCGGTGGAGATCACCACGCTGACGGCCTGGCTGATGACGGTGGCCAGGGCCGCGCCGCCCGCGCCCATGCGAAGGCCCGCCACGAAGGCAACATCCAGGATGAGGTTGAGTACCGCCGAGATGCAGATGAAGATGAAGGGGCGGGTGGAGTCCCCCATGCCGCGGAGGATGGCGGAGGTGATATTGTAGCCGTAGATGAAGATGAGACCCGCCATGCAGACGGTGGAGTAGGCCACCGCACCCTCGTAGGCCTCGGCGGGGGTCTTCATGAGGGTGAGCATGGTGTCTTGCAGTAAGAGTCCCACCCCGCTCATGACCATGGCCGCCACGGCGAGGAAGCCCACCATGGTGCCCACGAAGCGGGAGAGCTTTTTGCGCTCGCCGCCGCCGATGAGACGGGCGATGATGACCTGCCCCGCCGAGGCAAAGCCCATGGCGACGAAGGTCAGAAGGTTGGAGACGTCACCGCCCACCGACACCGCCGAGGTGCCTGCCTTGCCCATGACGTTGCCCACCACCATCATGTCCACCATGTTGTAGACGATCTGGAGGAGGTTGGACAGGAACAGGGGAGTGGCGAAGCGGATCAGCTGGCGGGGGATGCTGCCTTTGGTGAAGTCTTTGATCTGGGTGCGTTGATTCAATGGGATCGCCTCGATTCGTATGTACTGGGGATATTATAGCATATTTTGGGGGAAAATGCAAATGCTTTTTGGTAGGATGGGGGAGAGTTTTTGAGGAAAGGGGTTGACAAAACCGCATTTGTGTGGTATAAATAAAAAGCATCAACCGTGGCAGCGAAGCTGTGAGGGGTCGATCTTCCGTTTGGATAGTGAAACCCATGGCGGTTGGTGTGCTTTTTTATTCCCGAAGAGCAGGAACTTTTTTCATTGACGATCGTGTAAGTTAGGGTTTAGCGGTCTGTTTGAAACCAACAAACCAATCAAATTCGT
This sequence comes from Clostridia bacterium, assembly GCA_017483125.1. GTDB lineage: Bacteria > Bacillota > Clostridia > Oscillospirales > CAG-272 > CAMEON01. The sequence continues at coordinate 6,082 of JAFULU010000051.1, forward strand.
AGGGACCGGCGTCCTCGACGGTCCGCAAATAACATATACCCGACAACGAACTTTGACGGGACGGTGGCTACAACCGTGTATCTCACCGACAAACCCATATTTGAAGACTTTCGCTTAAGAACTCCCCCAACAAAAACACGCGGAGAGACCCGTTTCTGGATCTCTCCGCGTATTTTTACACGATCACGATATCCGCCTCCCGATCCACCACGGTGAGCTTGGTCTGGTCGATGGTGAGGCTGACCGCCGCGTTTTCGTGGCTCTCGCCCGTTTTGCCGTCGTAGGGGGCGATGACGGTCTTGCCTCCCACGTCGATGGCGGCGTAGGTGATCCGTCCGTAGTCCAAAAGGCGGGTGACACGCCCCATGAGGGCGGTCTTGTCGGGCTCCTTCTGGCGGGGGGAGACGGTGACGGCGTCGGGGGGGAAGCGGTAGGACAGGAGGGCGCGGAGGATGGCGGTGCCCTTACAGGAAAAGAGCTTTTCCCGCAGCTCCTCGGCCACGGCGACGGGCTGATCCTCCATATCGAGATAGAAGCGGTAGGTCTTGCGGCCCTTGTCGTCCAGCTCCTTCTCCTTGGTGAAGCGGCCGTCCAGGGTGTTCTCCACCCGCAGGGGGGTGATGCCGTGGGATTCCACCGCGATGCGGCTGAAGTCCAAATCGAAGGGGACGGAATCGCCCACCCTGTAGCGGGGCGGGGCGGACTCCAGGGCGAAGAGGGTCATCCCGCCCACGGTGAGGCGGTAAAGGGTGCGGAGGCGGGTATCGCCGTCGAAGATCTCGGTCTCCTCTACCTTTGCCCGCCCCATGCCCGTGCCGAGAAGGAGGGCTTCGGCGGGGAGGGACAGCTCGCCCTCGGGGGCTTTGGGTGGGGCGGTCTGACTGCTCGGAGCATCTTCCTGCGAGGTTTTCTCGGTCAGCGCGGGGGGCAGGGGGAAGCGCTGGCCTGCGAAGGCGAGGTGGCCGTCGGCTACGGCGCAGGGGCAGACATTCTCGGTGGGGACGCGGGGCTTGATGGAGGCCTCGGTCTCGCGGTCGAAGAGGTGGAGCTTGGCGAGATTCACGGCGGCGTAGACTGTATCCCCGCTGTGGGCCTCGAAGTCGGCGGGGGCCTTGATGATGAGGGTGTCTCCTGTGGCGGCGGGGTCCTTTCCCGCCTCGGTATCCTCGGCGGCGGCACCGATGGGGCTTTCGTCCGGGACCGCTACGCCGATGTGACCGTAGACCAGGGTCTCCCCGCCCAGGGCCTCCACCACGGTAACGGTCAGGGGGAGCTTGGCCCACGCGGTGGGATCCATGCCCTCCCGCCATGGCACCACATCGTCGGGACGGACACCCAGGATCACGGGGTGGGCGCCGTCCATGTAGCGGGTCTGGGCGCGGTTGAGGGTGGCGTAATCGGCGGTCATCTCGGGGCCGCTGTCCAGCTTGATGCGGACGGTGTTCCCCTCCTTTTTGAGGGTGGCGGGGTGGAAGGACATGGGGGGCGTGCCCATAAAGCCCGCCACGAAGAGGTTGGCGGGGTGGTTGTAGAGGTTTTTGGGGGTGTCGATCTGCTGGACGAAGCCTCCCTTCATGACCACGATGCGGGAACCCATGGTCATGGCCTCCACCTGATCGTGGGTGACGTAGATGAAGGTGGTGCCCAGCCGCTCGTGGAGTCTTGTGATCTCGGCCCGCATGGCTCCTCGGAGCTTGGCGTCCAGGTTGGAGAGAGGCTCGTCCAGAAGGAAGACCTTGGGACTGCGGACGATGGCGCGGCCTAATGCCACCCGTTGTCGCTGACCTCCCGAGAGGGCCTTGGGCTTGCGCGCCAGGTACTCGGTGATGCCCAGAATGCGGGCGGCCTCGGTGACCTTTTGGTGGATGACGTCCTTGGGGACCTTGGCGGTTTTCAGGGCGAAGGCCATGTTCTCGTAGACCGTCATGTGGGGGTAGAGGGCGTAGTTCTGGAAGACCATGGCGATGTTGCGGTCCCCCGGCTCCACGTCGTTGACGATATCCCCGTCGATGCGCAGCTCCCCCGCCGAGATGTCCTCCAGCCCCGCGATCATGCGGAGGGTGGTGGATTTTCCACAGCCCGAGGGGCCGACGAAGACGATGAATTCCTTATCGCGGATCTCCATATTGAAGTCGTTGACCGCTTTGGTGGTGCCGTCGTAGACCTTGTAGATGTGCTTGAGGGATAGTGAGGCCATAGGATGCTCCTTTGAGAATGTAAATTGTTGGGGAATATTCAAATTTGGGTTTATCGGTGGGTTTCCTCGTGAGCCTTCCCCAGCGGGGAAGGGGGACCACCGTAGGTGGTGGATGAGGAGAGCGGGTTTGTTTTTTTTCGTACGGGTGTATACGGAAACCCCTTGATACACCAAGAAAAATCATACCCGATACCGAGCGGAAACTTGCTCTCCTCATCCACCGCTTTGCGGTCCCCCTTCCCCGCTGGGGAAGGCATAGAACGAGGAAACCCA
>JAFULU010000052.1 GCA_017483125.1 Clostridia bacterium
ATCTCGCAAACTCACAAAAAGGCTGATTTCGCCTGACGGCGAGCGATATGCGCTTTGCGCGAGATATGCCCGCTGGGCGCGATATGCCCGTTGGGCGCGATATGCCCTTCGGGCGTGAACACACCGCTAAACCCCAATTTACCAAAAAGGGTGCCCCACTCACAGGCCACCCTTGCGTTATTCATGACTCTCGTTCACGACCTCCGACCTCTTGGTAGAAGCAAATGCCACCACCACACAAGCCGCCGCCAACACCGCGGTCACCGCCAGCCCTCCCTCCAGACCAAAGGAGCCGCCGTTAACGAGGGTCTGCCATTTCCCCTCACCCACCTCGGCCACCAGCGGGGAAGGACTCCCCACGATCCCGCTGACGGGGATGCCGAACAGATTCCCTTGGGCGAAGTTCCACATACTGTGAATGGCCCCCACCATCCAGATGCTCCCGCGTCGAAGCGTCAGCATGGAGGCGAAGAAGCCGAACAGGAAGATATTGACCAGCGCGATCGCCGTCACCCCGGGATTCCCGAGATGGATCAGGGAAAACAGCAGAGCGTTGGCCACGGCGCAGGCCCACAGGGGCCACCCTCGGGAAAGAGAGACCATGAGTTAGGAGCGGCAGAGCAGCTCCTCGGACATCCCCTGAATGAGAAAGCCAATAAAGAACAGAAGCAACAGCCCGAGGGAGGGCATGGACTCGGCGGGGGACAGGCTCATAGCCCCCGTGACGACACAGAGCAGAACGGGCAGACCGAACAGTCCCAGACCCGCCAAAAGCCCTACCGCGTACTCGGATACCGCCCCCCGACGGATGAAGCCCAGACTCAAAAGAGTCCTGCGCTCAATGGCCAGACAGTAGATCAGTACCACCGCCACCGTGGCCAAAGTGGCAAAGAGGGAGATCAGCATGGACGTGCTCCCCGACAGACTGTTGGGGATCAGAAGGGTGCAGGGGATGGCCAGAAGAACGCGGCCAAATTCGGCGGCGGTCAGAGTCAGCAGGAATAACAAAAGAACCACCACAGGGCGGGAGGTCAACCGCTCCCTCGGGGTGGATGTCAGCATATTCGTCTTTTCAAAGGCGGGAATCTTCACGGGAGAAATCCTCCTTTCGCACGCTACTCTTTCATTATACCACAAAATCCGCGAGATTGCAAGCCCCTTGAACCAATTCGCATAGAGGAATTTTGTCGGAAAATTTGTACAGTATTCACGAAATTCACCAAAGCTACATGATAGCCTCTTTACAAAATCACAATAGTGTGGTATAATAAACATGACCCAAGGGGAAGCCCTATGGCCCCTCCAAGGTCACGCAACCCATAACGCAAAGGAGGAAACACCATGAAGATCACCATCGTAGGAAGAAAGCTGAACGTGTACGATGACACGAAGGAACTGATCGAGAAGAAACTGGCCAAGCTGGACAAGTACTTCAAGGCCGCAAATACCGAGGCCACGGTCACCCTCAGCCGTAAGCGTAACGTCTCAAGCCTGGAGGTGACCATCAACGCGGACGGTACCCTGTTCCGCAGCGAGGTGGACGCCGACGACTTCCGTATCGCGCTGGATCAGACGGTGGATCACATCGAGGGTCAGATCCGCAAGAACAAGACCAAGCTGGCCAAACGCCTCCGCGAGAACGTCATTGACATGAGCGTGGTGCCCGATCCCGTGGAGGACATCCCCGAGGACGAGCCCATCATCCGCGTCAAGCAGTTCGAGTTCAAGCCCATGACGGCAGAGGAGGCCATCATGCAGATGAATCTCTTGGGCCACAGCTTCTACGTATTCAACGACATCACCACGGGGGACACCTGCGTGGTCTACACCCGCAAGGACGGGGACTACGGTCTGATCGAGCCTATGAAGTAAGGCTTTCCGAGAAAATAGAAAGGAATAAATTTTACCCTCCCATCGGTTTCGATGGGAGGGGTTTTTGTTTGTGTTAGAAACGTATGAAAACATATTAAAAACGTATTAAAAATTTAAGAAATGTATTGACAAGTCGAATATAATATGATATAATACAAATAAAACGGTGATAAACGCCAATTATTTGAAAGGAAATCGTGATATGCAGTATGAAATTGTGATTTTGGAAATGCTAACGCGTATTAAAAAGCTAGAAGATGAAGTAGAATTGTTAAAGCAACGGTGTGCAGAAGAACTAACTGTGAATGAGGTGGAAAATATGGAAGAAGAAGCGTCAATGGGAGAATCTTCCGGAGGGATCCATCAACGTGTATCGGATGATATGATTGAGGCTTGTTATGTGTATGGGAAGGAACTATTCAATGGTGGGAAAATTCGTGAGTTGGTTCAGAAGGTTGTGTCTGAAACAGGGATGAATCGTAATTCGGCAGTTATGGCACTGTATGCTGTGTCCAATATGTTGGGTGGAACAGTTTATAAGCGTGCTATTAATAAAAAAGCCAATCGTCTTTATTTTGATCGGATATATTCTGAATACGGGAAAGAGGGCTTACGGAAAGCGATTCAGGCGACACGCCTCCATATTGCCTATCGCCGTGAATGCGGTCATACGGTTGATTCCATTGAAAAACTTTGCGACGAGTATAGCAGAAAATTATCAGAATAAATTTTTAAAGTCTTATCGTGTAAAGCGGTAAGACTTTTTGTATACGGACAAACCGTCGGTTCATAGAGTGGGATAAATATTCAAATTTGGGTTTATCGGTGAGTTGGGTTTCCGCGTTGAAAGCCTTCCCTTGTAAGGGAAGGTGTCACGCCCTAAGGGCGTGACGGATGAGTAGCCACACGAAAAGTTTTGATCTGCGTTGGGAAAAGCACTATAAAGCACGATCAGGAAAGGTTTTTATATGGAGGAAAGCAGATCATTTCCCTTCGGGAAATGTCCATTTATCGGCTACTCATCCACCGCTTCGCGGTCCCCCTTC
>JAFULU010000053.1 GCA_017483125.1 Clostridia bacterium
AGCTCAGCCAGCTCGTCGCGGAAGTCGGCGTAGTGGCGGGTATCCAGCAGGTTCTCCAGGTACTCGAACTTGCGTTCCATCTCCTGGGGTCTCTGCTCGGCGAGGATCTCCTCCTCCTCCTCGATATCCGCCTCGACCTCCTCGATAGCCTCCTCGATGGCCTCCTCCACGGTCTCCTCGGTGATCTCCTCCTCGGCGTCCAGGATCTCGTCCTCGTCGGCGTCCTCGTAGAGCTCGGCGGGCTCGGCGTAGATGTCTACGTGATCAGCCTCCTCGTCGGGGGCGTCGGAGTACTCTCCCTCGGTGTAGTCGAAGCGGCCCCCCGTAAAGGCAGGCACGGCGGTCATATCCGACCCGTGAGCCATATCCTGTTCCAAAGGATGATCGCTCTCGGTGTGTTTGGCGGGTGCGGTCTCCTTTATGGAGCCATTGATGGCTTCGCTTTCGTGGTCATGAGCGGTCGGGGTGCTCTCGTCCTCGGGGGTACGAGGGTCAAGCAGTTCGTTCTCTCGGCTCATACGATCATCCTCCTTACTCTCTGCGAATTTTGGTACGCGGTCGGGGCAGAAGCCGAGCCGCGGCGTTTGGTTTTATTCAGTATAGCACACAAGCGGGAATTTGTCAACCGCTTTTGTTCATTTTAGGCGAATTTCTTCGGTTTTAACGAAAATTCCGCAAAAACAAGCCTCATATCTTCAAATTTGTTCAAATATCTGTTCCAGAAGGGACTTTTTCGCAGTTTTTCAAAATCAAACAATCAATTGAACGCGTGTTTCCAAACAGAAAAAGACCCCCGCGGAAAGCGGAGGTCTTGAGGAGGATACATTACTCCTTGGCGGTAGCGATCTTGATGATGGCAACCACGCCCAGGATGACGGTCAGGGCGATGACGACCCAACCGATGATGCTGAGGAGCAGGTTCAGAATGGTCATGCCCACGGCCATGAGAGTACCGCCGAAGACCAGCAGGACCACACCCAGAATGATGCGCAGGATCTCACGGCCCAGCTGCTCGGCCCAGGCGGACTTGGCCAGGACGATGCGGATGATGGGGAAAACGATCATGTAAGCGGCCAGGATGACGGTGATGACCTGATTCTGGGAGAAGATCAGACCCAGACCCAGCAGGATACCGATGATGGACGCGATAAGGTCGAAGATGGCGCCCTTGGCCTTGAGGTTGGCGATGGAGTAGATCAGAGAGGGGATGTTACCGATGATGACGATGACGCCCCAGACGATGAGTGCCAGCCAAACCAGGGTCTCGGCCTTGACGACGGAGCCCAGGATCACCAGAGCGATACCCATGAGGATACCCAGGATCATGGAGATCACGCGGGTCGCGATGCGATTGTTCTTGGACATAGTTGTTTTCCTCCAAATATGTAGGTTTTTGGGCGGAAAGCCCGTATATAATCAAGCTCTCGGATGAGCGTTGATCCAGGCAATGACGGCCTCGGGCAGGATTCCCTCCAGGGACTCTCCCCGCTTCATGCGCTGGCGGGCCAGGGTAGAGGAGATACCGTCGAAGGCGGGGTCCGCGGGCATATAGAGGGTCTCGGCGCGGCTGTCGTGGGCGCGGTTGTAGAGGGCGTGCTTCTGCTCGTACTCAAAGTCGGTAGTGTTGCGAACACCCTTGATGATGAAGTCAGCCTCCACGCAGTCAAAGAGCTTGATCAGCATTCCTCCCGCGGCGATGACCTCCACGTTGGGCAGGTGGGCGCAGGCGGCCTCGGCCATGGCCCGTCGCTCGGACATGGTGAAGGCGTACTGCTTCACGGGCGCACCTTGGACGTACTTCTGCATATCGTTGGTCATGACCGCCACCGTGACCTTATCGAAGCGGGCGGCGACGCGGGTGATGATGTCCAGATGACCCAGGGTGATGGGGTCGAAGCTGCCGGGGATGAGTGCGGAGCTCATGGCGGTCCTCTCTTTCATGGATGTTGACGGGACAACAACCCTTATGGGTTCATTATCCCACAATAGTATAAACCGAATGTGAACTGAAGATGAAATCCGTGGTCATTCCGACAAAAAGCGGAAATTACGCCTTGGGGGTCAGGATGTTGACGTAGGCCACGCCGTAGCGGGCGGACTTGACCACCTCGAACTTCTCGGCCAGAGGGGTCCCCACCCCCAGGGGATCGGGCTCGGCACTCTCCAGCACGATGATGCCGTGGGGCTTCAGGAGGCGGTTCTCCAGCAGAGCCTCCACCGCGGCCTTGCAGGCTCTCATGGCGTAGGGGGGGTCGATAAATACAATGTCAAAGGGCTCCTTCCCTCTTCTCTGGCGGAGGAACTCGGAAAAATCCGAGCAGATGACCGTGCAGTCCTCGGAAAGGCGGGTCTTCTCGGCGTTCTTCTGGATGACCTTGACGGCGTCCTTGGACTGATCCACCAGCACCGCGTGGGCGGCACCGCGGGAGACGGCCTCCAGGCCCATCTGTCCCGAGCCGGCGAAGAGGTCGAGAATGCGGCGGCCCTCCAGCTCAAACTGGAGGCTGGAGAAAATGGCCATTTTGGCGCGCTCGGAGGTGGGGCGGGTCATGTCGCCCTCCAGGGTAACGAGTTGAATGCCGCGGGCGCGGCCGGTGATGATGCGCATCATAAAGCAGGAACTCCTTTATTGGAAAGTTGAATTGTGCAGATACAAGATACAAAGATACAAAGATACAAGATACAAAGATAAGATAGAACAGCAGACACGAGATCAGAATACCTTGCATCTCATATCCCGTATCTTTTCTCACTTCTTACGATCATAATACTCCCGTATTGCTTTTGCGTCCGTCTTGGAGATCCCCTTCACGGCGGCGATCTCCTCTTCAGAGGCGTTCCTGACCCCCGTGATCCCCCCGAAGGCGGCCAGCAGGGCCTTGGCCTTGGCGTCGCCGATGCCCTTGATCCTGGTCAGGCTGGAATGGGTCAGAGTCTTGCGCTTGGCGGCGTCCATGCGGGAGACGGTGAAACGGTGGACCTCCTCCTGGATGCGGTAGACCAGCACGAAGACCGCGTTCTCGCGGGCGATGCTGATCTCACCGTCCTCGGTGCAGAGGGCGCGGGTCTTGTGGAAGTCGTCCTTGACCATACCGAAGACGGGGATGTCCAATCCCTTCTCCTCCATCAGCTCCCGGACCACGCCTACGTGGCCTCGGCCGCCGTCCAACAGGATCAGGTCGGGGAGTCTGGCAAAAGAGCCCTCTCCGTCGGTCAGGTGCTCCAGACGGCGCTCCAGGGTCTCCCGCATGGAGGCGTAGTCGTCGGTGGTGCCTTGCACCGACTTGATCTTGAAGTGGCGGTAATCGGTCTTGTTGAATCGGCCCTCCTCGCAGACGATCATGCCCGCGGTGAGGTGCTCGGTGCCCAGGTTGGAAATATCGTAGGCCTCAATGCGGGAGGGGTAGGTAGGCAGCTCCAATATCTCGGCCAGCCGTGCCAAAGCACCCTCGTCCTTCTCGGCGTCCAAACGGTACTGCCGCGCCTTTTCGGCGGCGTTGGAGCGCACCAGCTCGCAGAGGGTGTGGTTGTTGCCCCGCTCGGGGGTGCGGACGGTGACCTTATGCCCCGCCATATCGGTGAGGTATCGGGACAAGCCCTCCAGCTCCTCGGGGTCCATGGCAAAGGACAGAAGGATCTGCTTGGGGATATACTCGCGGACACGGTAGTGCTCACAGATGAAGGCACCCAGAGTCTCCTCGTCCAGAATCCGCTCGCCCCCCGCGAGAAACTCCTCCTTGTCGATGACGGCCCCCCCGCGGATGTAGAACACCGACACGCAGGCGGCCACCTCGTCGGCATAGAAGCCGATGACGTCCTGCTCAGCATCGGGAGCGGCCACCACGGTCTGCTTCTGGCGCAGGCGCTCCAGGGCGGTGATGGTATCCCGACAGCGGGCGGCGGCCTCAAACCGCTCGGCCTCGGCGTGGGCGTACATCTCCTCGGTGAGGCGTCTTTTGACCTCTCCCGTGTTGCCTCGCAGAATATCCACGGCCATGGAGACCGTAGCGGCGTATTCTTCCTCGGTGACCTTCCCCGTACAGGGCCCACAGCAACGCCCCATCTGGTAGTAGAGGCAGGGCCGCTCCTTGCCGATGTCCCGAGGGAAGCGGCGGTTGCAGGTGGGCAGGGCCAGAACGGTGCGCAGGGTATCCAGCACCGAAAAGACGGTGGAGACCCCCGAGTAGGGGCCGAAGTACTTGCCTTTGTCCTTGTCCCGCTTGCGGGTCATGATGAGGCGGGGATATGCCTCGTCGGTGATCTTGATGTAGGGATAGGACTTGGCGTCCTTGAGGCGGATGTTGTACTTGGGGTTGTGCTGCTTGATGAGGGTGTTTTCCAGAGTCAGGGCCTCCATCTCGGTATCGCATAGGAAATACTCGAAATCCCACACCGAGGCCACCATGCGGGTAGTCTTGATATTCTTCTCGCTGTTCTGGAAATACTGGGACACGCGGTTCTTGAGTTTGCGGGACTTACCCACGTAGACCACCCGTCCCTCCTTGTCCTTCATGATGTAGACGCCGGGGGTCAGGGGCAGGGAGTTGGCCTTGTCCAGTAGGCTTTGGCGGATCTCTTCACGGGTGGGCATAGGCGGACTCCTTTCTGTGGGCGATTTTGCGGTCGGTACAGATAAAACGGCGCGGGCTCTGTACCCGCTTGGGTAGTCTGCTCGCGCCGTTATATCGGGTTGCTATGTAGATGGTCGGTTTGACTCCATCACTCGGCAAAGCCGGAGTTGATGAGAGCGGTGAGGCCGTCCAGAGCGGCGTCCTCGTCCTGACCGTCAGCGATGAGGGTAACGGTCATACCCTTGGCGATGCCCAGAGACAGCACGCCCAGAAGGCTCTTGGCGTTGACCTTACGGTCGTCCTTCTCCACCCACAGAGTGCACTTGTAGCAGTTGGCCTTCTGAATGAAGAAGGTGGCAGGTCTTGCGTGGAGACCGCTGGCATTGGTAATAACGACTTCGCGACTTTTCATGACTCATTCTCCTAATTCATAATATAGACGCGGCAAGCGTCGGGGGGACCGTGCGGATCGACCCCGGCTGTATGCCGTTGCACAATACGACGATTCTACACCAGTAGTATACCAAAAATCGAGGAATAAATCAAGTGTCAATATTTAGGATTTTTCATAATACCAACGGCATTTTTTTATCAATTTACACAAGGGACGGCGAAAAAAATCAGGAATGCTCCCGAACCGAGGTAATGCGCACCGTCAGAAGGGCGCGGTCGGTGCGGATCTCCAGCACACTGCCGGGGGTGAGGTAGCGGCCGCTGTCCCCCACCCGCAGACCTCCGCCCGAGGCGGGGGTGGCGTTATTGCAGATCAGAATACCCGTGGCGGTGACACGGTCACTGCCCGTGGCCCCCTCGGCAGGGGTAACGGTCAGGGCGGCGGTGTACTCTCCCGTGGCGGTATCCTGATAGACACCGATATAGCCCAGACGGGTGCCGTTCTCGCAGAGGTAGACCGCGTCAAAGCCCTCCACCTCGGCCAGCACCTTCTCGTGGGTCTCCAGCACCTCGAAGTACACGCGGTAGAGGGTGGGGTCCGCCTCGGCGTCCTTGCGGGCGGCGTAGACCACCCGATAGATCAGCCCCGCCACCGCCACCAGCACCAGCAGGAGAATGACGGTGTCCATGACGGACCAACGTTTTTTCTGTTTCTGTATCATCTTATGATCCATATTCACTCCTTATCCCTGCGCGTCGGGATCCGTTTCCTCGGGCTCGGCGAAAACCGTACCCGCCTCGGTCGTCCCAACGGTCTCATCGCTCTTTTCGTGCATGGAGATGACGGTGCCCTCAGCCACAAGACCCTCGGCCATAAAGGTGTTCTTCATACCAGCCAGCAGCATGGTGACGCCCATGCGATAGCCCTTGCCCTCGCGGTAGTGGGCGGTGGCCTCCACCGTCAGGTAGAGGTTCAGGCTGTTCTTCCCTTCCGCCTCCGACACAAGGACGGTACGGACGTCGGTAACGGTGCCCAAAAAGTCGGCGTCGGAGCGGTCGGAGCTCCACAGAGGGTGCCCCGTCATGGTGGGACGGCCGTCCTGACCGTACTTGACCAGATCCAGGTCGATCCCCGTCATCTCCACCTCAAAGACCACCCCGCGGGTCTCCCACGTGGGGGCGTACAGCTCGCGGATGGCACGGTAGGCAAACACAGCACCTACCACCAGCCCCGCAATGACCAGAAGCAGGATGATGTCCACCGCCAGGGTGACCCAGCCGCGGGAGCCTCGGCGGCCCATAGACCGCTTTCCGTCACCCTTACCGCTCTTGGAGGCGGGGGAGGCAGGGCGGTGGGCCGTGGCGCTGTCGGGCAGACTGGAGGCCTTGGGATCGGCGTCAATGCGTTTCAAGGAAGCCATAAACAACTACTCCTTTGCGTAAAATGTTACAGGCGGCGGAATACCCGATCCTCCTCGGTGGAGGTCCCCGCCTGCTTCGCGGTCAGCACGTCGCTTTCGTCAAAAATGAGATTCTCGTAGGCACTGCACAGAGCCAGCACCAGCGTCAGGGTGAAGAACACGCGGGGGGAGGTAATGAAGCTGCGGACAGTACCGAAGACCAGAGCCCCCGCCACGCTGGTGACACCGCCCAGGATCATGGCGCGATCCCGTCGGTCGGCGGTGTGGCCGAGACAGGTCAAGCTCTTCTGGATGAACAGGAACACCACCGCCGCAAAGAGGATGAGTCCCGCCCAGCCGTAGGACAGGAGCAATTCAAAGTAGAGGTTGCCGCATTCGGTGACGGCCCCCAGATCGGGAGCGGCGTAGGGGGGATAGACCGCGCGGAAGGCGGCGTCCCCCATGCCAATGCCCGCGGGGTGGTCCCACACCATTTTCCAGAGGCTCTCGGAGAGGAGGGCCTTGAAGTGGCGGCTGCGGGACAGAACCGTCTGAACGGCGTCGGACACGGGGAAGAGGTAAAAGGCCCACAGTCCTCCCGCCACCAGAGCGGGCAAGGCCACGACTCCCGCCGACAGTCCCTTGTGATCCCACAGAAGGATGAAGAGGACGGTCACGAGAAGGATGCAGAACAGGGCGCTGACCGAATCGGTCATGAGGATCAACATAAGATCCAGGGCCACGAGCAGAAGCCCCGCCACACGGCGCAAAAGCCGCTTGGTATGGCTGAGGTAGGCGTAGAGCCACGGGAAGACCAGCACGAGGTAGAGCTCGGAGTGCTCCACCCAAAGACCCGACAGCCTCTCAATGAGGTTCTCCATGCCCGCGATGATGGCGTTACCGCCGCGGGAGCCCTCCAACCAGCCCAGATCGTCCACGGGGACGATACGCAGGTAGGCCAACAGGGTCACCACCGCCACCGAAACCCCCACGCCCAGAAGGCAACGGTTGATATAGTCGCGGGTGGTCATGAGGTTGACAATAAGGAAATAGTCGGTGAGGCAGACAAAGAGCAGGATCCCCGTCATGACGGTCTCGGCGGTCACCAATACACCCGTACAGCCCGAAAGGAGGATAAGCCCCCCGAAGATCAGGATCACGGTATCCAGCAGGCCGAAGCGGAGACTGCGGTGGAGGAACAGGAGCTTGACTCCGTAGCTGAGCCAGGTCAGCACGATCAGGGCGGCCAGCCAAAGGAGCAGGTCGCGGTCCAGCCAGATGGCGGGAAGCATAACTGTGGATAGGATCACGCCCGCCTCTGGGAAGGAGAAGATCAATCCCAGAGCCCCGATGCCCAGAAGGATGGCGGGAACCAGCAGGACGTGACTCACCAGCGCCCCAAAGGCCGCTCCCAACGCCAGAAGCGCGGTGAGGTAGGGCAGGACGGCGGGGAGCTTACGGCGGGGGATATCCAGCCGATCCCGCGGGATTCCCAGAAAGCGAACGAAGATGAGGTAGGGAATTCCGCCCGTACCCAAGGTCTCGGCCAAGGTCTTTTTGGTGAGCATCAAGGGAATGGCCAGAAGAGCCACCACCGCAGACAGCACCAGGTGCTCCAGATCGGGGGCCAGAGGGCGGTAGAGGTAGGGCAGAGCGAAGTAGCCGACGACACCGAAAAAGCCGTAGGTCAGCAAAAACAGGCCGTACAGAGCCATAGGGAGGCCGAAGAGCCCTCCGAACAGGGCGCGGATGCCCTTGAACAAAAGTCCCGATTCCAGCGCGGTCAGGAGCTTCAGGCGGGCGGGGGACATGGGGGCGCAGGTGTGACGGCCCGTGTAGCGCTTGCCACCCGCAAAGGCGGCATCGGCACGGCGGTAGCCCGTCATGACACGGCCCACGAAGGAGCCCGCAATGAGGCGGTACAGCTTGGCGGTGCCTCGGTTGAGGCTGTCCCACACAATACCGCGGGTAGGTTGCTTGGCCACGGTCCTCCCTCCTTTCCTGTAATACTCGGGTATGGCGAAAGCTTACTGTTTCTTCTTTTTTCCGCCGTCGGGAGGGGTGTCCTCCTCGGGGGGAAGCAGATCGGGGCGTTGCCTGCGGGTCAGCTCAAGAGCCGCGTCCTTGCGCCACTCGCCGATCTTCTTATGGTCTCCCGACAGAAGCACGGGAGGCACCTTCATGCCGTGGTAGTCCACGGGTCTTGTGTACTGGGGATACTCCAGAAGCCCCGAGGAGATGCTCTCGTTCTCGTAGCACTCGGGGGCGGCCAGGACTCCCTCGGTAAGGCGGGCCACGCAGTCCACCAGAATGCAGGCGGGGATCTCGCCCCCCGTCAGGACGTAATCTCCGATGGAGATCTCCTCGTCCACGATCTCCTCCACGATGCGGCGGTCCACGCCCTCGTAGTGGCCGCAGAGGAGGATGAGATTATCGTAATTGCGGGCCAGCTCCTCGGCGATCTGTTGGGTCAGCACCCGCCCGCCGGGGGAGAGGTAGATGACCCGTCGGCGGCCGTCGTAGCCGTCCTTCAGCTGGTCGGCCAGCACGCCGCGGTAGCAGTTGTAGATGGGGGGCGCGGCCATGAGCATACCCTTGCCGCCGCCGTAGGGGGTATCGTCCACCCGACGGTGCTTATCCTCGGAGTAGTCCCGGATGTTGTGGGCCTTGACGGTGGTATAGCCCGCCTCCTGAGCCCGTCCGATGATGCTCTCACCCAGCACCCGCTCCACCAGCTCGGGGAACAGGGTCATGATATCGAAGCGCATCAGCCGTTCTCCTTATCCGAATCCGAGTCGGAGTTTTCAAACATCCCGTCGATGGGGGTCATACGGACGTACTCGCCGGGCACCACCTCGGTGACGAACACGGGGATGGCGGGAACCAGCACCTCGGCACCGTCGGGGGTCTTGACGGTGTAGATGTCCGAGGCGGCGTTGGGGGAGATGTCGGTGACGGTGCCCAAGAGATTTCCCTCTCTGCCCTCGCGTCCGTCCAGCACGGGGAGACCGATGGCATCGGAGAGGAAGTACTGCCCCTCCTCCAGATCAAAGTCCTCACGGTCGGCGTAGAGGACGGTGTTACGGAGAGAGTCGGCGGCGTTCATGTCGGTGACACCCTCCAGCGAGAGCATGAGGAAACGCCCCTGGAGGACCGATCCGCGGAGGATCCTCATCTCCTTTTTGGTCTCGCCCTCGCCCACGAATACGCGGCCCAGGTCAATGAGGTCGCGGGGGGTATCGGTCCAGGGCTCTACCTTCACGTCCCCGTGACAGCCGTGGGTATTGATGATCTTCCCGCACTCGATGAAGCGGGAAACGTGATTGCTTTTCATATCTATGTTCCATCCTTGGTTTTCTTTAATCAGAAATAGTATATCACAAAATCCGTGAAATTGCAACGGTTTCGGGAAAATATTTGGTAGGAGCCCCCTTTTTCTCGTCCCAAACCGCCCTTTTCGCCATACGGGCGCATTTTCGTCACTTTGCCATGGGGCGTTTCTGTTGACTTTCCCTGCCCCCTGTGCTATAATGGACTTGTAATCTTATGGAAAAGGAGAAACCCATGAAGCACATTACTCTGATCCGTATGCTGGCCCTGCTCCTGTGTCTCTTCACCCTGCTGGGTACGGTTGCCTGCGGGAACGCCCCGGACGAGACCGTCACCACCGCGGGAGACAACGTGACCGAGACCGAGGGCGAGACCGAGTACAAGCCCGACATCGCCGTCAAGGACTACGGCGAGGACTTCAACATCGTCATCGGCGGTACCTACTCCCGGGATACCATCGCCATTGAGGATATGGAGGACATCAAGGCGGGCGATCTGGAGACCGCTGTCTACGAGCGCGGTATCAAGATCAAGGATCACCTCGGAGTGAATCTGGTCCATCAGGACGCGGGCGACTGGATTGCCTACGCCGCCAACGTCAGCAAGACCGTCCAGGCGGGTGACGACAGCTACCAGCTGGTGCTGACCCACGTCTATCAGGGTCTGACCGATCTGGTCACCTCCAACGCCCTCTACGACATGGGTGAGCTGGACGCCATCAACCTCGACGCCCCCTACTGGGCCTCCGACCTCATGGAGGAGGTCAAGGTGGAGGACAAGTACCTGCTGGGCTACAACGACTTCTGCCTGTCCGCCGTCAAGCTGGTGGTCTTCAACAAGGACCTCATGAAGGAATACAATCTGACCGAGCCCTACGGTGACGTCCGCAACAAGACCTGGACCCTGGATAAGCTCATCTCCATGGCCTCCACGGTCTCGGCGGATGACGGCGACGGCAAGTGGACCGAGAACGACACCTACGGCATCAGCGGCTGGGGCTGGGTGCCCCTCATCAGTCTGGTCACCTCCTCGGACATGAAGATCGTGGACCGCGACGAAGTGGGTGACTTTGTCATCGCCTACGAGAACAACAGCGAGAAGATGATCAACCTCATCGACAAGGTCATGGATATGTACAACGCCGACTACTCCTACTTCTGGAAGTCCACCGGCGGTACTCCCCTGAACTTTGCCCACGGCAAGTGCCTGTTCCAGCTCTACGACAGCGGCGAGCTGATCAAATTCCGCGAGGAGGACCTCCGCTTCGGCGTGCTTCCCTACCCCCTGTGGGACGAGCAGCAGGCCGAGTACAAGTCCCTCAACTGGAACGGCATGATGGGCGTCCCCGGTGCCATCAAGAACACCGACATGGTGGGTGAGGTGCTGGAGCTCATGGGCTACTACACCGCCGACGTCAAGGTGGCTTACTACGAGAAGCTCCTGGGCACCAAGCTGGCCGAGGCTCCCGACGACGCCGAGATGCTGGATATCATCTGGGCCTCTCAGGTCTCGGACGTGGGTCTGATCGCCTGCAATTCCTCGGGCTCCATGGACGCGCTGGTCTACATGGTTCCCAAGATGTGCGAGGCGGGACGCAACAACTTCGCCTCCTACATGAAGTCCAACGGCAAGGGTGCCCAGAGAGGCCTGGACCGCGTCTTCAAGCAGGAATAAAAATCTGATATAGGATTCAAAAGGGACGGCTTCGGCCCAATACCATTAAGTTAAGAAAAACGAAAAAAGGCTCTCCCTCTGGGAGAGCTCCCGCCGAAGGCGGGTGAGAGGGCAAATGCCGCATGAAACGCCCTCTCCGTCACGCTTCGCGTGCCACCTCCCCCAAAGGGGGAGGCTTAACTTAACGGTATTGGGTTTCGGCCGTCCCTTTTGGGTGAAAGTGGGGATTGTCGTGAGTTGGCCCATGAAGTATAGGCAACCAACAACCCATTGTAGGGAGCGGTGCCCTCACCGCTCCGCAACCAGAATATTCCCATTTCGTTTTGTCAGACCGACCTTTTCTCATGACACACCCAAAACGGATCGGTATGTTCATATGGCGGAGCGGTGAGGGCACCGCTCCCTACAGATATTTGATGAGACCGACAAACCCAAATTCATCAAAGAAGCCCCCGATCCCTCGGGAGCTTCCTTATTTTATGGATCATTCACCGTACACGGCAAGCTCGTAGATACTGAACCAGTTCTCGCCCTCACGGGTGAGGCGGATGTAGCGGGCCTGCACGTTCAGATCATCCAACACCACGGTCAGCTCGTCCTTTTGGCATTCGCGCAGGGTCTCGTAGTGCTCCCCGTCCGCCGAATACTCGATGCGGTAGGGCACCCACGCCGCCTCAAGGAAGGCCTCGATGCCCTTGACCGCGCAGACCTTTCCGAGATCCACCTGTAGCCAGGCCTCTCCCGAGGGCAGAGAGCCCCAGCGGGTAGTCATATCTCCGTCCACGGCGTACTCCTTCATGTACGCGCCCTCCCGGGCGGTGGCGGTGACGGTCTTGTCCTTGGCGATATTGACCCGCGTAGCCTCCTCCTTGCCCGCGGCCATGTCCTCGTCGGTGGCCTCGTAGGCGCGAAGCTCATAGATGGAGACGTAGTTGCCCCGCGGGATCTCCAGGCGGATGAAGCGGGTCTTGGCGCCCTTCAGGTTGATCTCGGTCACCATGGAGCCGTCGTCCACGTAGACCTTGTGGGCGGTGAAGCTCTTGCCGTCCTCCGAGAGCAGAACGGTAAAGGGGGCGTGGATAGACTCCCACAGGATATCCACCTCGCCGATGGCGTAGATCTGCCCCAGGTCCACCTGCCAGTAGTGGGTACCCGTGGACAGACCTATACCGCTCCAGCGGGTAGTAGCCGAGCCGTCCACCGCCAGAGAGGGGTTCAGGCTGTCGCTCTCGCTGTAGTTAGAGGAGGCGGACTTGTTCAGAGCCAGATTCACCCGCTTCTTTGTGGGGTCGGGCACCTTGTAGGTGGCCTTTTGGATGTAATCAAACTTGGTATCGGGAGCGCAACGGTTCTCCACGTCCTGCACCACGGTGACCTCACCCACGGATACGGTGGCCTTGGCCTTGAGATCGGCGGAGGAGGCCCCCACCGAGACAGTGTAGTCTCCCTTGTCCAGGATCCAGCGGCTCTCGGCGGTATCGTAGGTCATGAGGGACTCCACCGAAGCGCGGACGTACACCCGCTGACTCTCCCCGGGGGCGAGGACATCAGTCTTGGCGAAGCCGCACAGCTCCAGAGCCGCCTGCTCCTGGAGGGTCTCGGGCTTGGTGACGTAGAGCTGGATAATCTCCCGCCCCGCCGCCGAGCCTGTGTTGGTCACGGTGATCCAGGCGGAGAGGGTACCGTCGGTGTTCTGCTTGACGGTGAGATCGCTGTACTCATAGTTGGTATAGGACAGACCAAAGCCGAAGGGGTAGGCCACGCCCACGCCGAAGGTGGTGTAGTAGCGGTAGCCCACGTAAATGTCCTCGTAGTAGGTCACGTCCTTGGCACTGCCGGGGAAATAGTCGGCGGCGGGGGTGGAATCGTAGTCCACGGGCCAGGTCATGGCAGTCTTGGCGGAGGGGTTGACCTCCCCCGTCAGCACCTGTCCCAGTGCGGTACCGCTTCCCTGCCCCGCGTAGCCCAGGTACAGGATGGCATCCACCTTGTCCCGCCAGGAGACCACCTCCATGGGAGAGCCCATGTTGAGAACCACGATGACCTTCTTGCCCTTGGCGTGGAAGGCCGCCGACACACGGTTTATCATGTCGGCCTCGGTGTCGTTCAGAAGGAAGTCGCCCTTGAGATTGGAGCGGTCCTGTCCCTCGGTGGAGCCGCGGGAGATGACGATGAGGGCCACGTCAGCCCCCTCGGCCATCTCATTGGCGTAGGCCTCGGTGACGGGGATATCCTTGGAGGGATCCATGGCGTCGTGGTAATCGCAGTTCTTGAAGGGATTATTCTGGGAGCCGTACACCGACAGGCCCGAGGTCTTGCGCAGGCCCTCCACAATGCTCACGGTGGTGTTGGGGGACACGCTGCCCGAGCCCGCACCGCCGAAAACGGTCTGGTAGGCACCGTTGCCAAAGACGGCCACCGAAGTGCTCTTGGCCAGAGGCAGGGCGGAATCCTTGTTTTGGAGCAGAATGACGGTATCGGCGGCGGCCTCGGTGGCCACCTTGTGATGGTTCTTGACGTCCACGCGGGTGTTCATCTCCAAGCCCTTGTGGGTGGGGGACTGGGCTACTACGGTGAGGACGCGGTAACAGCAGGCGTCCAGGGCGGTGTCGGTGATCTGACCCGCCTTGTAGGCCGCCAGCACGTCGGCGGGGTCGGTTTCGTTACCGGGCATATTCACGTCGTTGCCCGCGTTTACCTTATCGGTCATGGTCCCCGCCGCGCCCCAGTCGGACATGACGAAGCCCTCAAAGCCGAACTCCCCGCGGAGAATGTCGGTAAGAAGCTCTTTCTTGACCGAGGTGTGGTCCCCGTTGAGGCAGTTGTAGGAGGACATGACGGTGAGGGGATCTGCGTCGGCCACCACCATCCCGAAGGCCTTGAGGTAGATCTCCCGCAGGGCCCGCTCGGTGATATTGGCGGAGGTGGAGCCGCGGGCGGTCTCCTGGTTATTGGCGGCGAAGTGCTTGATACAGGCCCCCGCTCCCGAGGATTGCATCCCCTTGACGTAGGCAGTAGACATAATGCCCGTCAGAATGGGATCCTCGGAGCAGTACTCGAAATTGCGCCCGCAGAGGACGTTCTTCTGGATGTTCATACCGGGGCCCAGGACGATGTCAATGCCCAGGGCCAGGGAATCCTCACCGATGGACTGTCCCACCTCGGCGATCAGGGTGGGATCCCAGGAGGCGGTGAGGTTGTGCACCGAGGGGTACCAGATGGAGGTGGAGTACCGCACCCCCGCGGGGCCGTCGTTGACGGTGATGGAGGGGACACCCAGGCGGTCGATGGCGTAGGTACCGCCCGAGGCGTTCGGCTTCACAGGTGCCAGCACGCCCGTCACCGTATGAGCCTTCTCCTCAGCGGTCATGGCGGCCACCACACAGCGGACACCGTCGAGGGTCAGTTGGGGGAGACCGTTCTTCATCCGTAGGGTCATCTCGTCCAGCACCTCGCCGTCGGGAGAGGTAACGGCACCCACAAGGGTCAGTTCCCCGTTCAGCTGATCGGCGGGGCACTCCAGCACGGCGGTATGCGCTCCGTCGGCGGCAAAGGAGGACTCCGAAATGGTACCGCTTGCGTCGGACAGGGTAAGCTTCACGGTGCCCGTCAGCCCCGCCTCCTTGACCTCGGCGGCCATGGTCAGGGTGATCTTGCCGTCACCCGCTGTCACTGTATGGGCGACGAGGTCGATCCGATCCCCCAAGGCGGGAGCGGTAGGCTCTTCCTCGGGCTCGGTATCCGACTCGGCAGGCTCGGTGGGGGGCTCGGTGGGAGCCTCGGTGGTGTCCGCGGGGTCGGTGTGGGTGTCGGGCTCGGTGACGGAGGCGGTGGTATCGGGGTCGGTCTCGGGGGCCTCGGGGGTATCCACACAGGCGGTCAGACCCGTAAGTCCCAGAACGGCCATCAGAGTCAAAAACA
>JAFULU010000054.1 GCA_017483125.1 Clostridia bacterium
CCCGAGGTCCGTGCGTACCTTTTGGATACCCAGAAGGATATCGCCGCCAAAAATTCCGTCATCATGGACGGCCGCGACATCGGTACCGTCATCCTCCCCGACGCCGACGTGAAAATCTTCCTCACCACCTCCCCCGAGGCCCGTGCCCGCCGCCGTACCCGGGAGCTGGCCGAGAAGGGTATGCCCGACACCTACGAGAACGTCCTGGCCGACATGATCCGCCGCGACGAACAGGACCGCAACCGCGACGTCGCCCCCGCCATCGCCGCCCCCGACGCTGTCCACTTCGACAACTCCTACGACGGCTTCGACGAGGCCGTGGAGGCACTGATGACGGTGATCCGCGAGGGCCTGGCCAAGAAAGGGAAGGAGATCTGACCATGAGTAAGACCGACAAGACCCGCAAGATCCCCAAGCCCATGAGCGGGCTGTACAAGGTGATCAAGGTGGTTCTCACCTACCCCCTCCGCTTTCTCTGCAATATGCGGGTGCGGGGCACCGAGAACGAGCCTGCCGCCGACAAGGGGGCCTATCTGGTGATCGCCAACCACCGCACCTGGGCGGACCCCATTTACCTCTGCTGTGTCCTGAAGCACGGTCAGCCCCACTTCATGGCCAAGAAGGAATTGTTCAGAATTCCCCTTCTGAATGTTCTGATCCGCGCGCTGGGTGCTTACCCCGTCAACCGCGGCGGCGCCGACGTGGGAGCGGTCAAGCATACCATTGAAATGCTCAAGGCGGGCGTTTGCGTGGGTATGTTCCCCCAGGGCCACCGCTACAATAAGGTGGATCCCCGCAAGACCTCGGTCAAGACGGGGGCGGCCATGATCGCCCTGAAGGCGGGGGTCCCCGTTCTGCCCGTGTTCATCAAGGTCAAGAACAACAAGCATTTCTTCCTCTGCCGCAAGGAGGTCATCGTGGGCAAGCCCATCACCATCGAGGAGATGAATTACGACCCCGAGGCTCCCGGCGAGTACCAGAGAGTCGCGGACTACCTCTTCGAGAGGGTCTGCGAGCTGGGGGATTGATTCTCCATGGATATCCAAATCTATCTGGACCGTCTGATCGGCGGGCTGACCCATACCTTCGGCGACCGCCTGCTCTACGTGGGATTGCAGGGAAGCTACCTGCGGGGTGAGGCCACCGAGACCAGCGATATTGACGTGATGGTCGTATTTGATGAAATCGATGCCTCCACGCTGGACACCTACCGTGAGCTATTGATCTCGGTGGGGGACTACGACCGCTCCTGCGGCTTTGTCTGTAGTCGGGAAGATATGGCGGCATGGAATACCCCGGAGGTGTGCCATCTGCTCCATACCACACGGGATCTCTACGGCCGTCTGGCTGATTTCGTGCCCGCCTATACTCGGGAGGACGTGATCCAATACGTCAAGGTCAGCGTCGGGAACCTCTACCACGAGCTGTGCCATCGGTATATCCACGCCTCGCGGGACAAAAATCAGGCCCGCTTGGCGGCGTCCTGTAAGTCGGTGTTCTTCATCCTGCAGAATATCCATTACCTGCGGACGGGGAGCTTCGTAGCCACCAAAAAGGAGCTTTTGGAGGCACTGGAGGGGGATGATCGGGAGATCCTGGCCCTGTCCCTGCGGCTTTCGGAGGGGGAATCCCAGGATTTCGACAATGCCTTCGCGGGGCTTCTGCGCTGGTGCCAAGGGACTCTGACCCAATGGAGCCAATGAAGGAAAGCACCCACCGAAACCCAATAAGGAGTACACCATGAGCCATACACCCACCGTCATTGTCGCCAAAAACGCGGGCTTCTGCTTCGGTGTCGCCCGCGCCACCAAGGCCGTGGAGACCGAAATGGCGGAGCACCCCGCGGGAGAGCGCATCTTTACCCTGGGCCGCCTCATCCACAACGAGATCTATAACCGCCGTCTGGCCGCGGGCGGGGTGACCGTTATCTCCGCCGAGGAGCTTCCCCGTCTGGCCGCCGAGGCTACCCCCGAGTCCCCCGTCAAGGTCTTCGTCCGCGCTCACGGCATGACCGAGGAGACCGAGAACCTTCTGACCGGCCTTTCCGCCGCCAATCCCGCCTTTTCCTTCGTGGACTGCACCTGCTCCTTCGTCAAGAAGATCCACCGCATATGCTCCGAGCACAACGAGGCCAACGAGCGGGCAAAGAGGGAGACAGGGAAGGACGACCGCTTTCTGGCGGTGCTGGGTTCTCCCGACCACCCCGAGGTGGTGGGCTTCCTCAGCCGCTTCAAGGGCAAAAAGGTGGTCTTCGGCAACGCCGCCGAGGCCGAGACGCTTCTCGGGGAGGATCCCACCCTCACGGACGGCTCCCTGACCCCCGTTCTGGTGGCCCAGACCACCCAAAATATCATTGAATGGGAAAATACAAAAAAAATTTACAATTTGAACTTTAAGTGTCCATATATTTATGATACAATTTGCAGTATTACGGACTCCAGGCAAACCGAAGCCGCCGAGCTCGCACGCAAATGTGATCACGTCGTTGTGATCGGAGGCAGAGACAGTTCAAACTCTGCCAAGCTCTATTCGATCTGTAGGAGCATTTGTGCTGACACCGTGTGGGTGGAGCGTGCCGAGGAGCTGCCCAATAAGAGTCTGCCCTATCATCGAATAGGGATCGTGGCAGGAGCCTCAACTCCCCACGACATTATAGAGGAGGTAACAAACAAAATGAGCGAGACCCTGAACGAAAACTTCGCGGAACTGCTTGAGGATTCCCTCAAGACATTAAATACAGGAGACACTGTAACCGGTATCATCACCAGCATCAGCGCAGGTGAGATCCAGCTTGACCTCGGTGCTAAGGTAACCGGCGTCATCAAGCAGGAGCAGATCACCGATGATCCTTCCGCAAAACTCAGCGAGATGTTCAAAATCGGAGATGAGGTGGAGGCATTCGTGATCCGTGTCAGCGACCGCGACGGCTTCGCTGAGCTCTCCAAGAAGCGTGTTGACTCCGACAAGAACTGGCAGAGCATCGTCGCCGCTTACGAGGCAGGCGAGAATCTGGAGGGTAAGGTCATTTCGGTCAACAAGGGCGGCGTCGAGGCCATTGTCCGCGACAACCGCATCTTCATCCCCGCAGCCCACACCGGTATTCCCCGTGAGGGCGACCTGTCCACTCTGGTTGGCCAGACCGTGACTCTCCGCATCCTGGAGATCGCTGACCGCAAGAGAGCCAAGGGCTCCATCCGTCTGGTTCTCCGTGACCAGAAGCGCGCTCAGGAGAAGGCCTTCTGGGAGGAGATCGAGGAGGGTAAGATCTACACCGGTACCGTCAAGTCCATGACCAGCTACGGCGCGTTCGTCGACCTGGGCGGTGTGGACGGTATGGTTCACTGCTCCGAGCTGTCCTGGAAGCGCATCAAGTCCCCCGCCGAGGTTCTGGCTATCGGTGACGAGATCACCGTCTTCGTCAAGAGTTACGACGCCGAGAAGAAGCGCATCTCCCTGGGCTACAAGACCGAGGCAACCAACCCCTGGTTCATCTTCACTCACCAGTACGCTATCGGTGACACCGCCGCTGTCAAGATCGTCAGCCTGATGCCCTTCGGCGCATTCGCTGAGATCGTGGACGGTGTGGATGGTCTGATCCACATTTCCCAGATCGCTGACCACAAGATCGGCAAGCCCGCCGACGTCCTGGAGGTCGGTCAGGTGGTGGATGCCAAGATCATCGACATCGACAACGACAACCAGAAGGTCAGCCTGTCCATCCGCGCTCTGCTGGAGGAGGCTAAGGTTGCTGAGGAGGCCGCTCCCGTGGAGGAGGCTCCCGCCGAGGACGGCGTGGTTTACTCTACCGAGGAGTAATTCCGAGCATTTCGCAAAACAGAGGACGCATCCGTTTTTGGGTGCGTCCTTTTCTTTGTTTTGTCGAAGTGGAGATTTCAAATTTGGGTTTATCGGGCGGAGCCCGTCACGCCCGAAGGGCATATCTCGCCCGAAGGGCACATCTCGCCTGCAAGGCATATCGTGCCCGAAGGGCATCTCGCAAACTCACAAAAAGGCTGATTTCGCCTGACGGCGAG
>JAFULU010000055.1 GCA_017483125.1 Clostridia bacterium
AACGTCACGGGTGTCAACAACATCCTGAAGGGCAACGACAGCGTGGAGATCGAGAACGCCACCGTCAAGCTTTCGGGCGGCGAGGACGCCATCAAGTCGGATACCGCCGACCGCACCGATAAGGGCTACATCCTGATCACCGCCGGCTCCAAGGTGGAGATCAACTGCATTGACGACGCCATTCAGGCCACCATGTCCATCACCGTGGAGGCAGGCTGCGCCGTCACCGGTACCTGCGGCGGCGATACGCTGAACTGCCCCGGCACCATCAACGCCGACGAGGGAGCTATGCAGATCAGCTCCAGCGCACAGCCCTGATGGGTTGAATTGAAGGATTAAAGGGAGAAGCCGATGGGTTTCTCCCTTTTGGTTTGGGTGGGAAATTGGGGTTTGTCGGTGGGGTTCCTCGTCACTTGCCTTCCCCAGCGGGGAAGGGGGACCGCGGAGCGGTGGATGAGGAGAGCAAGTTTCCGCTCGGCATCGGATATGAATTTTCTTGTCGTATCAAGGGTTTCCGTATACACCCGAATAAAAAACCAAACCCACTCTCCTCATCCACCACCTACGGTGGTCCCCCTTCCCCGCTGGGGAAGGCATAGAACGAGGAAACCCAACAGCCCGATAAACCCAAATTTGAAAAATCTACCGCGCATACCCGCCGCCCCTCCGTCGCACACTACCCTTGAACACCATTTCACGGGGGTATCTAACATGGGAAACCAGAATCAAGATAAATTCAACCAAACCGGCACAACCGCCGCCGCCACGGAATCCGCGACCGCGAACAAGGCGCCCACCAACGGTGCCGACGATATGCTCTGCCTCATGGAGCAAAACCATAAGACCTGCTGCCTGGGTCAATGGATGAAATGCCTGCGCAAGCCCGCCATCTCCATGCAGTATACGCTGGAAAAGCGGCATATTCCCGACATGGATGACGACCCCACGGGGCAGACACAGGTCAAGGGCTCCAATTCCGACACTATGTCGGTGACGGGGGGCTTCACCATCCGCTACTTCGATCTGGCCGCGGGGGCTATGACCCTGCTGGTGGCGGGGTGTATGATCAAGGCGTTGTGCTGTGTCAAGAAGCTGATGTAAAACAAAAGGGAGCCGACCGCGCGTGTCAGCTCCCTTTTCTGTTGGAATGGGATCACTTTCTCTTGAGCTTCCCCACCACGCGGCCACAGCAGGCCACGTCCTCGAAGTCCTTGAGGGGGATGGGGGGATACTTGGGATTGAGGGAGATGAGGCGGTCGCCGCCGTACCGCTTGAAGTAGCCCGAGCCATCCAGCACGAAGATGCCCAGCTTTCCCTCCTCCACGGTGTCGGTGGTCTGGATGAGGATGACGTCACCCGAGTGATACTTGGGCTCCATGCTGTCGCCGTTGATGCGGAGGGCGTAGTCGGCCTCGGCGGTACGGGGATCGTCGGGAATGCTGATGTCCTCGATGCGGGTAGAGTCGGCCAGGAATTCACCGACACCCGCCGAAACAGGCATATCGTACAGACCGATGCTCCGACGGCGCAGACCCGCGGGCAGGTCGGTGGAGCGGGTGAGGCGGGAGCGGGGAACGGCGGTCTCGGGGGACTGCTCGGTGTCGGCGGCACCGCCGCGGATGAGGTCGGCGGCGGTCAGCTGTGCCACGGTAGCCGCGGGGGCCTCGGGCAGAGCGGGAGTATCGGCGGGAGTCTCCTCGGAGACGGTCATGCGGAATGGCGCGGAGGTCTCGGTGAGGGTAGCGCTCTCGGGAGTCACGTCGGTGGCCTCCTCGGGGCGGTGGATGCGGGCGGCACCCCGTCGTGCACCTCGGCGGGCTACGTCGTGGAGCTTGATGGCCTCCTCGTCAGCTTGACGGATGGCGCGGGCCTTCTCCATGTCCATCACCGCCAGAGTCAGGGCGCGGCCGTAGCTGTCCAGCTCGCGGTAGGACTCCACCAGCGTCATCTCGTCGGGCTCCAACGTGTAGTTGTTGGTGTTCTCGGGCACACCCGTAATGAGCCAATCCAGCGAGCAATCCAGGGCGCGGCTGATGGCCACGATGTTGGAGAGCTTGGGGGAATCGCTGATGCCCGCCAGCAGCTTGGACAGCGTGCCCAGGGGGATCCCCGTCATTTCCGAGAGCTTGTCGTTGGTGATCTTACGGCTGCTCTTCAGCTTTTTGATGCGTTCCAGATAGGTTTCCTGTTCCATGGGCGCTCCATCTCCGCAAAGGTGTGCGGTAATTCTTTATTTGGAACTATTATACCACATATTTTGTCGTTTGTAAAGGGGTTTTGGAAATTATTTTTCCAAATTCAACTATATTTTTGGACGGTGACCGAAATCGCTCTCGCCAGAGGCTCCACCAAAGCGCGTGCCTCGGCGTAGGTGTTCCCCGCCGACCCCATCTCCAGGGTCAGGACCCGCAGATCGGTCAGATCCCCTGCGATCCCCCCGCCGTTCTTGACCCGTACGGGACGGCTGAGGGTGGGCTCGGTGTCCCACAGGCCCTCACGGATGGAGAGAGCCACCGTCAGATCATACCCGAGTGCCTGTTCATCCCGCCCGCCGTTGACCGACAGCCGCAGTTGGGCGCAGGGGGTGCCGTTCAGCTCCCCTCGGGTGGCGAGGATCCCCCCCTCCGCCGTCAGCTCGGCCGAGCGGCGGAGATCCAGCACCAGCCCGATGTCGGGGTAGAGACGTCGGTAGTAGCGGATGGCCTCCTCGGTGCGGTCGTGGATGGCCGAGGCCGAATCCCCCGCCGATACGGGGATGCGGAGCTGGATGACGGTTATCCCCTGATCCCGCAGGGTGCGGGCCAGGGCGGAGCCCAGAGCCACCACCCCGTCGGGGGCGTTGGGGGAGTCGGTGACCGCCAGACCCCCGAGGGTCGGGTCATACCATGCCGACCCTCCGCCGTAGCCCTCGTAGGGGTGGGTGTTGACCAGGAGAACCGCGGGGGACTGTACCTCAAAGGGGGAGTCGGTGGGCAGAGCCGCGGGGAGGGTAATGCCGCCGCTGTCTATGTACCCCACCCCCAGCGTGGTCTCGCTTCTGTCCACAGAGACAAAGGGCAGACAGCCGTCGGGAATGGGCTGTGTAGGCTCCTCGGTGGGGGCTTCGGTAACCGTTTCGGAGTCGGCCTCGGCAGGCGGCTCGGTTTCGGTTGGGGTCTCTTGCGCGGTGGGACTCTCACTCACCGTCCCATCGGTGTCGGGACGGGAGGCTTCCTCGGTGTCCGCCTCGGAGGTAAAGGGTTCTGTGGCGGGAGGCGTGTGGGTAGGAAGGTCTGCCCCGCTGTCGGCTTCGGGCGGGGGATCCGACTCGGCGGGCTCGGGAGCGGTGTCGGCGGGGGTGCACTCGGCCTCGCTTTCGGTGGAATCACTTTCACGATCAAGGTCGGTCTCGTTGTCCCCTCCTTGGGTCTGGGACGGGATACCGCCGTGGATGCCCCCGTCCCCCGTGGGCGGTCTTGTTTGGCTCACCTCCCGCGGCCAGAGGAGCAGACCCACCGTCACCGCCGCGGCCAGTACCCCCACCGCCAAAAGCCGTCGGCGGGCAGGGAAGGACAGGGGCGGGAACAGCTCCTCGATGCGCAGGTAGAGCTTGGGCCTGCGGACGTGGGTGGAAAGAGGGGCGTCGGCGGGGATTTCCGAAGGGATGGGGTGATGATCCTGCATGATGAACCTCCTGATTCTTTGGATTCATCCTTACTATATGCGAAACGGGAGGAAAACAGACCTCCGCGCACCCCCTTTTTCGGTCACAGTTCCCCCACACCGAAGGCGCGGTCCAGCCCCATGGCCAGAAGCCGACAGCTCAGCTCCACCACCTCGTCGCTGTCCTTGGGGGCCACGATGAAGCTCCGCCCCCCGTTCAGCACCTCCTCCAGAGCGGGCGGCAGACTGCCCGTATCCATCCCCGCGCGGGTGAGGGCGTCCCATACCAGCGTGGCTGAATCCACCACCGTGGGGATCCCCACCCCCATGACGGGACAGCCCAGGGTCTCGGCGGTTATGGCCATACGGCGGTTGCCGATGCCCGCCCCGGGGGAGACACCGCGGTCATTGATCTGCACCGTGGAGGACAGCCGCTCACAGCTTGCGGCGGCCAGGGCGTCCACGGCCACGGTGAGGTGGGGCTTCACCAGAGCGACGGCGCATTTCACCAGCTCCCCCGACTCCATCCCCGTCTGCCCCAGCACCCCGGGAGCGATGGCCGACAGCTCACAGCACCCCAACGCGGCGAACAGGCCCTGATCGTAGACCCTCAGGTGGCGGGTCACGGTCATGCGGCGGAGGGTCCCGGGGCCGATGGCGTCGGGGGTCATGGCGGGATTACCCAGCCCCGCCACCAGAATACGGCATGGGGGATCGGGGGCGCGCCCCAGAAGGGAAGCAGCCATGCGGCGCAGCTCGTCGGCCAGCAGACCCGCCAGATGGGGCAGATCCCCCTCCCCCCGCTCGGTGATACGCCCCAGGGAAAGGGTCACGCTCCGTCCCCCGTCTGCCTCCTTGCGGCGGGTGACGGTCACGGGACGGCTCCCCGCGGGGAGGGTCTCCTCGGCGGTCTCGGCGGCGGGGGCGGGGGACTCGCAGGCGAGGTCGGTGCGGAAAAAATCGGGGCATTGGGACGGGACCGCGGTGGGTTTTGCGGGCATAACGGGCCTCCTCGGAGCGAAAAATCACGGTCTTTCGCGGCAATTTGTCCGTAGTGTGCCCAAAAGGCCGAAAACCTATGCGGGAAAAGGGGAAATTCCCCATGTGCCGTGAGCAAAGTGCACAGTTTTGCGGGTGCCCGATTGTGCAACCGTCCAAAACTGAAAAATATGCCGTTTTGCTTATTGATTCAAACGGGAATGTATGGTATAATAGTACGAGAAAACTGTATACGTGTCCCCAAAACGTCATTGAGGGCACCGCACACACAAGGAGGAAATACTCAACCATGATGAAGCGTATCTTTGCGTTGCTTCTGTGCGCCGCCACCCTGCTCGCTTCCCTGTCCTTCGTCGGATGTGACATGAGCAGCAACAAGAAGAAGACCGAGAAGAAGGAAGAGGACAAGGGTCAGTATATCACTGCCTACCTGACCGATAACGTCTACGACCTCGACCCCGCCAAGGCCTACACCAACGAGGCCGTGGCCAACGTGGTCAGCCTGATGTTCGACACCCTGTTCAAGCTGGACGAGAAGGGCAAGGTCAGAAAGTCTCTTGTCTCCGAGTACGTCATTGAGGAGAATCCCGCCGCGGGCGAGTACAAGATGCAGCTGTACCTGCACGACACCAACTGGTCCGACGGTACCGCCATCTCCGCCAACGACATCGTCTTCGCATGGAAGCGTCTCCTTGAGGTGGACGCCAACTATGAGGCCGCCTCTCTCCTGTTCGACATCAAGAACGCCCGCGCCGCCAAGGAGGGTGACTGCTCCATCGACGACGTGCGTATCTACCCCGCCGAGCAGCAGATGCTGGAGATCTACTTTGAGGGCCCCATCGACTACGATCAGTTCATGCTGAACTTGACCAGCCTGGCTCTGGCTCCCCTGCGTGACGATATCGTTTCCAAGTCCGACGACTGGGCCAAGAAGCCCGGTACCATGGTGTGCAGCGGTCCCTTCAAGCTGGGTCGCGTGAACGTCAAGACCTCCACCGAGGAGAAGTTCTTCGACGCACTGCACGAGTACGTGGATGCCAACGGCTTTGATAAGATGGGTCAGGACGGCTGGAAGCAGACCATCACCGACTTCATGCTGGAGCGTAACATCTACTACTTCCGCGACAACGAGGAGGACCGTCTGAAGAAGTCTGTCACTCCCTACAAGATCACTGTGGACTGCTCCCTGACCGACGAGCAGCTGGTGGCTATGTACGACGCCGGTATGGTCATGTACATCGCTGACGTGCCTCTGGCTCTCCGTAAGGACAGCTCCATCGCCGCTGACGCCGTCATCGACGATAAGTCCTTCTCCACCAACTCTATCTACCTCAACCAGAACGCCATCGTGGACAACGGCACCGAGGAGGGCGCCAAGCTCTTCGCCGACGCCAAGGTCCGTCAGGCTCTGTCCCTGGCCATTGACCGTAACGCCATCGTGGAGGCCGTGGTCTACGCTCAGGCCGCAAACGGTCTGGTTCCCACCGGTGTGTACGAGGCAGGCTCCGCCAAGTCCCTGTTCCGTAACGCCTGCACCGCTCCTTACGAATTCCTTGGCACCGACGCCGCCAAGGCCGCCTCTCTCCTGTCCGAGGCCGGCATCAAGCCCTCCCAGTACACCTTCGAGCTGACCGTGGCCGCCTACGACGAGGTCCACTGCGCCATCGCCGACATCATCGTGGAGAACTGGAAGGCTCTGGGCTTCAACGTCTCCGCCAAGAAGATCGGTACCATCACCAACAACGACTACTACAAGTACACCGATTCCATTCCCGTGGACATCAGCGATGATCTCTACGCCGAGGAGCTCCGCAAGGGCACCTTCGAGGCCATCATCTTCGACTACGTAGCCTTCTCCGCAGATCCCTTCTCGGTTCTGGCTCCCTTCGCCAAGCCCTTCTCGGGCCGCGGCATGGATATGTCCAACCCCGACGAGTACCTGCTGACTCCCCACATCACCGGTTACGACAGCGAGGAGTACAACGCCGTGATGGAGGAGATCTTCGCCGAGAAGACCATCGCCAACCGCGCCGAGAACCTCCGCAAGGCTGAGGGCATCCTCATGAACGATCTGCCCATCATCCCTGTGGTCTTCAATCTGGATGTTACCGTCATGTCCAAGCAGCTCAAGCGCACCGACGAGAACTACTACAACGGCCTGACCTTCCAGAAGGCCAAGATCAGCGGCTACGCCAAGTACCTGGAGACCGGTAAGGCTTACGTCACCGCCAACTTCGGCGAGCTGAAGTTCACCGAGTGCAACGAGTGCGCTTACAAGGAGTTCGAGCTGTTCAAGACCGCCAACACCATCTACTCCCAGTACTTCCTGGACGAGAAGGAGGAGAAGAAGTAATTCTTCCCGCCCGTTCCCAACAGTCATCCATCCCCCCGCTTTTGCGGGGGGATTTTTTGAGTTTCGGGAGGGATTTTTTGCAAAATATATAGACAAGGCGGGGGTTTTGTGCTATAATAGTACAATGAATAAAGTGGGGGAGTGTGTCCCCGTCGCGAAAGGAGGATCGCCTTGCAGATCATCAACCTGTTCCCCGGCTCCTACGGCTCCAACTGCTACCTCGTGGAGGATGGCGGTGAAGCCCTCATCATTGATCCCTCCGCCGCGGCCTCGGCCATCCTCCGTAAGCTCCGCGAGGACGGCTGTACCCCCGTGGGGATCCTTCTCACCCACGGACATTTCGACCACATTATGTCGATCGACACCCTCCGCCAAGCCGAGCCTGACCTCAAGGTCTGCATCCACGAGGCCGACGCCCCCATGCTCACCGATGCCGACAAGAACGGCTTCTCCTTCTTCTTCCGTCAGGATCGGGTCTGGAGGGCCGCCGATACCCTCCTCTCCGACGGCGATGAGATCAAGGTGGGCAACGCCACCTTTACCGTGATCCATACCCCCGGCCATTCCCCCGGCTCGGTGTGCTACCTCTGCGAGGCCGAGGGCATTATGCTGACGGGTGACACCCTCTTTGCCGACAACATCGGGCGGTGCGACCTCTGGGGCGGCAGTTATGCTACCATCCGTCAGTCCCTGAAGCGCCTGCGGGACTACGACGGTGGGCTGACCATCCTCCCGGGCCACGGCGGCTCCAATACCCTGTCCAAGGCTCTGGACAACACCATGTATATTTGATGAAACGATTATTTCCGAAAGGATGACATAACCAATGGATATGAACTATCAAAAGTTAGCGGACTTACTGTTCCCCCAGGTTACCGAGACTCCCGAGGAGTGCGAGGCCCGATTCCCCGCCCGCGATCTCCCCGAGGGAGCCAAGGTGACCCGCTTTGCCCCCTCCCCCACGGGCTTCGTCCACTTCGGCGGTCTGTTCCCCGTTATGGTGGGCGAGCGTCTGGCGCACCAGTCGGGGGGCGTGTTCTACCTCCGCATTGAGGACACCGACGCCAAGCGCGAGGTTCCCGGTGCCGCCGAGGGTCTGATTACCACCCTGGAGCGCTACGGCATCCACTTTGACGAGGGCGCCATCCTGGGCCCCGACGGCAAGGTCACCGATATCGGTGACTACGGTCCCTACAAGCAGAGCCTCCGCGCCCATCTCTACCACGTCTTCGCCAAGAAGCTGGTGGCCGAGGGCAAGGCCTACCCCGTCTTCACCACCGAGGAGGAGCTGGAGGCCCTGAAGCAGACCGACAAGAAGGCCGAGATCAAGAGCGTGGACTGGGAGGCCGAGGCCGCCGCGAGACGGGCCGAGATGCTGTCCCACCGCGAGTTCACCATGGAGGACGTGGAGCAGAATCTGGCCGCGGGCAATCCTTGGGTGCTCCGTCTGCTGTCCGACGGCGACGGCGAGAAGAAGATCACCTTCCAGGATCTGGTGCGCGGCAAGCTGGAGATGCCCGTCAACGATGAGGACTTCGTGCTTCTGAAGTCCGACGGTATCCCCACCTACCACTTCGCCCACGCCGTGGACGATCACCTCATGGGCACCAATCTGGTCATCCGCGGTGAGGAGTGGCTCCCCTCCCTGCCCAAGCACCTCCAGCTCTTCTACTACCTGGGCTTCAAGGCTCCCAAGTATATGCACATCTCCCAGATCATGCGTCTGGACGAGAACGGCAACAAGAAGAAGCTCTCCAAGCGGGACATGGGCGCGAATCTGGACGATTACGCCAAAATGGGCTACGCCCCCGAGGCGGTGGCCGAGTACGTGCTGACCCTGCTCAACTCCAACTACGAGGAGTGGAGAGCCGCCAACCCCGCTCTGCCCTACACCGATTTCCCCTTCAACATCAAGAAGATGTCGGCCTCGGGCTGTCTCTTCGACTTCCAGAAGCTCAACGACGTATCCAAGAACGTCCTCTCCCGCATGACCGCCGAGGAGGTCTACGCCAAGTACACCGCCTGGGCTGCCGAGTACGACCCCGAGATGAATACCCTGCTGACCGCGAATCCCGACTACGCCAAGGCCATCTTCGCCATCGGCCGCGGCGGCAAGAAGCCTCGCAAGGACTTCACCGTCTGGACCGACGTCCGCCCCTACCTGGACTTCTTCTACGATGAGCTGTTTGAGATCAAGGACGCCTTCCCCGAGGGCACCGATCTGAACGACGTGAAGGCCGCCATCACCGCCTTCA
>JAFULU010000056.1 GCA_017483125.1 Clostridia bacterium
CAGACCTGACCGGCTACCATCATGTTGCGGGCGGAATGGAGTGTGAGAGCGGTAGAGTCCTCGGGCCACTGGCGGGTGTGCTTGAACACCTGCTCCGAGGAGGGGGTACACCAGATATACATGGGGGATCTCCTTTCGGGGTTTTTGCATGTGGTTTTATTATACAAGAAAGAAGGGGGAGTGTCAAGGGATTTGGGCAAATTGCCTGGAATGCTTTTTGGAAAGGAAAAGCCCCGCGCGAGGCGGGGCAGGGGGTTAGGCGAAGCATTCGGCGTATTTGGGGTTTTGACGGAGCTCGTCCAAAATGTCTTGCTTGAGAGGTCTGAATTCTTGCTTCCAAAAGTTTGCGGCAAGGGGCGCGAGACCACCTTTCCCAACTTTCAACGAACTCACCATTGGAGCAGAATATACATATTCCTCACCCTGCTCAAGACATTCGTAAATGCGCTGATACTCCTTATAATGGTCAAATCCTTTATCGAAGTATTCCATGATCTTTTGCATACTACCGCCACTATATGCTTCACAGTACATAAGTTGTAAATACAAAAAGCAAATATGCGTGTGCCAGCATCCGCATCTACCATCAGCGAAAATGCATTCGTACATATGGACGATGGACAGATACAAATTCTTTCCGTATTCCGATGTGGACAATGCAGGCCTCATAGCTAGCGGATTTCGAATCGCGTTACTTAGGCAACTCAACAGATCCATGATGCGATTGGCTTCGGCTTGTGCTTTTTCCTCTCCAACTGTTGCATTGGGCAGCATGACTTCCTTACTGATGCGAACCGGATTCTGCTGCATGACAAGTGCTTTTGCCTTTTCGTATTCGCCCATTTTACTGTAAAGGCTTATCACTCCAATTATTGCGCTTTCCCTGTCATAGGGCGTGGGATCACACTTTAAGATCCTTTCGTAGACACACACCGCTTCCTGCCAGTATTCATTTTGCACATTATAAGCGGTATCATCCCGATACACGCCAGAATCGTCGAGTTCATGGGCGTGCGCCCCGTGTATATGCCATCCCCACATATTGAGCGCTTCGGCAAGCTTCAAAAGAATTTTTATCTCGTTTGGAAATTCCTCGGATGCCTCTCTTAACATGTTGATGCAAACGTACACGTCATCGGTCAGACTTCCGTTGGATATGATTTGTCCTTGCTTGGTAAGTATTTTGTCAGCTTTTTCAAGAATGTTTTTGATTCTGTCTTCTCTGTCATCTTGATACCCAAACAATTCATCAATAGACACATGAAAGTAATTCGCGATCGCGGGCACGATCTCCATATCGGGGTAACTGCCCCCCGACTCCCAGCGGGACACAGCCTGATTGGTCACGCCCAGCGCCTCGGCCAAGGCCTCCTGGGTGCGCCCGTCGCGGCGGCGCAGCTCCTTGATCTTGGTGCCAATGTTCAGTTGCATATAGGTTCTCCTTGTTCTGTATTCACCGGTGTGATGACAGTATAGCATAGATTTTGGGAAAAATCAATTATCAAATAGTTGTTTGATGTCCAACTGACGGTTGGAATCGCGGAAGAAAAAAGCCGCCGTGCGGTCGGCGGGCGGAAATTTCCAAAAAGGTATTGACAAATGGGGAAAGGTAGGGTATAATAATGACGTAGGGGCTACCGATAGCGGTTGCTTCCTCGTGTACAGTTAAAAGATAACCGTAGTTGTGGAAGACCGGCGGTTATCTTTTTCTATTATTATCGTTGTGACGGTAAAAACAGGATAGGATGAGAAATACCAGGCTGGCGAGTTTGAGAACAAAGTCTACAAGCTCGGGCCATGTGATGTACTGTCCCATGATATCACCTCCCCTCTGTGCAGAGCACGGGGAAGGAAAAAGATTTCAGCTTCCCCGTAGTGACACGGAGGAAGCAGACCGCCATCCGACAGAGTCAGAGACTGACCGTATCGGGTAGCATCCCTACGGGAGTCCAAAAGGATTCCGCGAGTAGTATAACACAAAAGTCAAATTCTGTCAATATTTTGGGGAGAGATCCCCAATTTTTTTATTCTCCCTTGACGGCTTCTCGGTTTTATGATACAATAGGATCAAACAAATCCCATCACGGAGGACAAACCAATGCTGAATAGATCCTACGCCACCTACGCCACCGAAAAAGCCGTCTCCCTCCTGGCCATCGACAGCCCCACGGGCTACACAAAAGCCGCCGCCGAGTGGGTGAAGGCTGAGTTTACCGCCCTGGGCTACCCCGCCGAGCTGACCGTCAAGGGCGGTGTGCTTGTTGACCTGGGCGGAGAAGATTCCCCCGAGGGCGGACTGCTGCTGGCGGCCCACGCCGACACCCTGGGCGGTATGGTGGCCGAGATCAAGGGAAACGGCCGCCTGCGTCTCACCAATCTGGGGGGCATGAAGGCCGACAACGGCGAGTGTGAGAACGTCCGCGTCCACACCCGTAGCGGTCGTATCATCGAGGGCACCCTCCAGCTCTGCAACGCCTCGGTCCACGTC
The DNA here is from genome assembly GCA_017483125.1 of Clostridia bacterium. Lineage (GTDB taxonomy): Bacteria > Bacillota > Clostridia > Oscillospirales > CAG-272 > CAMEON01. The sequence continues at coordinate 2,489 of JAFULU010000056.1, forward strand.
AACGGAGGGTATAGCTCCACGGGCCGCACCTTCGACACCACCGAGGTGGTGCTGGACGAGGACGTAAGCTCCGCCGCCGACACCCGCGTCCTGGGCATCGAGGTGGGGGACATCGTGGCCTTCGAGCCCCGCACCCGCGTTACCGAGTCGGGCTACATCAAGAGCCGCTTCCTGGACGATAAGCTGTCGGTGGCCATCCTCCTGGGGCTTTCCAAGTATATCAAGGACGAAAATATCACCCTCCCCCGCCACACCTACGTGCATATCACGGTCTACGAGGAGGTAGGCCATGGCTGTGCGGCCTCCTGCCCCGCGGGGGTCACCGAGGGCATCAGCGTGGACATGGGCTGTGTGGGCAACGGCCTGTCCTGCACCGAGCGCACCGTCTCCATCTGCGCCAAGGACTCCCACGGCCCCTACTCCTACGAGGTGGTAGGCAAGCTCATCGACGCCGCAAAGGCCGAGGGTGCCGACTACGCCGTGGATATCTACCCCTTCTACGGCTCCGACGTGGAGGCCACCCTGTCGGCGGGGGCGGATATTCGCCACGGTCTCATCGGCCCCGGTGTCTACGCCAGCCACGGGTATGAGCGGAGCCATGTGGACGGCGTCTGGAATACCATGAAGGTGCTGAAGGGCTACCTGCATATCTGACCCGCCGCCAAAGAGCCGCTTACCCATTCCACCCACAGGAGGCTACCCCCATGAAGCTCGCCACCACCACCGCCGATTTTTCTTCCTACGCCCAAACCCCCGCCGCCGCCCTGGAGCTGTGCGGGAAAAGTCCTTTTCGCTACGTCGACCTGAACCTCCCCCACCGATACATGGGGGAGGACTGGGAGCGCATCACCCATGACGCGGGGGAGACCGCCGCGCGGCTGGGCCTAACCCTCATCCAAGCCCACGCCGGCGACTTCCTTTCGGGCGGTGACCCCACCCTCCGCATCCCCGAGTTGACCCGCGCCGTCCGCGCCTGCGGTAAGCTTGGCATCCCTCAGATCGTCGTCCACGCCCAATGGGATACCGCGACACCCTATCCTGCGGGAATGGAGCAATTCTTTACCTATAATAAGGGCCTATACGAGCTACTGTTTCCCGTGATGGAGGAGACGGGAGTCAAGGTCTTGATCGAGAACTCCTGCGAGGCTAACATGGGCCCCGCCTGCTACTTCATGACGGGGCGGGAGATGGTAGACTTTCTGGACTTCGTCGGCCATCCCCTCCTGGGTGCTGTCTGGGACACGGGCCACGCCAACTGTCGGGGGAACCGCCAGTACGAGGATCTCACCGCCCTGCGCGGCGTTCTTGACGGAGTCCACATCCACGACAACGACGGCCGCTGTGACGGTCACACCGCCCCCTTTATGGGGATCATGGACTGGGACAGCGTCCTGCGGGGCCTGATCGACACCGACTACAAGGGCTATTTCACCTTTGAGTGCGACAACTTCCCCATGCGGGGCGGCGGGTGGCCCTATCTGCGGCGCAACGATGAGCCCGAGACGGCGCGGTTGCAGAATCCTTCCCTGGAGCTGAAGCTCATGGCGGAGAATTACCTGTATGAGACGGGGAAGTACCTGCTGTCCCAATACGGGGCGTTTGAAGCCTGATTTGAACACGGAAAAAGATGAATATATACAATAATATTCACGAATTTATGCATAACCGCCCCCGAAAACCGTATAAACCCCCAAACACGGGGAAGTATTATGCAAACTGCTCAAAATATCAATCCAATTGTTTACAAATTACACACAAATCACTATTGACAAAACCCTGACAAACTGGTATAATAGTCGCATATTTCATTTTTGACCGCATGAATATTCAAGGTTCATGCAAAACGGAGGCACACCATGATCAACAAGGAAAACATCAAGAAAGTCGTTCTCGCCTACTCGGGCGGTCTGGATACGTCCATCATCATTCCGTGGCTGAAGGAAAACTACAACAACTGCGAGGTCATCGCGGTTTCGGGTAACGTGGGCCAGGCCGACGAGCTGGAGGGCCTGGAGGAAAAGGCTCTCAAGACCGGCGCGTCCAAGCTCTACGTTCTGGACCTCACCGAGGAGTACGTGGACGAGTACATCATCCCCTGCATGAAGGCAGGCGCCATCTACGAGGAGTACCTGCTGGGTACCTCCCACGCCCGTCCCTGCATCGCCAAGGGC
>JAFULU010000057.1 GCA_017483125.1 Clostridia bacterium
ACGAAAGGCTCTCCCTCTGGGAGAGCTCCCGCGAAGCGGGTGAGAGGGCTTTTCGGCGGGAGCAAGCCCCCGCCCTACGACGACATCAAACGCACCGCTAAACTGCAATTTTCGCAATTATGCAATCGCCTATCTCGTATCCTGTAGGTTCTTTTGAGGTGATCCCGCCCTGCGCTGATCCCTTAAGGGTATCTCTAAAAACTCCCCGCACAGCGAATCGACGGAATCTTTTCCGTCATTCGTTACAAAAAACCTTCGTATAGGATCAACTATACGCGCGGTTTTTTGTTTTGACTGACGAAAAATCTTCTCGCCGCTCGCCGCACGTTGAGTTATTAGAGATGCCCTTAATCCTTCTTTTTGGGCGGGTAGGGGCGGTCGGCGCGGGGGCCGTAGGGCTTGCGGTCGCGGTTCCCGAAATCGGGCTTACGGTTGCGGTCGGCGGGGTAGCGGTTGGTTCCGCGGTCGGTGTTGCGGTCAGATCCGCGGTCAAAGCTCCGCTCGGGTCCTCGGTCGAAGATCTCCTTGGCGGTCCTTCCCTTTTCGTCCCGTGCCTCGGCGGGCTTGAAGTACTCGTAGAGATAGCAGGGGAGCATACCGTTGTAGAGCTTCTTGACCTTGTCGGCTCGCTGGCCGTAGAGGCGGTCGAAGCGGTCGGAGGAGGTCAGCACGTAGATCTGCCAGGGGTAGAGAGCCTTGAAGGAGCCGCCCAGCTGCTGGTAGAGCCGCTCGATCTCCTCTCGCTCGCCCATGCGCTCGCCGTAGGGGGGATTGCAGACCACGGTGCCCTTTCGGTCTTCCTTCTTTATATGGCGGGCGTCGGCTTGGAAGATGTTGAGGTACTCCTCCACCCCCGCGCGCAGGGCGTTCTCGTAGGTGATGTCCAGGATATCCTCGTCGATGTCCGAGGCGTAGACCTCAAAGCGGCAGTCGGTGCGGATCCTTCCCTTCGCTTCCTCGCGGGCGGTGTCCCAGAGGGTCTGCGGGATATTGGCGAAGTCCTCACCCGCGAAGGAGCGGCCCAGACCCGGGGCGCGTCCGCTGACCAGCATGGCGGCCTCAATGGCGATGGTGCCCGAGCCGCAGAAGGGATCCCAGAAGAGAATATCTTCCTTGGGGCGGGCGGTATAGACCAGGGCGGCGGCCAGGGTCTCCCGCAAGGGGGCGGCGCCTGCCTCGGGGCGGTAGCCCCGCTTATGGAGGGCCACGCCCGAGGTGTCGATCATGAGGTGGGCCACGTCCTTAAAGATGAAGAATTCGATCTGGTACCTGACCCCCGTTTCCTCAAACCAGGAGATGCCGTACTTCTCCTTCAAGCGCTCCACCACCGCCTTCTTGACGATGCTCTGGCAGTCGGGGAGAGAGGTCAAACCGCTCTTGATGGAGTGGCCCTTCACGGGGAAGGCGTCGGCGCGGCTAATCCAGTCCTCCCAGGGGATGCTCTTCGTGCCGTCAAAGAGCTCGGCAAAGCTGTGGGCGGGGAAGGCCCCCATATGGACAAAGACCCGCTCGGCACAGCGCAGGTGGATATTGGCGCGGGGGATATCCGCCTCGGTGCCCTCAAAGGTGACACGGCCGTCCATGGTATCCAGCCGTTTCAGACCGAGGGCGTCGATCTCCTCTCCGAGGATCTTTTCAAGGCCAAACATACAGGTGGCCACAAGGGTCAGTTTCATTTCGGTTCCTTTCCTTTATGAGAGCGGGTGTCCGTGTTCTCACAATCTTCACAAAGCATTCAGTTTTTTTCAAAAATTACACCCTTTGGCTGACACATTCGGCGGTTATAATAAACGCGTAACCAAAAGGAATGACACAACGGGCTACGGTGCCCTTGGCGATTTCCCGTACAAGCCGTCTGTGATGGGAGACACTCCCGAAGCTCCGCAGGCGGCGGTGACGGCGGGCTTTTCGGAGCCGCGGTGAATTTGCTGTACCCAACGGCTTCCATACAGGCTCTGACCGCGGCAGGCAGAGCGGAGGACGGGCAATGAAACCACGGAGACGGACAGTCAAGGCGTCCCACGGGGGACTGTCAGGGTCCCGTATCCCACCACAACGCGGGCTCCCGAGGGTCCGCCGAAGGCCGCGTCTTTTACGCGGGTCTCATCACTACGGCTCATTTCGCGAGGCCGCTTGGCTCTGTACGCGGCGGCGTGAATGGGAAGCTTTGTCGACGGCGTCCGCAGGATGAGGCTCGGGGAAAAGCGCAACCGTTCACAAAGGGAAGTCACCGTCCTTTGTGTCGGGGCTGACTCGGCGGCTCCGAGGGCGCCCGCGAAGCACCCGATCCCCGCGAGCCTCGGCTTTCGCGGGCCATCCCGTAGAGCACTCCAAGGAAACACAGCGCGCGGCGGAGCCTTTCCGTCGGGCGCTTTCCTTTTTTCTTGCGTATCAATGCATATTTCTGTTCGGGTCTATTCATGACCGAACGGTTTTGCGTTCCGAAAAATGTAACAAATCTTTTATCTTTCTTTCGTTTTTCCTTCTTTTTCTCCTCACATTCGGGGGGTATACTATGGGCATTCAAAGGAAAGAAAGGTATATTTATGAAGTACAGTCGTTACGCGTCCATCTTTCTTGCCCTGCTTCTGGCCGCTTCCCTGCTGGCCTCCTGCGGGCGTCGCGGGCAGGATGGAGCCGATACACAGAATACGGAAAACGGGTCGGTCACCGTTGAGGTGGGAGGCGCGGTCATTACCCCCTCCGAGGGGGACGCAAGCGTCACCGCCAGACCCGAGACCGCGCCCGAGATAAAGCCCGCCACGGAGCCTTCCGCCGGTGACTACACCCCCGCGGGGGAGACGGTCATCACCCTGGGGGAGGCCGCCACCGTTGTAGGTGAGGGTGCCACCGCCGAGGGGGCTGTGGTCACGGTCACAAGGGCGGGCACCTACCTCATCAGCGGTGCGGCTGCCGACGGGCAGATCGTGGTGGACACAACCGACGAGAGCAAGGTGACCCTGCTTTTCAACGGTGCTTCCCTGACCTGCCAAAGCGGGCCTGCTATTTTGGTCAAGTCCGCCCCCAAAAAGGTGGTGATCTCCACCGTGGCGGGGTCGGTGAGCATTCTTTCGGACGGGGCGGGTTACGTCGTTCCCGACGAGGAGCAGGCGGAGGGAGAGATCTACCCCAACGCCTGTATCTACTCCTGCGAGGATCTGGAGCTGATCGGTGACGGTGCGCTTTGTATCACGGGCAACGCCGACAAGGGCATCAATACCAAGGACGATCTCAAGATCAAGGGCGGGACTCTGACCGTCACCGCGGTGGGGGTGGGCATCCGCGCCAACGATTCCCTGGAGATGAGCGGCGGTACGGTGACCGTGAACGCGGGAGCCGACGGGGTCAAGACCGCCAACACCGAGACCGAGGGTAAGGGATACCTCACGGTGGAGGGCGGTTCCCTGTATATCACCGCCAAGGGCGACGGGCTTTCGGCGGCCACCGATCTGACCGTCAAGGGCGGCAGTCTGGTGCTGACCACCACCGATACCGACGGGGTGGTGCTGGAGGAATCGGCGGGCAATCCCACAAGCGGCTCCACAGGGGGCGGCTTCGGGGGCATGGGCGGCGGCCGACCCGGCGGGCCCGGAGGGATGATGGGTGAAAGCTCTGCAGACAAGGCCGCCATCAGCGCAAAGGGCCTCAAGGCCGTAGGAATGCTGACGGTGAGCGGCGGCTCGGTCACCATCGTCGCTCAGGACGACGGCATTCACAGCGACGGTGACGTCCACATTGCCGACGGCTCGGTGCACATCCGCGCGGCGGACGACGGCATCCACGCCGAGAAGGAGCTGACGGTCAGCGGCGGCGCTCTCACCGTGGCCCAGAGCTACGAGGGTCTGGAGGCCCTTCACATCAACGTTCTGGGGGGTACCAACCGTATCACGTCCTCCGATGACGGTGCCAATGCCACAAACGGTACGGGCGGCGGCATGATGGGCGGTCCCGGCGGGGGCAGACCCGGCGGTATGGGCGGCTGGTGGGGCCAAGGCTCCGACAACAGCGGCAGTACCGATACCACGGTCTCCACCGAGACCCCCGTCCTCACCTTTGCGGGAGGCTACACCGTCTTCAACGCGGCGGGTGACGGCATCGACTCCAACGGCAATATCGTCATGACGGGGGGTACGGTGATGGTCTACGGCCCCACCGACAACGGCAACGGCCCCATTGATTTCGGGGACGGTAACTACGGCATGACCGTCTCGGGCGGTACCTTCCTGGCCGTGGGCAGCAGCGGCATGGCCGAGTCCGCCGAGAACGCGGGACAGGCGGTGCTGGCGGCCTACTGGCGGGGCACGGGTCTTTCCGCGGGTGAAATCATCGGTATTACCGACAAGGATGGCAAGGTTTTGGCGGCCTTTGAGCTCCCCAAGGCCATCTCCTCCATCGTCTTCAGCTCGGCTGACCTGACGGCGGGGGAAACCTACTCCATCGTGGGCGGCGGGTCTACCACGGGTACGGTGGTGGACGGCGTGATCGATCCCTCGACTTATACGGGGTATGAGGCAATGGGAGAAATTGAGGCGTACTGACCTTCATTTAGGGCGATCCCCACGGGGATCGCCCTTTTGTTATGCTTGTTTACTTCTGCTTGCGTTCGATCTTCCCCTCAAACAGCTTCTCAAAGGCCTCCTCGGTGCCAATGGTCATGAGGTCCTTCTGGCAGACCATGCCGCGGCCGCTCTGGGCGGGGATATCGAGGTAGTAGTAGGCGCCCATATCCACCACGCGGCGGATGTCCTCGCGGTACAGCTCCAGGCGGCGTTTTGGGCACTCAAAGAGGACCGAGTGATCCCGATCGGCGTAGAAGACGGCGCAGGTGGGGAACAGCTCGTTTTGTTGCTTCTTGGTGAAGGACAGGGCGAAGATCAGGAGAGCACCCAGTAGGCAAAGCCCAAAGCAGAAGGCCGTCATGAAGGCGCACCGCTCTCCCCAGCCCCATTCCCAAATCAGAATGAGCAAGAAGATAACTATGAGCGGGAGCATGAGAGCCAGAAAGGACAGGGTGGAACGGATGGCCACGCGGCGGACCAGCCAGCGGCGGTTCTCGGGGGAGACTTCGCCTTTGAATTCCGCGTGGATACGGACTTCACGGTGTTTCATGGGGTACCTCCTTGCGGGTCAAGAGTTGGTGTTCAGTCTATCGTGGAGATCCTCCACGCGGGCGTTGATCTCCTCGGGGGAGAGGGTCTTTCGGTCGGAAGGCTCCATCCCGTCGGCACTGCGGAGGGTCAGATAGGCCATAGCCGCGGTGAAGGCGTAGACGGCGGTCAGGACGGCCATGAAAACGGGGCCAATGAACTGACGGGCGGCGGGAAGGAGGATGAAGGTGGCGAGGGTGACGGCGTAGTGGAGTCCCGGCAGGCCGAAGGTGACGTAGGCACCCACGCGGCGGTACAGAGGGTCTTGGATACCCATGGCCAGTATCACGAGAGCCCCCACCTCCAAGAGGAGGGACAGGATATAGAGGGTGGTCCAGAGACCGCTTCGGCTCAGGGTCAGCTCGGATATAAAGTAGACCGCGTTGGTCAGGGGGAGCATGACACGGAGCAGGTAGGTGACGAGGAGGATAATGAGGGGGGTATTGCGCTTCATGGGGTACCTCCGTTATGATGCAGGCAGTTGATTATTGCGCGCGGGACGCTTTCCGCGCTTTCAAACGGTCGGACAGGAGCTCGCCGTCCGGAGTACGCAGGGTGATGATGGCCAACAGGAGCATGGCGGCGGATAAGAACAGAGAGATCAGGATGAAGAGCATCATGAGTCCTCCGTTGATCACCGCGAAAAAGAGGCAGGCGAGGATATCCAGGCCCGTGACGGCGAAGGTCATGTACGCGCCGATCTTTCGCATGACCCGAAAGACCAGCCCTGAGGCGACGGCGACTCCCACGATCCCCCACACCAGCGAGGCCAGGTCGATGAGGAAGCCGGCGGACTCGTCCAGGTAGGCGGCCAGGTAGGCCAGCATATTGAAGACGCGGGCGAAGGGGCGGAGGATGCAGAGGAGAAGGAGGGTGAACTGGGGGAGGTGCTTTTTCATGGGATTCTCCTTTCAAGGTGTTTCACCTATATAGACACCAAAAAAGCCGAAATATGACAGAGTTTGGAAAACTTTTTTCAAAAATCCCGATATAACTGTTTAGCCAATATTTCAAATTGGGGTTTATCGGTGGGTTTCTCCGTGAGCCTTCCCCAGCGGGGAAGGGGGACCACCGCAGGTGGTGGATGAGGAGAGCGGGGTTGGTCTTTCATACGGGTGTATACGGAAACTCTTTATACACCAAAAGAAATCATACCCGATGCCGAGCAGAAACTTGCTCTCCTCATCCACCGCTTTGCGGTCCCCCTTCCCCGCTGGGGAAGGCAAAGAACGAGGAAACCCAACAGCCCGCTAAACCCCAATTTGAAGGCAGGCAAATCATTACATCCCGATCCACCGTATTATCGGAACCACTTCCCTACCGCAACGCCCTTCTCATCGTGGAACCCAATGCGCAGGATGCGATACCAGACCTCCTCGGTGTTTCCGTCCTCGGGGAGGATGCCCAGCTGATCCCGCATGGCTTTGATGAGATACTCGGGGTTGAGGTTCTCGGTGTTGCCCGCGCGGAGGGTAGCGCGGATCTTGATGAGCCCGTCGGCGGCCACGGCCTTGACGCTGTGGATCATGGGGAGGATGTTGACCTCCTTGTCCCCCGACTTGCTTCGCTTGGTCATGATGATGGGCTCTGCGTCGGGGGCGAAGATGGCGTTGATGGCGGCGGCGTTGTCGATGGGATCGCCGGGGGTCTTGACCGTCATCTGGTAGGTGCCCCACGCGATGTCCGAAAAGGCGGTGGTGGGGATGTAGACCTCGGAGACCTGCATCTCGCTCGTCAGCTCGGCGTTGAGCTGGGCCTTGATCTCGGCGGGGGTGATCTGGCGGTCGATGCGGAGATCCACCATCTCCTCCAGCCCTTCCGAGCCTACGGGGAGGGGGACGCCGAAGGTGATCTTACTGTGGGGGTTGAAGCCCTGGGTATACCACATGGGGATGGAGGCGCGAACCAGGACTCTCTGCCAGGTGCGCTGGAGGTCCAGGTGGGAGAAATACTGGAGGTTGCCCGTCTTTTGGAAGACCACGCGAACCGTGATGGGGGTATCCAGCTTCTCGCGGTCGAATTTGGAGATACGATTTACTTTAGCTTGGGACAGCATGCGCGCTCACCTCCCATCTTATTGGCTCCGCAGCCCGAGCAGTTCTCACGGCAGTTGGGGGTAGTATTCCCCTCATGGGCGCGGGTATTTTCTCTTTGCAGGAACTTTTTGGTCACGCCGCAGTCGATGACGTCCCACGGAAGGACCTCATCCAGGCCGTAGCGGCGGTTGGCGTAGAAGGCGGGGTCGATGCCCGTGGCGGCGAAGATGTCCAGCCAGCCCTCGTAGTCGAAGAACTCCGACCAGGCCTCGAACTTGAAGCCTCGGCGGCAGGCCTCCTCCAGAGCGGGGGCGAGACGACGGTCGCCTCGGGCCAGAACCGCCTCCAGATGGCAGGTCTTGGCGTTGTGGTAGTTGTACTTGACGCGGCGGTCATGGACACAGCTACCCACGAAGGCCTGCTTGCGCTCCATCTCCTCCAGAGTGTCCTGGGGCTCCCACTGGAAGGGGGTGAAGGGCTTGGGGATGAAGGGGGAGACGCTGATGGTGACCTGGGGGTGCTGACCCTTGCGGCGGTTGGGGTTCTGGTAGTAGGCGGAGACCACACGGTGGGCCAGCTCGGGGATCTCGGCCAGATCCTCGTCGGTCTCGGTGGGGTGGCCCTGCATGAAGTAGAGCTTGACCTGGTTCTTGCCCACGTCAAAAGCAACATTTACCGCCCGCATGAGGTCTTCCTCATAGAGGTTCTTGTTGATGACGTCGCGGAGACGCTGGGAGCCTGCCTCGGGGGCGAAGGTGATGGTGGAGTTACGGATGGAGGCCACCTTATCCATGAGCTCGCGGGTGAAGGAGTCGGCGCGTAGGGAGGGCAGGGAGAGGCTGACCATGTTGGGGTTGGACCAGGACAGGAGGCTGTCGGTCAGCTCGTTTACCTTGGTGTAGTCGCTGATGGACAGGGAGGAGAGGGACATTTCCTCATAGCCCGAGGACTCGAAGATGGCGCGGCACTGGCAGTCCACCACCTCGGGGGACTTTTCACGCACGGGGCGGTAGACCATGCCCGCCTGGCAGAAGCGGCAGCCACGGATACAGCCGCGGCCCACCTCCACGGTGATGCGGTCCTGGACCGTCTCGATGTAGGGCATAACCACCTTATCGGGGAAGGGGGTCTTGTCGAGGTCTTTTACAATGCGCTTGGTGACGGTCTTGGGGATGTCATCGTAGACGGGGGTATACGCCTTGACGGTGCCGTCCTCGTTATAGGTGACGGTGTAGAGGGAGGGGACGTAGACGCCCTGAATGGTGCGGGCTGCCTCGTGGAGGAAAGCGGCGCGGGTATAGGTGCCCTCGTCCTTCATCCTGATGTAGAGGCGGACGATCTCGGGGAGCATTTCCTCGCCCTCGCCGATGTTGAAGAGGTCGAAGAAGTCGGCCACGGGCTCGGGGTTATAGGCGCAGGGACCGCCGCCGATGACCAGAGGGCAGTCCTCGCCACGGTCCGCGGCTCGGAGGGGAATATGGGACAGCTCCAGCATATTGAGGACGGTGGTGTAGCACATCTCGTACTGGAGGGTGAAGCCGAGAAAATCGAAGTCGGAGACGGGGTCGCCGCTCTCCAGGCAGGTGAGGGGGACGTTCTGCTCCTTCATCTTCTCCTGCATATCCACCCAGGGGGCGTAGGTGCGCTCGCACCAGATGTCGTCGTGGAGGTTGAGGCAATGGTAGAGGATGCGGACGCCCAGGTTGGACATACCGATCTCGTAGGAATCGGGGAAGGCGAAGGCGAACCGCGCCTTGACTTGGGTCTTATCCTTGATGATCTGCCCGTACTCTCCCCCCGCGTAACGGCCGGGGCGGGAGACCGAGGTCAGAAGCATACGCTTTTGGTTCTGGTTCATGTCGATGACGTTTCCTTATCTGTTTTGGTAGTGGTTTTTTGGGGTTTTGGGGGATTATCCGTGAGGAACAGACGCTTCCCCGTGACTTGGGTCAGGCTGATGGCCACCGAGATAGCGGTCAGGAGGATCTGAAGGGCGATGACGGCGGCACCCGAGAGGGCCATGTGGTGACCCATGAAAATTGTCAGCAGGGACAGCCCCACCGAGACGGGGAGGGTCAGCCAGGCCAGAAGGTGGGACAGGCGATAGGCCCTCCGCATACGGTGGCAGGCGGCGTAGGGGTAGAGGAGGTCAAGGCTCCGTCCCGTGGCCATGACGCTTGCCGAGCAGGACTTACGGGGGGACTCAATGTAGGCGGGGCGCAGGACAGAGGCGGGGGGACAGTCCTTCAGTCGGTCTACCCGCAAAAGCCTTTGACCGACAAAGGGATCGTAGGTGATCAGAGCGGCCGTATCCCCTACGGTTGCCAGCTTTTCCACGGCGCGGGCGAAGGTACGGCCCAGTCGGTACTCCACGGCGTAGGCGATGCGGAAGGTGCCGTCGAAGGCCAGGTAGATGACGTGGCTGTTCTCGGTCTTCTTATACACCGATTCCATGGAGGCCTTGGGCAGGCGGACACCGCGGCGGGCAAGGGCGTCCCGACTGCCCATCATGACCTCGGTAGTCTCCTCCTCCTCCAGATCAATGAGGAAGAGGCGGACGTAGCCCTCCTCGGTCTCGGCTACCTCCACGCAGAGGCTCGGGTTCCGATCCTCCCCCAGGGGAGACTCGTTCCAGAGGGGGCACTCCAGCAGGCGGAAGAGGCAAGCGGCCTTTTTGCGCCAGAGGTCGGTCCGAGGATCGTCACGAAGGGTGATCTCCTTGCGGTACAGCCCTCCCACGGCGTCGCCGTCACGGATGAGCAGGCGGGTGCTTCCCTTTTTGCAGAGCTCGGCGGGGGCGGCGGTCCCCAGCACGGCGGCACCCTTACGGCACAGTCGGCTGTTGGCGGCCAGCAGAGGCAGGCTCATGGACACAAGGTAAGCGGTGGGGAGGCAGGACAAATAGGTGGCGGTGAACACGGGCAAGCCGTTTGCCATCAGGGTGCCCCCGCGCAGAACGGCCACGCCCGCGCAGGCAATGGCGGCCAGCAGGGCCACGGGGAGGAGGTAGTTCAGCCGTCCCATGTAGGGGTTATAGCGGCCTGTTCGGGCGAAGAAATCCGACACGCGGTCGGTACGGACGGCGGTCAGGGTTCGCTCGGCGGGGGCTTTCTCGGCATTGGCCGCTGATGCCGGAGTGGTATCGTCGGTGAGGACAAAGGCGGTCTTACCCGAGGACACCACCGAGAAGGCGGTCTCCTCGGCAATGGTGGTGATATACTCGGTGGCGGCGGCAATGGCCAGCATGAAAAGGGCTACACCGCCGTAGAGGTAAGGCGCGTGGGAGAACACCGTCAGCAGTCCGTTGGCCGTGGCCACCAGCAGAGCCAGGGCGGAGACGGCGTAGCGGGTAGGCTCAAAGTCAAAGAGGCTCTTCAGCCCTCGGCCCAGGCGGGACAGGAAGGGCAGACAGAAGAGGACGGTCAGGGCCACGCTCACCAAGGGGTACAGGACGGTATCGGTATAGGTAATGGAACTGACGGGCATGAGAAGGATCCCCAGAAGATCGTGGAGGATCCCAAAGAATGCCCCCACAAGGGCCACGCAGAGGCGGGTCAGAGCCAGACGGCGGGAGCGGTCGTAGGCGCGCTCGATGGCGGGGGTCTGCTCACGGTCGGTGAACTCCCGTCGGACCTTCACCGAGGGGGTCTCGTTATGGGCGGCGGCGTTCCGACGCTCACGGGCGCGGCGGCGGGCCTCCTCGATGGCCTCCTGCTGCTCGGAGCGGGTCAGCTGCTCCTCGTACCCCAGGCGGAGATACAGCTCGGCATCCCGCACAGCCTCCTCGTCCTTGCGGGGCTGAGGGTCCATACGCTCGGAATAGTTGGGGGCGGCGGGCTTGGGAGACCTTGTCTCGCGGGGGGCGCGCTCCGGGGGG
>JAFULU010000058.1 GCA_017483125.1 Clostridia bacterium
TATCCACATCGTCAAGCGCACGCTGGACACCATTTCCTATAGCGAGCGGCAACCCTCCGGCGGGCGAGGCTCGGTGGAGCGGGACGTGTTCTACTTTGCGGGCATGGATAAATATTTCCCCTCCCCCACCGAGGTGGCTCTGGCCGAGGAGGGCGACGAGTACTACATCGTGACCTACACCGAGGGCGGCACCTATCCCGTCCGGATCTATCGGGCCGATGCCTACATCTGGAACGGATGACATTCCCATACAACAACACCGAAAGGCGGTGATCCCGTGAAGATCAAGCTGAAATATCCCCTCATCCTCGGCATCCTGCTGGCCCTGTTGCTGGTCAACGCGACCCCTGTACTGCTCCTGCCCGAAAAGGCGGCTCTGACCAATTTCTCGGTCTTCCCGGGAGCCATCGCCATCCTGATGGTCATATACGGTCTCTGCGCCCTCATTGATAAGCACAAGGGCAACTACTTCCTGTTGAGCAATCCCCGCGGCAGAAGCCTTTCCTACAACAAGTCCTACACCTACAAGGAGGAATACGAGCGGGAATTCCGCCTGTCCATGCTGATCTATTTCGGCGCGATCCCCTTCTACATCCCCCTCATCTTCTTCGCGCGGGGCTACCCGACCGTCACCTTCGGCACCCTCGCGGTAATGCTGGTTCCCCAGATATTCCTGGCGATCCCCCTGATCCGCGAGGCGATACAGGACTCCAAGGAGCGCAAGCAGATCCTGGCCGAAAGAGAGCGGGAGCGCATCGAGCAGGAGCGGCGGGAGGAGCTGGGGAAGTGGAAGTGACAAATTTACAAACATATCATCCCATATAAAGGAGAAAAATCATGAACAACAATCATCTGCAAGGTAAGACCGCCATCATCACCGGCGCGGGCTACGCCACCCTGTCCGACGGCCGTTGCGGCTCCATCGGCTACGGCATCGCCACCGCCTTCGCCAAGGAGGGCTCGAATCTGGTCATCACGGGCCGTCAGGTGCCCAAGCTGGAGAAGGCCAAGGCCGAGCTGGAGCGTCTGTACGGCGTCAAGGTCCTGGCCATCCCCGCCGACATTTCGGCAGGCTCGGACAACGCCGCCACCGCCAAGGCCGTGGTGGACGCCGCCATGGCGGAGTTCGGCCGCATTGACGTCCTCATCAACAATGCCCAGGCCTCCGCCTCGGGTGTGACCATTCAGGATCACACCACCGAGCAGTTCGACCTGGCCATCTACTCGGGTCTGTACGCCACCTTCTACTACATGCAGGCCTGCTACCCCTACCTCAAGGAGACCCGCGGCAGCATCATCAACTTCGCCTCGGGGGCGGGTCTGTTCGGAAACTACGGTCAGTGCGCCTACGCCGCCGCCAAGGAGGGCATCCGCGGTCTGTCCCGCGTGGCCGCCACCGAGTGGGCGAAGGATGGCATCAACACCAACGTGGTCTGCCCTCTGGCCTGGACCGCCCAGCTGGAGAAGTTCGAGCAGGCCTATCCCGAGGCCTTCAAGGCCAACGTCAAGATGCCTCCCGCGGGTCACTACGGCGATCCCGAGGATGAGATCGGCCGCGCCTGCGTGCTGCTGACCCACCCCGATTTCAAGTATATGAACGGCGAGACCCTGACCCTGGAGGGTGGCATGGGTCTGCGGCCCTGATCTACGGGAGTCTCCCATGTACCGCTACAACGAGGGCGGCAAGCACCGCCTGACCCGCGAGATGATCCTGCGGGATCTGAAGGAGGGGGACAAGGGCACGTCGGCCCTTGCCGTCGGCTTGATCATCGCAGTCTTGGCCATATCCTTGCTCACTACTGCCATCATGGCCTTGGTGAGCCTCTCCGCGGGCATGGGCGCGTGGATCGTCTGCGGGATCGTCTGGGTCTGCGCCGCCGTAGTCATCGGCTATGCCGTCGCCATCCTCATCCGCGCCCGCAAGCCCTTGACCCCCACCGATATACGGGTGGTGAAGTGCCGACTGACCGCCATTGAGCAGGACAGATACCCCTACTCCCGTGAGCGTGTCAGCGGTGAAATCCGCACCGTTCCCCGTTACCTGTTCACCTTCGAGGGGTTTGAGTCCTACCATCCCAGCCAAACCGAGCTGGGGCTGGCCGAGGTAGGAGACGAGTACTTTGTGGTGACCCTCGCCGCCACGCCTACCCGACCCGTCCGCCTTTACCGCGCTGATACCTATACGTGGAACGAGTCCGCGGATCATTGAAAGGAGCAATGCCATGACCACCTATACCCCCATCCTCGACCGCGTCCGCGCCGCCGAGAGCCTGAAAGACAAGACCCAATTTCTGACCTATCTGGGCAACGCCCTCTCCGCCGCCAAGAAGCGGGTCTCCCCCGAGGAGCGAGAGGAGCTGTCCGCCTTCGCCGTGTCCGAGCTGGAGAAGGTCCCCGCCCTCCTGGACGCCTGCGAAAACTACCGCGCCAAGGACGAGGTCTACGGACTGACGGATTCCCTCATGAACCTCATGATGTTCCTCTACGCCAGTCCCGCCGCCGTGCCTCCCGCCCGTATGGAGACGGTCAAGGCGGTCATGGCCCGCTACGATCGCGAGCGGTTTTTGGAGTGCGCCATCGATGAGGCCTTCCGCGATCGTCAGCCCGATGCCTCCGACATGGAGCGCATTCTCTGCCTGGCGGCACCCCTGAAGGACGAGTTCCACAAGGGGGAGCTGTGGGCGGGGCTGATCCACTACAAGGATCAGGTGGGACGTATGCCCGCCGATGCCAAGGCGGTTCTGGAGAAGTACGCCGTGTCCGAGCTCCACCGCTATGCCGACGGGCTGCGGGCGGGAACCATCGACAAGGACGGCTACGGCAATCTGGAGTACATCTGCGACGCCGCTCTGTACATCATGCCCGCCTCCCCCTTGGGAAGTGAGCTGGTTCGTCTGCTGGACTGCATTTTCGTCCTCAATGACCCCACCGTCAGCTACTACGCCCTGGCCACCCTTCTGGCTGTGGGTGCCCCCATCGCCGGCGGCCCCATTGTCGCTCTGGCCGAAAATTTAGAGTTCGCCGATCTCACCTACCACGCCCTCTCCCGTCACGGCATGGCCGACCGCTTCCCCGAGGCTCTGCGGGATCCCGTCTACCTGGCCAAGAGCAACATGGTGCGCTGGCTCACCTACCCCACCGAGCTGGGCAAGGCTCCCGATGCCATTGAGTTCATCGGGCAGACCAAGAAGAAGGGGGAGGTCTTCCACATCTTCCGCTACCGCTCCGACAGCGACAACCTGGACGACGAGCTGAAGGGGCAATGGCTCATCGGCTGGTCGGGGTCCGAGGGCGGCACCTTCAGCAACTTCGACCCGTTGGTGGAGTTTGAAAAGAAAACTCCCGAAAAGACGGTGCGATATATCCGGCGGAAGCTGCTGTAAGAAAATTGGGGTTTGTCGGGCTGTGCCCGAAATGCAAAATTCAAAATGCAAAATGCAAAATCAGAGAACGGAGAACGGTATCGAAAGTTTCCCGCAGAAATGATTATTCTATGCGGGACAATGCCTTTTGGGGTGTTCCATCACAAAACCTTACCATAAGATCGGCTTTTGCGACAGCAAAAGGCTTCCTTCATTTTGCATTTTGCATTTTGAATTTAGCATTCTTAAACTACCCGACAAACCCAAATTTATTCACCCCCCGAAAGGAGACCCCATGAAGCACATTCTCATCATCGACGACGACATCCACATTGGCGATATGCTGGAGGAGGTCCTGACCCGCGAGGGCTACCGCGTCTCCCGCGCCTACTCGGGCACCGAAGCCCTGCTGGCCGTGAAGGCCCTTTCCCCCGATCTGGTGTTGCTTGATCTCATGCTCCCGGGACTTGCGGGAGAGGAGGTATTGCCCCGGATCAAGGGCATCCCCGTCATTGTGGTCAGCGCCAAGATCGACCAGCAGAACAAGGTGGATCTCCTTCTGGGAGGCGCGGCGGACTATATCACCAAGCCCTTCGACGTCTCCGAGCTGCTGGCGCGGATCACGGTGGCTCTCCGCCGCGTGGCGGTGGCCGAGCGGCCCGTGCTGGTCCACAGCGGACTGCGGTTGGACACCGAGACCCACGTGGTCACGGCGGGGGAGGCCGAGGTCAAGCTGACCCGCACCGAGTACGCCATTCTGAAGCTCCTTATGCAGAACCCCAGTCAAGTCCTCTCCAAGTCCCATCTCCTGGACCGCATCAGCGAGGACACCCCCGACTGCACCGAGTCCTCCCTCAAGATCCACGTCAGCAACCTCCGCAA
>JAFULU010000059.1 GCA_017483125.1 Clostridia bacterium
GGGGGAGCCTTAGAACGGCGGGAAGACTCTTGTCGGGCCATGGTTTTTGGGGGTTATCACGAAAGGCTCTCCCTCTGGGAGAGCTCCCGCGAAGCGGGTGAGAGGGCTTTTCGGCGGGAGCAAGCCCCCGCCCTACGACGACATCAAACGCACCGCTAAACCCAAATTGTTTTTCCACTCTGATTCCCTCCTATTGTACCATTTTTTCCCCTCTGTGTCAAGTTCTTTTGCGCATTAAAAATTATCTTTTCGTCAAAATGCCAAAAAGCGTGAGAACCTATTGCAAAATTTCCTCCTATTTGGTATAATGGTTATAATCTCCTACCTATGCGGGTGGATGAGAAAGGACACAATACTATGAACGCAAAAAACAAGAAGTTTGTCGTCATCATGGCGGTGATCCTCGCCGTTCTGATGGTCGGCTCCATGGCCACTCTGACCGTCTCCCTCATCATCAGCGCGCTGACAGCCGACGCCGAAGAGGCCACGGGTGAGCTTCCCTACACCCCCGAGGAGGATCTCTACGAGGGTACCCTCAAGATGGAGACCTCAGCCGACGGCTCCACCGTCACCATCTCCTACAAGGTCGGTGAGGAGACCGTCTCCTACACCATCCCCAACAATTACAACTACACCATGGGCGGTTACGCCGCCACCGACGATCTGGACCGCAAGATGTACACCTCCGCCGACACGGGTGCCTACGGCTCCACCGGCGAGCATTACGTGGGTCTTTTCTACTTCCTCTGGCAGGGTGAGCACGGCGACAGCGGTGTCTTCGACCTCCAGAAGATCATCGACGAGGTGGGTGTTGAGGCCGCAGGCTCCACCAACTGCGGAAAGTACGGCCCCGTGGGTGCCATGCACTGGTTCGCCGAGCCTCTCTACGGCTACTACTACGCCTCCGACCAGTGGGTCCACCGCAAGCACGCCGAGCTTCTGACCCAGGCCAACGTGGACTTCCTCTACTTCGACGTCACCAACGGCTACTCCTACCTCCACAACGCCAAGAAGCTCATGGAGTGTCTCCACGAGCTCAACGAGCAGGGCTTCGATGCCCCTCAGGTGGTGTTCTACACCAACTCCAACGCCGAGGGCGTCATCCGTGAGATCTACAACGCCATCTACAAGCAGAACGTCTACCCCGACACCTGGTTCTGTATCAACGGTAAGCCCGTCATCATCGGCCCCATGGACGCCAACATTGACGATTACTTCACCATGAAGCAGAATCAGTGGCCCACCGAGCAATCCAAGCAGAACGGCTGGCCCTGGATGGACTTCCAGTGGCCCTCCCGTCTGTTCCGCTCCGCCTACGACTTTGACGGCGCCGCCATCAGCGTCTCCATCGCCCAGCACAGCGGTACGGTAGCCTTCTCGGATTCCTCCCTGTACAACAACCACACCAACCGCGGCCGTTCCTTCTGGGCCGAGAAGCGTTCCAACGACAAGATCCTCTCCCAGCGCTACGAGGAGTGGAAGGCCGATCCCACCCTGACCTACCAGGGTCTCAACTTCCAGGCACAGTTCGACCGCGCCATCGACACCGACGCCATGTACATTCTGGTCACGGGCTGGAACGAGTGGGTCGCCCAGAGACAGAATACCAATTCCGACCGCATCTGGTTCGTGGACACCTCCTCCATGGAGTTCTCCCGCGACTCCGAGATGATGCGGGGCGGTTACTTCGACAACTACTACATCCAGCTGGCCTACAACATCCAGAAGGCCAAGGGCTCGGCTCCCGTGGTGGTGCAGGATGCCCGTAACCCCATTGACGTGAGCGGCGCGTTCTCCCAGTGGGATGCCGTGAAGTTCACCTACCGCGACTATCAGGGCGACACCGTGGACCGCAATGCCACGGGCTTCGGCCGCAAGAAGTACA
The DNA here is from genome assembly GCA_017483125.1 of Clostridia bacterium. Lineage (GTDB taxonomy): Bacteria > Bacillota > Clostridia > Oscillospirales > CAG-272 > CAMEON01. Next base: position 1,886 of record JAFULU010000059.1, read on the forward strand.
CCAACGATACCGGCCGTAACGACATTGTCTCCGCCAAGGTCACCGCCGACACCAAGAACCTCTACTTCTTTGTGGAGACCGCCGAGGCCATCACCGCCGCCGACAACAGCTCCTCCTGGATGAAGCTCTATCTGGACATCGACAGCGACGGAGGCACCGGCTGGTACGGCTACGATTACATCGTCAACTACGAGGTCAAGGGCGACGGCACCACCACCGTGGCCAAGTACAGCGGAACCGACGGCAAGTATGGCTTCACGAACTGCGGTGAGGTCTCCTACAAGCTGGAGGGCAACAAGCTCATGATCGCCGTTCCTCAGGAGCTGGTGGGCGTGAAGGACGCCTACAAGGAGCTGTGCTTCCAGTTCAAGTGGGCCGACAGCGACACCGCCTACGACGAGATGGAGGACTTCTACATTGACGGCGACGTGGCTCCTCTGGGCCGTATGAACTACGTGTTCCAGAACTACATCCCCGGTATGTCCGAGATCACCTATCCTTGGGACACCGAGGCTCCTACCGAAGCACCCACCGAGCCTCCCACGGAGGCTCCCACCGAGACCGAGGCTCCCACCGAGGCTCCTACCGAAGAGACTCCCACCGAGGCTCCCACCGAGGCTCCCAAGAGCGGCTGCGGCGCGGTCATGGCCTTTGGCATGATGTCCCTCGTGGCTCTGGCCGCCGTGGTGGTCTGCGCCAAGCGTAAGGATTGACACCCCCTTCCGAAAGGAACCGTATTATGAAACACAGTCTGAAACGGGCTGTGGCATCCATCCTCTGCGCCTCCCTTCTGGGGGGCGCGATGGCTTTCATGGGATGTGCCGCGGCTGATACCACCGAAAACCGACTTGCTATGGATAAACCGACCTATTCCTTTGATCTTCTGGCCTCGGAGAAGCCCGAAGTCAACTCCAGCATCCCCATCGGGTACATGGATCTGACTACCTACTACAGCTTCGCGGGCCCCGGCAACGTGGAATTTGAGGTGACCGAGGGCTCTCACACCACCTTCACCGCCACCGCCGACGATCCCCTGCTCAACCTCTACGTCCCCGAGTTCAAGCCCTCGGAGTGCAAGTCGGTGGCCATCATCTACCGCACCGACATGGATAAGGACGGCGAGCTGTACTGCAACCGCTCCGACGGCGTGCAGATGGGCCAGAAGGGCGGTATTCAGGTCTGGCGATGGATCCCTACCAAGGAGTTCGCCAAGATGGCCGTGGTCTGCGACGCCTGGAAGGACTGCGACGAGAGCGTGGCCTTTACCGGCTGGCGGTTTGACCCCCTGAACCCCAGGATCGAGGCGGGTGATTCCATCGACATCCGCTGTATCGCCTTCTTTGACACCGAGGACGGCGCGGAGAGGTTCAACTACGATGAGTACAAGAAGCTCCTCGATTGGGAGAAGGAAAACCCCGAGGGGGCAGACAAGGAGGAGGAGACCGGTGCCGCCGTGGAGTGGGCCGATCCCGCTTACAAGGATATGAACACTACTCCCGAGGACACCCGCGCAGGGTCCCTGAGCTTTACCGAGTCCGCCGACGGCTCCACCGTCACCGTCTCCTACGTGGTGAACGGCGAGACCAAGTCCTACACGGTCCCCAATCATTCCATCAACCGCTTCGGCGGCTACGCGGGCACCGACGATCTGGGACGCTCCCTGTACGATGCGAGCCAGGTCGGTGTGATCGGCGACAAGGGCGAGCGTTTCGTGGGTATGTTCTACTTCCTGTGGCACGGCAAGCACGCCCCCACCGACGAGATCTACAACCTCCAGGAGATCCTGGATTCCACCCCCGACGCCGACAAGGGCAAGCTCTCCACGGGCAAGTACGGCGACGTGGGGGAGTTCCACTGGTTCGGTGAGCCGTTGTACGGCTACTACTACATCAACGACGAGTGGGTGCTCCGCAAGCACATGGAGCTGCTCACCAACGCGGGTGTGGACTTCCTGTTCTTCGACACCACCAACAACCACACCCATGCGGATACGGCGCTGAAGATCATGAAGATCCTCCACGAGATGAACGAGCAGGGCTACGACGCCCCCGGTGTGGTCTTCTACACCAACACCAACGCCGCCACCATGATCAAGAATCTCTACCGGGAGATCTACGCCCAAAACCTCTACCCCGACACCTGGTTTTGCATCGACGGCAAGCCCGTCATGATCGGTCCCGCCGACGCCAATATTGATGATTTCTTCACCATGAAGATCAACCAGTGGCCCACCGAGTCCGAAAACCACGTCAACGCCTGGCCCTGGATGGACGGTAAGCGTCCCCAGTATATCTACAAGGATAGCGAGGGCAATAAGTCGGCCATCAACGTATCCGTCGCTCAGCACCGCAGCACCTGGCGCTTCAGCGACTCTATCTACGATAAGATGGACCGCGGCAACCTGGGCCGCTCCTACGGCGAGGCCAAGCTCAACGAGAAGCTGACCGAGAAGTACTACGACGCCATCGCCGCCGATCCCGAGCTGTACAAGCAGGGCCTCAACTTCCAGGCCCAATGGGATGCCGCCCACAAGGCCGACGTTCCCTTCGTGCTGGTCACGGGCTGGAACGAGTGGATCGCTCAGAGGCAGTCCACCTCCACCGAGTACGCCCACTTCGTGGATCTGGCCTCGGTCGAGTTCTCCCGCGACATTGAGATGATGAAGGGCGGGTACTTCGACAACTACTATATGCAGTTGGCCTTCAATGTCCAGAAGTACAAGGGCGCGGCTCCCACCATCCTGCAGGATGCCCGCAACCCCATCAATATCACGGGCGGGTTTGACCAGTGGGATGCCGTACAGGTGACCTACACCGACTACGCGAGGGATTGTCTGGACCGTGACTTCAACGGCTACGGCAACCAAGTCTACACCGACACCACGGGCCGCAACGATTTCACCGCCTTCAAGATCACCCACGACACGAAGAACGCCTACTTCTACGCCGAGACCCGCTTCGACATCACCAAGCCCGACACCGAGTCCTCCTGGATGCAGCTGTTCATCGACGCGGATCAGAACGCCGCGACGGGCTGGTACGGCTATGACTACATCGTCAATTATGCCGCCAAGGACGAGTTTACCACCACCGTGGCCAAGTACAACGGGACGGACAACGCCTTCTCCTATGAAGTGATCGGCGAGGTCTCCTACCGTGTCAAGGGCAATCAGATGATGATCGCGGTGCCTCTGGATATGCTGGGGGTTCAGCACTGCGATTACATGAACTTCCACTTCAAGTGGGTGGACAGCGACTCCAGGATAACCACCATGGAGCAGTTCTACACCGAGGGCGACGTGGCGCCTCTGGGCAGACTGAACTACGTGTTCAACACCGTCATGCCCGGAAGCGTGCCTCCCGCCGAGGAGGACACCGAGGCTCCCACCGAGGCTCCCACCGAAGGTGACGTCACCGAGGGTACTGCTCCCGAGGAGAGCACCGAGGGCGAGGACGTGACCGAGACCCCCAAGAAGGGGTGCGGTTCTTCCCTCCTCACCTCCGCGGCTGTGACGGTCGCGGCCGCCGCCGCCTTCGCGGTGGGTGTCTCCAAGAAGAAGGAGAACGAATAAGAGATGACCACCCGTGACGGTTGTTGCGGGTGGTTTTCAAATTTGGGTTTGTTGAACTGTTTGAAACGGTTTGTATATGGTTGCCGAAAAAGAGTAGCCCTCTCACCGCTTCGCGGAGCTCCCCCAAAGGGGGAGCCTTAGAACGGCGGGAAAAACTTGTCGGGAAAGGGGATTTTGCTGGTTTTGTACGAAAGGCTCTCCCTCTGGGAGAGCTCCCGCGAAGCGGGTGAGAGGGCTATTCGGCGGGAGCAAGCCCCCGCCCTACGACGAGGAACCCCACCGATAAACCCC
>JAFULU010000060.1 GCA_017483125.1 Clostridia bacterium
CATCAAAGAGTTGTAGCCGGGACCTACAATGTGATCACAGAAAGCAAGCTCCCCTATCTGTACGGTTGCGAGCTTCGTTACAACGCTCATACCTACAACAGAGCCGAGCAGCTGACCCCCACTCTGGCGTGGGCTGTATTCGATCCCATACGCGATACCGGGAGATTCCGGACCATTCTCTCCGATGCGGAGGCTTTCGAGCGAGGGGAATAACGAACGAATAGATCCGTTTGAGACCGAAAACAAAAAAATACGGCAAAAGGTATTGACAAATCAAACCCTTTGCCGTATAATATAAGCAGAGAGGCTACCGATACGGTTGCTTCCCCTTAGGTAAAGAAATAATCGCCTTTACTTGCGAGGTAGCGGGCGGTTATTTCTTTTTATTATTTTGAAAGATCAGAATGACAAGAGCGAGAAGATCCACGATCAACGCGCAGAAGGCAAAGAGCACTTCAATGGTTACGTACATTCCATCACCTCCCCTCCGTATGAAACTTCGGGAAAGGCATAAATAAATCAAAAGATACTTTCCCGATGAATCTCACAAGGAAAGCAACCGCACCGTAGGGCCGCCCTTTCGGACGGTCGGTAGCCCAAGGCTTATTGTACCACCCGCGTCGGCTTTTGTCAAGCCCGAATACCTTGTTTCTGCCCTTTTTATAGCTGAATTTGTAATAGTTGCACAAACGCAACCCCCGAATTTCTACATTTCATCATGTAAAAGTTCAAAAACACATCTTGAAATAATCGCGAAAATATAGTATAATATTCTTGTTGTTCGGATATTGTACCGTGTTTTTGCGATTTTTGCGTTACCGCTACATGATTTGAACGAAAATTTTACACCTAAAAAAAGAAAGGTGTCTGCCCCCGTCCCGGGGAGAGCTCGGGGTGCGGCGGGGAGACAAAGGTGAACTACCATGGCTGATTTCAACACCAAACAACTCCGTAACCTGGCGCTTCTGGGCCACGGCGGCTCGGGTAAGACCTCCCTGGCCGAGGCTATGCTGTACATCGCCGGCGCCACCGACCGTCTGGGCTCCATCGCGGGCTCCAACACCGTCTGCGACTACGACGCAGAGGAGAAGGCAAGAGGCTTTACTCTGTCCGCTACCCCCGCGTTCATGACCTGGAAGGACACCAAGGTCAACGTGCTGGACACCCCCGGCTTCCTGGATTTCCAGGGCGAAGTCAAGCAGGCTGTCCGCGTGGCAGACGCCGCCGTCATCTGCGTGGACGGTAAGGCGGGCGTTGAGGTCGGTACTGAGCTGGCATGGGACGCAGCCTGCGCCGCCGGTATTCCCAAGGCTTTCTTCATCAATAAGTGCGACGATCCCGAGACCAAGTTCGCCCGCGTGTTCCACCAGATCCACGCTACCTTCGGCGTGTCCATCTGCCCCGTGTTCATCCCCGTGGAGACCGGTAAGGACGTCACCATGATCGACCTGATCGACATGCAGGCCTTCAAGTACGACGATAAGGGCAAGCGGACCGGCGTTCCCATGAAGATCAACTGGGAGCAGACCGCTCACGACTACAAGGACGCCCTGAACGAGGCTCTGGCCGGTACCTCCGACGAGCTCATGGAGAAGTACTTCGAGGGTGAGTCCTTCACCAAGGAGGAGGCCGTTGAGGCCCTCCATAACGGTATCATCGAGGGTACCATCGTTCCCGTGTACTGCGGCTCCGCCACCAATATGTGGGGCGTCGTGGCTATGCTGGACGCCATCGCAGGCTCCTTCCCCCGTCCTACCGCCCGCAAGGTGGAGAAGGATCTGGGCGGCAAGCCCGTGGCCATCGACGTGGAGGGCGATCCCGCCATCTTCGTCTACAAGACCATCGCCGATCCCTTCGTGGGTAAGATGTCCTTCTTCAAGGTCATGTCCGGCGTGCTGAAGAGAGATCAGACTCTCCGCAACGTCCGCACCGGCGCCTCCGAGAAGATGGCTCACATCTACATCATGAGAGGTAAGGATCAGGTGGAGGTCGAGGAGCTGGCCTGCGGTGATCTGGGTATGATCGCCAAGCTCTCTGACACCAACACCAACGACACCCTCCGCGCTTCCGGCGACACCGTCTACGCTCCCGTGAAGTACGCTACCCCCTACATGTGCAAGGGCATCACCCCCGAGACCGCCAAGGACGAGTCCAAGATCTCCCAGGCCATCGCCAAGATGCTGGAGGAGGATATGACTCTCCGTTACGAGAACAACCCCGAGACCAAGCAGATGTGCATCTACGGTATCGGCGATATGCACCTGGCCGTTCTGGTTTCCAAGCTGAAGACCCGCTTCGGTACCTCTGTCAAGCTGGACGATCCCAAGATCCCCTACCGTGAGAAGATCACCAAGCCCTGCGACGTGGAAGGTAAGCACAAGAAGCAGAATGGTGGCTCCGGTCAGTACGGTCACGTCAAGATCCGCTTCGCTCCCGGCGAGGAGGAGGGTCTTACCTTCGTGGACGCCACCGTTGGCGGTTCCGTGCCCAAGAACTTCATTCCTCACGTCCAGAAGGGTCTGGAGGATGTTATGGCCAAGGGTGCCGCTGGCTTCCCCCTGGTCCAGCTGAAGGCCGAGCTGTACGACGGTAGCTACCACGCCGTGGACTCCGACGAAATGTCCTTCAAGATGGCCGCGAACCTGGCGTACAAGAAGTGCCTCGAGCTGTCCGCTCCCGTGCTTCTGGAGCCTGTGGGCGATCTGACCGTCACCGTGCCCGACGCTCTGGTGGGCGACGTCATGGGCGACCTGAACAAGCGCCGCGGCAGCGTCATGGGTATGCACCCCTACGAGGGCAAGGTTGGTTACACCACCGTTCAGGCCACCGCGCCCAAGTCCGAGCTGGCTGACTACCCCATCTCCCTGCGCGCTATGTCCCAGGGCCGCGGCTGGTTCGACTATGAGGTCACCGGCTACGATGTGGTGCCCAAGAACATCCAGGATAAGATCGTGGCTGCACAGCAGTAATGGAATCCATACAACAGAAAGGAGCTTCGGCTCCTTTTTGTTTTGCCTTTGGATGGTATGAACAAAGCGGCTCGTTATAATTCTGCCATAGTGACGAATCAAAGGATATTGACACATGCGGCCAAGTGTGCTACAATGTAAATGGTACTACTGGATAAATGGTGCTAATACAATACTATAGGAGGCTACTATGAAACGGATGAAGAAATTCCTTTCGTTGCTGTTGGCGTGTATGCTCATGCTCAACGGCACGGTGTTGTACGCAGTGGGTGAAGAAGCCCTGCCCTCAGAAACCGAGACAGCCCCAGATGTGGCGCTGTCGGACGTTGTTGACGAAAAGTACGATGCCGGCGACGAGATCGTAGAATGGAGAGAGGAGGGGGTGAAGCATTACTATCTGGGAGACGGGAAGTATCAGGCCGTCGTGCAGGTGGGTGACATGGTAAACCAAGCACAGAGCCGCAGCACGTCTACTACCGTCAATTCTTCGCGCTACCCCTTGGATACCTATCTCTCGTCCTTTTATAAGGACGTATGCTACGGCGAAAGCGACGAGGTGTGGGTAGGCAGTTACTACGTTGGACTGTTTTACAACAACAGGCCCACTCTGCCCGCAAACGCTGTCATTGAATCCGCCACGATGCACTTTTCGTATTACTACCACGTATCCACGGGGTCTATGACCGTGGGCGCATACGCCGTGGAGGAATACTGGGATGAGTACACGGTCACGTGGAATGAAATGGACGCTTACCCGGATATGGGCATCAGCACCACGGCGTCGGGCACCGTGACTCTGGCGGCGTCCAGCACCAACAGCGAGACCAACCCGACGCGCGCCAGCGTGAGCATAACGGATATCGTGCGGTCCTGGTATTCCAAGGAGCGCAGTAACGAGGGGATCGCCCTGAAACGGATCAGCGGCTCCAATACCTCGGTGATCCTGAAATCTTACGAATCCGAGGACGAGGATCACTATGCTTACTATACGATCACGTATTCGACGTTGGATGGGAACGTTGTGCCCAAGGGGGAATATTATTTACAAAATGCAAAATTTGAAAAATTTGCTGAAATAGATGATGATGCTTCTGCGACTACCGATGGGGCAATTATCGAAATTTGGAATTTCAATGCGGAGGCGGACCAGAAATGGAATATCACGTATTTGTATAACGGATATTACAAAATCATTTCCACAGCCAGTGGGAAGGCGTTAACGGCACCCACGAGTACCAATGCTTCCATCACGCAGAACGTTTATACCGGAACAGACAAACAGTTGTGGGTTATCAAGAAGAATACAGACGGAACCTATAAATTATCTCCTAAATCGAATCAATCGCAATATATGGCGGCTGGTGCCGGTTTGATTACGGCGAGAGGCCGTAATGTTGAAATGAGAGAGGAACAGAGTGATAATAGAGATGATTGGGAAATCATGATATTGTATGATGCAACTCTCGTCGCCATACCTGCTGGCTCGGGACATCCGCATGATGCATCTTTTTTGGATGTTCAAACGGCATTGGGGAATAGGGGGTATGTAACAAATAGAATAGTGACTGAGGTTACTGCATCGGGGTGCTCGGCATACATTGCAACCAGTAAAGTTTTTTACAGCCGTTCGCACGGTAATACAACTGCAATCCAGCTAAACAACGAAACATTAACTGTTACAAAAATAAATAATTTGGAAGCAAACGCATTTGCTGATTGTAAACTAGTAGTGTATGGAGCTTGCTTAACAGGTAAAGGAAGAGAAGGTGCTATCAATCTGGTAAATGCTACATATGCTAAAGGTGTAACGAGTGTGATTGGATTTGAATTATCCGTGAATTGTGAAGAAATGAATATGTGGGCAACAGCTTTTTTCAATGCTATTGGACAAGGTAAATCAATTGAAAAGGCATGTGAAGCAGCTGACGCAAAAATTACGGAAGACTGGGATGATATAATAACAACCGATTCGTGGTACATTGCGGGATCAAAAAACACAGTTCTTAATTAAGGAGGCCGATTATGTATAATCATAATAGAATGAGACAGTTTTTGGGATTGGCTTTGGTTGTGTTCGTTAGTTTTTCAACTTTGTTATTTTCTTCCTGTAATAACACATCATCTTCTCTACAAGTGGTGATGTGGGGACAAGCAGACGGAACCGTTTTTAAGTCATCGGTGAAAAGCGTCGAAAATGCGACTAATCAATATCAAGACGAAGAGGCACAAAAAGAAAAAAATGTTACTTTGGTAAATGGTGAAATTGAGAAAGTCTATTATGTGGAATCTCACAAAAAGGGGCAGGAGGAACTCGCTGTTTACAGTTCCAAAAACGGAAACATCACTTGTTCCTATGATCGTGAGACAAATAAATTGATTAAACTCTCAGCAAAGAATAACGCAATAATTGTTCCAGATAATGTTAAGAGCGAAGTTGACTATAAGGCTTGGGTAGAAGGTGTACTCGCACTGTATGGTGTAGAGGATTTGTCTGATTATAGGTATTCCTGTAAAACAGCAGTAGTTGTGTCAAATGAGAACAGCACTTATAAGGAGACCCATGCGTATTTCTATTCGGATCAGAAGGCAAACGAAAGAATATCAAGTCTTGAGTTCTCGTATACGAAGTATATTGAGGATTATCCGACTACCGATAGGATTGAAGTGAGTGTATTGACGTCCGGTAGTATTATTGTTAAGTTTGATGAGCATAGATTTGATGATTCTGTCTATATATCTTTTGATGAATCGGACATTCATACGGCAGTTGAATCCTTTGTTTCGAGTTCAATAAACGCAGGAGAATATAAATATGACACAATAAATATTACTAATAAGGTGCTGACGCATTATGATACTGAAGTGTGTATGCAAGTTTATGTTGAAATAAACATGCTTAATAGAGGAGATCATACTCCAGTTACCACAATGGTTACATTGCTTGTGTTTGAAAAATAAAATATTCTTTTCCCCCCCGCGCGAAGCGACAAACTTTGCGCGGGGGCTGTGTTATACTGGGGGCAGAAAGATACGAGGAGGTTCAAATAGGGAGGCGTTGCCTGAAATGCAAAATTCAAAATGCAAAATGCAAAATGGATGAAGCCTTTCGCTGTCGCGAAAGCCTATTTCATGGTATGGTTTATGCAGACAGGGATATCCATGAGATTTGTCCCCAAAAGCTATCAAGGTCTTCATTCGTTCCCTCGTTTTTTGATTTTGCATTTTGCATTTTGAATTTTGCATTCCTCCCCCCATTTGAACCTTCGGAAAGGACGACCTATGCCCCCCAAGCCCGACCTCACCCCCCGCCCTCGCGCCGAATTCGTCTGCGACACCGCGGGCTCCATCCTCTCCATCCGCATCCGCGGGGAGATCGACCACCACACCGCCGCCGCCATCCGCCAGGGCATCGACGCCACCCTCTTTGAAAAACGCCCCAAAACCCTCATCCTCGACCTCTCCGCCGTGGGCTTCATGGACTCCTCGGGGCTGGGGCTCATCATGGGGCGGTATTCCGTCATGAAAGAGCTGGGCGGTGAGATGACGGTCTGGAACCCCTCCCCCGAGACCCGCGCCATTCTGACCCTGGCGGGCATGGAGCGGCTGGTAAAGATCGCCTACCCCCAAGGGGAGGAGCCAACCGCTGACGGTGAAAGCTCAGGTCACGGTCAGCCCTCCCGCACCGCGCCCCCGAGAAAGCCTCCGTGCCAACGGGTGACCGCTACCCCTTCAACCGCGCGGACAGGTTCCCGCAATCCCCGCAATCCCCGCAAACGGGGGAAGAATGGGCTGGTCTATGAAACCGACCCGAGAAAGGAGAAGAACGCATGAGCCGCACCCGTCGAACCACCCAATTTTCGGGAGAGATCCTCAACAAGATCCAGATCAAGCTCCCCGCCCTATCGGTGAACGAGTCCATGGCGCGGGCGGCGGTGGCGGCCTTCGTGTCCCAGCTGGACCCCGGGGTCACCGAGATCGCCGACATCAAGTGCGCCGTCTCCGAGGCGGTCACCAACGCCATCGTCCACGGCTACCGCGACACCCCCGAGACGGGAAGCATCGCCATCACCGTCTCTATCCTGTCGGGCCGCGCCGTCAAGATCGAGATCAAGGACAAGGGCTGCGGCATTCCCGACGTGGGACAAGCCCGCCAGCCCCTCTACACCACCGACGCCGCGGGGGAACGGAGCGGCATGGGCTTTACCGTCATGGAGAGCTTTACCGATGCCTTGAAGGTCACCTCCAAGGTGGGGAAGGGAACTACGGTGACCATGTGGAAGAAGCTGAGCGAGCGAGGACGGATCTGATACATAGAAATGAAGAATGAATGATGAATAGTGAATAATGAATAATGGCGGTTCAGATCCTACGGATCTGTCCATTCATTCAGCTGTCCGCGGATGTGGTCCCTTTCGGTGACTTCATCATTCATGCTTCATTTTTCGATTTGATCCAGGAGGCATACCATGACCGATCCCCAATCCCTTACGCTTATTTCTCATACGACTCCCGACACCGATTCTACCCAAACCCCTGCCCCTGACCCCCGCTTCGCCCAGAATATCTCCCTTATCACCCTGGCCCAGCAGGGCGACGAGACCGCCATGGAAAAGCTGGTGGTGGACAACATGGGGCTTGTCCGCACCGTGGCGGTGAAATTCCGCGACCGAGGCACCGAGTTTGAGGACCTCATGCAGATCGGCACCCTGGGCATGATCAAGGCCATCCACAGCTTCGACACCACCCGCGGTACCGCCTTTTCCACCTACGCCGTCCCCCTCATTGTGGGGGAGATCCGCCGCCATCTGCGGGATGACGGCCTCATCCGTGTCAGCCGCGGCACCCGCCACACGGGGATGCTCCTCATGCGGGAGCGGGCGCGGATCGCTACCGAGGAGGGCAGAGAGGCCACCGTCAGCGAGCTGGCCGCCGCGGTGGGGATCAGCGTGGAGGAGGCCGCCATGGCGCTGGAGGCCATGTCCCCCGTGTCCTCCCTGTCCGACAACGCCTTCGGTGAGGACTCCCCCGAGCTGGGGGCGGTGATCCCCGACCGTGCCGACGCCGACGAGATGGCGCGGCAGATGGACCGCATCGCCCTGGCTCAGGTCATCGAGCAGCTCCCGCCCATGTGGAAGAAGATCATCCTGCTCCGCTACTACCGCGACATGACCCAGCAGCAGGTGGCGGATCTGCTGGGGCTGACCCAGGTGAAGGTGTCCAGAGAGGAGAAGAAGATCATGGCGTTTATGCGGGAGAGGTTGAGTTGATACTGGATGATGGATATGAGTTTTCAAATTTGGGTTTGTCGGTGAGTTGGGTTTCCGCGTTGAAAGCCTTCCCTTGTAAGGGAAGGTGTCACGCCCTAAGGGCGTGACGGATGAGTAGCCACACAAAAAGTTTTTGATTTGCACTGGGAAAAGCACTATAAAGCACTATCAGGAAAGGTTTTTATATGGAGGAAAGCAGATCATTTCCCTTCGGGAAATGTCCATTTATCGGCTACTCATCCACCGCTTCGCGGTCCCCCTTCCCTCACAAGGGAAGGCTCACG
>JAFULU010000061.1 GCA_017483125.1 Clostridia bacterium
CCTCGGCGTCGGGTCGGCTTTTGAGAATATCTTAGGACAGGCTCATGCAGAAATTCCCGTACTTGTCGGCGGTGGCTTTGATGGCTTGCTCGTCGCGGGCGTTGTAGAGGGCTATGATCCTGTCGTCGGACAGCTTTTCGGGCATGGGCGGCCTCCTTTCGGGGGTGATGGGTGCTTTCATAAGGTAAGACGGATATTTTGGGGGAATATGTCCGGGATTGGGGAGAAAATTTCAAATTTGGGTTTGGCGGGGTGTTTAAGAATGCAAAATTCAAAATGCAAAATGCAAAATGAATGAAGCCTTTTGCTTGCGCAAAAGCCAATCTTATGGTAAAGTTTTGTGATGAAACACCCCGAAAGTCATTGTCCCACATAGAATAATAAATTCTGTCGGGAATTCCCAGGATCGTCCTCCGTTCTCTGATTTTGCATTTTGCATTTTGCATTTCGGGCTTGACCCGACAAAGCCCCACAGATACAATCCGTGGGGCTATCTTGATCCGTATCACTTCTTCTTGGGCACGAACATACGGAAATCGAACCGTCTCGGCACCTCGATGTCGGCGTCCTCCAGGGTGATCCCGCGGGCGGCGGCCTTGGTCTTCTCGATCTCCATGTAAAGGGAGGTCAACGAGATCTCGCCCTCGCGGATATCCGTGACCGAGAGGCCTCCGTCGCGGTTCAGCACCGTCTCGGCCTCTGCCGTCTTGCCTGTGCGGAGGAGAGCAAAGGCGTAGAGCATGGACACGCGGCCGTCGGCCTGCACCTTGGCGGGGGCGGACTCATAGGCCTTTACGATCTCGCCGTACTTCCCCGCGCGGAGAGCCAAGGCCAGGGACTGGCGGGCCAGGGAGACGTCCGAGGGCAGAAGGGCGTAGGCCTCCAGGGCGGTGTCGGCGGCGGCTTGCAGGTCGTCCTTCATGCGGTGGATCTGGGCCTTGAGGAACAGGGCGATGGGGGTGACGGCGTAGGACAGGGCCTCGGTCAGATGCTCGTCGGCGTCGCGGAGGTTACGCCGGGCCATGTGGATGGCGGCCAGATGGAGGTGCTTTTCGTGGCTAGGGGCGGACTGCTCCAAGAGTGCGGTCCATTCCTTCTGAAGCATCCAGGAAACGGGAGCCTCGGTAGCGCTCAGGGCGGGGAGCTTGCCCGACTCCAACAGGGTCGCCCAGGGGGTCTCGGTCTCGGTCAGATCGCCGAAGTCCAGATGAGGGCAGACGGGGGGCTCGCCGCTCTTCTCACGGCGGAGATTTTCCAGCTTGCCCCAAGCGGAGCCGTAGCAGATCACGGTTTCGGCGGGGGACAGGGCCATGGGCTTGGTGGAAGTGAGCATTTCCTCCAGTTTGCTTTCGGGGATGAGGGCTTCCAGCCGCTCTCCTACCTCGGCGCGGCAGTCGGCCCAGTCGCCGTGGACCTTGGCGGGGTCGGCGGTGACGGCACCGTAGGCCTCCAGCCACTCCCAGGCGGTCTTGGGGGGCATGGGTAGGCACTCGTACTGGGTATGGGCCACGCCTGCCTGAATTTCTACGTATCGGCCGTCGTGACCGTCCTGGGTGAGGAACTCCTGCCAGCGTTTACCTCCCTCGCCCTGGCCCCAGACGAAGAGCTTACGGCCATGGAGGCGGGGGGTGGAGGTCTGGAAGAAGCCATAGCCCTCGCGGTCGATGTAGGCGGTGTACTTGCGTGAGGTCTTGGGGATCTTCCAGAAGTAGTCGATGGCTACGGGATTATTGGAAGGGTATGTAATATCAATGCCGTTGTCATAGGGGACGGGGTTCTTACCCACCATGCCCTTTTTGTTGTTGTAGGTCACGGTGGCGTCGATGACGTCGCGGGCCTCGGGGTTCTCACGGACGGCCATGTTGGTCCACCAGTACATGGGGACGGTATCGGCGGTGGGGTTGACGATGCGCATACGGCCGAATAACTGCTTGGATCCCTCGGGGAGGAAGAAATCCATCTGGTAGACGCAGGCGCGGATGCGCTCGTACTCGTACATACGGAGCACGGGGGTACCGTCCTCCAGCTTGGTCTCGGCCGCGTGGATGCGGGAACAGGTGAAGGGGTGGTGGCCCACCATGCCGCAGTTGAACTCGATGCCACCCGCCAGCCATGCGTTACGGACGGCCAGGTTACAGGGGCGGACGATGGGGTTATCGTAGAGGAGGTGCTTCCCCGCCACCTTATCGTAGAGGGACCACAGGCGGCCGCCCAGCTCGGGGAGGAACAGGGCCTTGAGGTAGTCGTTTTCCAGCACCACGCCGACGTAGGGGGTCAGCTCCTCGGAGCGGTCGTAGAGGTCCTGCATACGGTAGGGGAATATGGAGGGCAGGAAGCCGTAGCCCACGAAGAGCTCGTCATCCTCGTCCAGGGCTGAGCGGGTGAGGCCTTGGACGTTGGACATCTCGTAGAGGGAGGGGAGGGTGGATTCACCGTTCAAGTGGGCGGAGGGGAGGAGGACTTCGCATACGGTCATGGACATGGCGGGGACTCCTTTCGGGGTGGAATGGGTTTGAGACAATTATAGCACAGTATGGGGAGAAAATCAAGAAGAAATTTAAATTTGGGTTTATCGAAGAGATACAAGATACGGAGATACAAGATACAAGATACAAGATATAGAAACGGGAGTCGCCGTAAGGGTTTTTACATATCTTGTATCTTTGTATCTTGTAACTTGTATCTCACCGATAAACTGCAATTTTTTACTTTGTCCTGCGCAGCTTGAACGCGTTTCTTTCAGCCAAACATATCTACCAAAAAGAAAAGCCCATGCTTTGGCATGGACTTTTCTTTTTGGTGGAAACGGAGGGGCTCGAACCCGCGACCTCACGGATGTGAACCGTGCGCTCTAACCAGCTGAGCTACGCTTCCGCAACGACGATATTATAGCATAAAGGGGTCAAATTGTCAATAGGTTTTGCGAAAATAATTTTAAGAATTTTCAGGGTGTTTTTCAGCGGATTTTCGGGGTGAGATCCACCCGTCCCCCCCCGTAAAGGGTGCTTCCCCGCCCTCTTTTGGGGAGAGCGGGGATAGTTTTCCATATTACAGATCCATGTTGGGCAGGCCCGCGAAGCCGATGGCCAAGTCGTCGTCGGTGGGGACGTAGTCGGTCATCTGGCCGTTGTTGAACTTCTCGTAGGCCACCATATCGAAGTAGCCCGTGCCCGTCAGGCCGAAGAGAATGGTCTTCTCCTCGCCGGTCTCGCGGCACTTGATGGCCTCGTCCATGGCGACGCGGATGGCGTGGCTGGACTCGGGGGCGGGGAGGATACCCTCCACTCTCGCAAAGTACTCGGCGGCCTCAAAGACCTCGGTCTGCTTGACGGTGGTGGCCTCCATGAGTCCGTCGTGGTAGAGCTGGGACAGGACGGGGTTCATGCCGTGGTAGCGGAGACCGCCCGAGTGGTTGGGGGCGGGGATGAAGCCGCTGCCCAGGGTGTGCATCTTGGCCAGGGGGCAGATCATACCCGTATCGCAGTAATCGTAGGCGAACTTACCGCGGGTGAAGCTGGGACAGGAGGCGGGCTCCACGGCGATGAAGCGGTAGTCTGCCTCGCCGCGGAGCTTCTCACCCATGAAGGGGGCGATGAGACCGCCCAGGTTGGAGCCGCCGCCGGCACAGCCGATGATGATGTCGGGCTTGATGCCGTACTGGTCCATGGCAATCTTGGTCTCCAGACCGATGACAGACTGGTGGAGCATGACCTGATTCAGCACACTTCCCAGGACGTAGCGGTAGTTGCCGAGGTTGCCCGCGGCTTCTACGGCCTCGGAGATGGCACAGCCCAGGGATCCGCCCGTACCGGGATGCTTCTCCAGGATCCTGCGGCCCACCTCGGTGGTGGTGGAGGGAGAGGGGGTGACCTGGGCACCGTAGGTCCGCATGACCTCGCGGCGGAAGGGCTTCTGCTCGTAGCTGACCTTGACCATGTAGACGCGGCAGTCCAGACCCAGATAAGCGCAGGCCATAGACAGAGCGGTACCCCACTGGCCCGCGCCGGTCTCGGTGGTGACGCCGTCCAGGCCCTGCTTCTTGGCGTAGTAGGCCTGGGCGATGGCGGAATTGAGCTTATGGGAGCCCGAGGTGTTGTTGCCCTCGAACTTGTAGTAGATCTTGGCGGGGGTCTTGAGCTTCTCCTCCAGGCAGTAGGCGCGGACCAGGGGAGCGGGGCGGTACATCTTGTAGAAGGCGCGGATCTCCTCGGGGATCTCAACGTAGGGGGTGGTATCGTCCAGCTCCTGTTTGATGAGCTCGTCGCAGAAGACGGGGCGCAGATCCTCGTAGCTCATGGGCTTGTGGGTCTCGGCGTTGAGCAGGGGGGCGGGCTTATTCTTCATGTCGGCGCGGAGGTTGTACCAGGCCTTGGGCATATCCTCCTCGCTGATGTAGATCTTGTAGGGAATTTCTTTCTTCATATCTTGTGCGCTCATGGTTGTATCTCCTGTTGATTGTTTTTTGGTTTTTGTGGGTGGATGGGAGCAAAGCATCACCATCGTCTTCCCTTGCGGCGGAATCGGTACATACGGCCTCCTTCTCGGAGCCAAATAAAAATGCCCCGAACAAAGTCTTGCTTTGCTTCGGGACGAATTCCGTGAATCCGCGGTGCCACCCAAATTGATCCCACTTTCGGGATCCTCTCAACGCATACGGTCATATGCCGCGGCGGATAACGGGGCCGCATCCCGTCAGGCACTACTTCCAAGCGGTTTCGTCCTGCCCTCCGAAGTCCATTCACGCGGAGACCGTACCGCCATTCCACCATCGGCGGCTCTCTTGGATCGGCTTTGTGCGCGCTACTCCTCTTCGTCCTCGGTTTGATGTTGGTATTATAGCACAAACCCACCCGCTTGTCAAGAGCTTTTTGCAATTTTTCAGGCTTTGACTTGCAGATTTTGCCATGCGGTCTCCTTCACGGAAGGAAAGCACAGGCGAGGGCATGAAACCGAGAAATTGCAGTTTATCGTTCCGATAAACTGCAATAGTGAAATACGCTTCGCGTGTGAATCGCTCGCAAGCGAGCCTGAAATACGCTTTGCGTGTGAAATCCTTCCTTCGGTCGGGTGTCGTAAGAAACCCTACGGGTTTCAATTTTAATTAAAATGGACAAAACCGAAGGTTTTGCACCTTAACATGCCGAAAGGCATATTTCACTTGCGCGTAGCGCAAATTTCACACCGCAGGTATTTCACACGCCGCAAGGCGTATTTC
>JAFULU010000062.1 GCA_017483125.1 Clostridia bacterium
GCACGATTTTGTAAGTGATGAGCCACCACAACAGATACTATTGGAATGGCAACAACTGCAAGTGTGTTTATAATCGTCATTACAATTTCAAAAGGTTCCATTTTAGTTCTCCTAACAATTTTACGCTTTTAATTTATAGACCCTGTTTCTGTTTTCGCCTTCGGCAACAAGAATATTATCATCAATCATCTTGCTCAAAACTGCTCTTGTTCTCGTATCGCTTATGCCGATAAGGGCAGAAAGTTCAGAACATTTGGCGGAAACATTTTCTGTAAGATATGCTACGATAGCTTCTCGATACGCAACAGTTTTTGTCGCTTGCTTTTTACCGCTTGCTTTTATCGCTTGTTTTTTGTCGCTCGTTTTTCCCAAAGCAAGCGATAAAGTGATTCTATCGGGTTCAAAGCTTTCGTTAATGAGGGGCGCAGACCAACCTTGCTTTTTCCAAACGCTGAAAATATTCGGAATACCACTACCTGCACGCTCACCTACGTCGATGAGGTTGAAGATCTTGATAAGCGTACTGTTACGAGGATCGGAAACACCGCCACTCTTCGCGGCTTCAACATCGATACGAAAACCGCCGGGGTTGGAAAGCGTGATAACATCTTTTTTCTTGATTATGACAAGACCTTGTCTGCCGTAATAGTCGGCATTTATCAAGCAGTTGGCAAGAGCTTCTCTGAGTGCCTTGTGGACGGGTGTATCGTCAATGCGGTCGCCGCCTTCGAGCTTGAACGGGACTTTAATATCCTGCGTGATCTTGTTGTAAACGCGGAAATAGAAATCGTAAATATTTCCACTCCAATCGCCCGACGAGGACACGATACGGTCTGTCCAACGGGTGTTGGGATCAAACTGCTCTTGATAGTCAAGGAAATATGCGGGAAATTCTTTTACGATCTCGTATTCATAGCCAAACATCAGAAGTCCTGCGGCAGTGGGATGCCTCTTACCGTCGCTCGATCTTCCGACTGCACCGAGCTTATAAAGGAACTCTACGTCTTCAAGCTCCTCCCAAACGTGTCCGGGACGGTAGGTCTTCATACGGATGCGATAACGCTTCACGCTGTCGTAATCGAATGCATCAAGTTCCATATTTTCAAGCACGAGCATATCCTGTGTTTTGATTGCTGCATCACGCATCATCGCTTGCACTTCTTCTTTTGTACACTTGTAGTCACCCTCGCCGTTGCGGCGGTAGCTTCCCGAAAGAGGATTGCCGTCGATATATACGGGCTTATCGCTGCGCTGTGCGCGAGGTACACGGATAGCTACAATGCGCTTGCCGTCGATGTCCTCGATAGTTACGTCCTTGTCGGATAAAATGTTTGCGCTCACCTTGTTCGCGTTGTTGACAATATCCCAAAAGTCTCTAATCAGCTTTTCGGGATCGGGCAGGTCAACGGGATGCAAGGATTTGTCATCGTGTTCCTCAACACCGAGCAGAATGATACCGCCGAGCGTATTGGCGAACGCCGAGTAGGTTTCCCAAATGCTACGGGGCAGACCACCTAATGCCTTTTTCGCTTCGATGCGGTTATTCTCTTTGTATTTTTCTATGTTGGAAAAATCAATCATCGTTAAGACCTCCACATTATGCGTTCTCATCGGGCACGATCTCGACAATATCCCCGATTTCACAGTTCAGAGCTACACATATCTTTACGAGAACGTCTGTTGTCACAACAGTGCCTTCCTTGCCCATTTTTGTAATGGTAGCAAGGCTAAGTCCTGCGCGCTCCGCAAGTTCTTTTTTCTTCATATTTCGGTCAATCAAAAGTTTGAATAAGGGTTTATAACTTGCAGCCATAAGTCACCTCAAAAAAATACATTATTACAATTTATATTATATCACATAATATTCCAAAAATCAACACGCAAATTAAAATATTCGTGCGATAATAGGAATTATATAATAGAAAGTATTGCAATTACACACTTTAATGCAAGTAGGTGCGTCTATAAAGCAGACAGGGCGCAGACAAAACTGCCTGTGCCCCTTGTAGGTATTTAATTTGTGTCAGTTAATGTTTCGATAGCAATCTGCATCCCGAGCTTGAAAGCATATTCAAAGATAGCAGCTTCTGCCAAGCTCATATACTCGCTCCAGCAATTGTGGAATTTCTCGAATGTTTCTTTCTGTTCAGCGGTAAAGCTTTTCTCCAAGTCCTCGTGATGCCTCGCCATATAGCCAAGCAGTTCTTTCATTTCCTTGGAGTTGGTTCGGCTATCTTCTTGCGGTATGATGTTTCCGTGCCAAAGTTCGTTGATGATCGACTTCATACCAACACCACCACCCGCAAAACGATTTCTTCAGCGCTTGCCTTGATGTTGTTCATCTCAGCAACCCAACGGAGCATATCACGAACTTTCAAATTCTCGTCGATACCTCTTTCGGTAGCGAGGAGAGGGATAATGGTATCAAGCATTTCGTTTGCTTCAAGGTCGATGTCGTGCAACCGAATGTTCAACTTGTCTTCGGTCAGCAGCGTTGTGTACCTTCCGCGACGGTGCTGCTTGATGTAGTCAAGGTGCATCCGTCCATACTTGCCGATCTGATAGTCGGTCTGTTCGGGAAGGGTTACGTTAGGAATAAGGTGTCCGTTTTCTTCGTGATAAGCCCCACCAAGGTTTTCATACAATGTTTTCATTACAGCATCTCCATTTAAATAAATATTGGCGATATACTGTATCGATTGTCTTTACCACTATTTTTTGAAACCTTCGTTATGGGACATCAAGAGAAGTCAAGTCCCAATCAGACAAACGATAAAAATCGGGAAGGTCATGAAAACAGTATAGGAAAGTGTCCCGATTTGCGGAAATCCCCTTCACAAGATCGAAATGTGAAGGCTGGATGTTGTTCTTGTTCAGTGATAATGTAATCCTTAACACACCTCTGGCGATGTGTGAATAAAAGACTAATGTTTGAGCGATATGTTCGGGAGTGATTTGATTCAAAAAACTAATGCAGCGTCCTGCGCTTCCGGATCATCGGATTGTACCCACTCAACAAATAACTCCAGAAGTGGCCAAGCACGGTAAGAGATTTTTTCTTCCATATAGGGGGTGGAAAACATTCCGTCTTGATATAGATGCTTTGTCCATGTAAAGGCATCATGCTTCCGAAATTCACGCGTGATTTGCGGTTCGTGCTTATGCGCTAATTCAGGGTCTTTTAGATAATGCAGGACAGTCGCATAATTTTCTGCATTATATTTGGAAATACATTTGCGGATTTGATCTGTAACCGGAACGATAGCTCGTTTTTGATAATCGTCCAGTAACTCTTTTAGCGTGTCAATCAATGCGTCATATCCCCGACGACTTTGGTCATAGGGGATCAGTTCAATGTTAAGCGCAAAAAAATAGGCTTTTTTTGCATTATAGGGGTAATCAAAACAGAAAGATGGGCGTGGCATCGATATAGTTGCCACGCCTTGTCTTTATGGGATCTGATGATTGCATAACAATTGCTACAATAATCTGCGTTTGGCCGCTTGCAAATTGCAGTTATCTCTTCTCAATGAATCAGCGTATTGATTCGCCTTTCTTTTTGCCCGACACAAAAAAGAAAGGACAGTTACCAACAATGAAGATCCTGTCCTAAACCGCATGTATCCCATTTTCCTTCACTTTTGGTGAAAACCGACTCAAATCGACTCAAACCCCTTGTCATCTACTCTAATCTATGCTATAATATCCCTATACACATCATCCCCGAAACAGGAGGAGCAACATGGAGATCACCAACAGATGGTATTCCCTCAAGGAAATCTGTGCGTACCTAGGCGTCAGCCGTGATACCGTATTCAAGTGGATTGAGAGTAAAGGTATGCCCGCCCATAAGGTGGGGAGACAATGGAAGTTTAAACCCGAAGAGGTGGACGCCTGGATCAAGAGCGGGAAAGCCGCTGAGTGAGAATGGGAGACCGTAGCATGAGCATATTCGCGAAACTGTTTAAAAAGAAAAAAGAAGCTCCCGTTCCCGTACCCCAAGAGCCAATTCGCTCCAGTCACCCCGTGTGTGGGCAAATGGAGGCATTGACCGAGTATATGGAGACTATGCTCGCGGAGGAGCATTACGTCGCGAAGAGTGAGTTTCTTGGGCGGATGGAAGCGGACAAGCCTTGCGTTGAGTTCTTCAAGGTACTGGAAAACAGCGGAACCTTGGAGAGCTTTTGCGCCGCCAATGGTATACAGGTTGAAGCCGTGACCGCCGCGATGGGTCGTTACACCGTTTTTGAGGAGCTGATCGACCGCCACAACGACACCTACATCGACCGCACCATGGAAGTGGAGCGGGAGTATCTCGACGGGATCCTCAGCAGCGTGGATCCCCAGATCAAGCTGGACGAGGATCAGCGTCGCGTGATCCTGACCGATGAGGATTACTGTCTCGTCATCGCGGGCGCGGGTGCGGGAAAGACTACCACCGTGGCCGCCAAGGTGAAGTATTTGGTGGAAAAGAAGGGTGTGCAGCCCTCCCAGATCCTTGTGGTGTCCTTCACGAATAAAGCAGTCAACGAGCTGAAGGAGAAGATCAACCGCGATTTGGATATTCCATGTCCCATTGCCACGTTCCACTCCACGGGAAACGCTATTCTTCGCAAACAAACCGAGGAAAAGCTCCACATTGTGGATTCAACCAAGCTCTTTTTCGTGATTCAGGACTATTTCAGAAGCTCCATCCTCAAGAACGAGAGCCTGGTCAATAATCTGATCCTCTTCTTTGCTTCCTACTTTGAGGCTCCCTATGAGGGCGCCGACCTCAATGACTTCTTCAACAACATTGCCAAGGCCAATTTTTCCTCCCTCCGAAGCGATCTGAACGAGTTCAAGCAACAGGTGATCGATCTACGGACCAAAAAGGCAGTAACCATCCAGAGCGAGGTCATGCGCTCCGCTCAGGAGGTGGAGATCGCCAACTTCCTGTATCTGCATAACGTGGACTATGAGTACGAGCCCATCTACAAGTACGATATTCAGTTTGCCCGTAAGCCCTATACGCCGGATTTCGTCCTGCGGCAGGGAGATAAGACCGTGTATCTGGAGCATTTCGGGATCACGCAGGATGGACGGAACGATCGGTTCAGTTCCGATGAGCTGGAGGCGTACAAGCGCGCCATCAATGACAAGATCAAACTCCACAAGAAGCACGGTACCGAGTTGATCTACACCTTCTCGTCCTACGATGACCGCCGCCCCCTGTTGGACCATCTGAAGGAGGATCTGGAAGCCTGCGGATTTGACCTGACGCCCCGATCCAATCGGGAGGTCATGGAAAAGTTGGTCACTTCTGAGGAGAATCGCTACATCCGTAAACTGGTCAATCTGATATGCCGCTTCATTGGGAACTTCAAAACCAACGGATATACCGCCGATGAGTTTACCCGCATGTACCACTCCACGCAGAACGTACGAACTCGTCTGTTTCTGGATATTTGCCACGATTGTTATCTGGAATACGATCGCTATCTGAAGGAGAATAACGCGGTGGATTTCGAGGATATGATCAACGAATCCGCCCGTATGCTCCGCGAGGTAAAGGAAATGAAGCAGAAGCTTGACTTCCGTTACGTTATCGTGGACGAGTATCAGGATATCTCCCGTCAGCGCTTTGATCTGGTGACCGCTCTGTCGGATGTGACCGAGGCGAAGATCATTGCCGTAGGAGATGACTGGCAGTCCATTTATGCATTCAGCGGCTCTGATGTTACTCTGTTTACCAGATTCGCCGAAAAAATGGGTTATGCCAAACTTTTGAAGATTGTCCGAACCTACCGAAACTCGCAGGAGGTCATTGACATCGCGGGCAACTTCATCCAGAAGAACGAAGCCCAGATCAGCAAGGAACTGACCTCTCCCAAGCGGATCCAGGATCCTGTCATTATCTATACCTATGATGGCACCTACAAAAAGGCGAACGATAACAACCGATCGGGAGCCAATTACGCCATGGCGCATGCCGTTGAGGTGGCTTTGGAGCAGATCATGGCTTACAACCAGGCGGAAGGAAAGCCTGTGACATCGTCCATCCTGCTGCTCGGACGGTTTGGCTTTGATGGGGACCGACTGGAAAAATCGGGATTATTTGAATACATTGAACGGGGAAGCAAGATCAAGAGTGTCAGGTATCCCCGCCTGAACATCACGTTCATGACCGCTCACGCCTCCAAGGGTCTGGGCTACGATAACGTTATTGTGGTCAACGGACGGAACGAGACCTACGGCTTCCCGTCCAAGATCGAGGATGATCCCGTGCTCGCTTTCGTGATTAAGGGAGACCGCTCCATTGACCATGCCGAGGAGAGACGCCTCTTCTATGTGGCCATGACCCGAACCAAGAACCGGGTGTTCTTCATCGCTCCCGAACAGAATCCGTCTGAATTCCTTCTGGAAATCAAGCGGGACTAC
Source organism: Clostridia bacterium (assembly GCA_017483125.1). Lineage (GTDB taxonomy): Bacteria > Bacillota > Clostridia > Oscillospirales > CAG-272 > CAMEON01. The sequence goes on from JAFULU010000062.1 coordinate 6,421, forward strand.
CGTAACGTAGTGCTCCGCGGCAGTTGGAACGAGGAGGAGCCCGAGAACCGTTTCGCCAAGAAGTCCTGCCCGATCTGTGGATATCCTTTGCAATACCGATACAAGAATTCCTATGGCTTGCGGTTGCATATCTGCACCAACGAGCCTGAGATCTGCGGCTTCATGACCAACGATTACAAGGGCGGAAAGCTCTCCATCATGAAGTGTGACCAATGTCGGGACGGCTATCTGATCGTCAAGCCCTCGAAAACAAGCGGGTATTTCCTCGGTTGCTCCAATTATCAAAAGGACGGCACGGGATGCGCAAAATCCATCAGCCCGAACGTTTATTATGAAATGATGCGACTGACTCCCGATCCTGCTCCCGCGGTTGTCTTCCCGAAAGCAAGGGACAAGCAGCCCAAGGTGTCAGTCGAGCAGGAAAAGCCCGTAAGCGGGAAGCCCACGGCCATGTCTGCGAAGGATACCGCACCGATTCCTTCGGACACTCAAAAGGAACCGACCTCAGATCAGAGCCTCGGCATCACAGAGGAGATAAAAGCTTCTCCGACAGTCAAGGAAAATCCCACTACCCCTGTACCCGCGGAGAACGTTACGGCAAAGGCATTGCCCAAAAAGGTCCTGCACGCGGGTCGCGACCTGAACCAGACTGTGGGGTTAACGTTGGCGTGTCTGTCCCATATGAGCGAGAGCAAGTATTACGGAGTAACAACGCTGGTGGATATTTTGCGTGGCTCCCAAAGCAAGAAGCTACTGTCTGCCAAGCTGGACCAAATTCTGGAGTACGGTGTGTTGCGTGGCATGAAGCGTGAGGATCTGTCTGCCCTTGTGGAATGGCTGATTGAGAACCACTATATCCTACAGACCAAGGGTCCCTATCCCGTTTTGCATCCCACCTATGATGGAATGCACTATGCCGAGACAATTACGGTCCGGAAGCTGGAAAAGCTGAAGGAGTATTTGGAAAGTGAGCGGACGGAGGAGTAAATATGGCGTCACAAAAAGAAACGCAGAATTTGAATCTGACTCAAGCGACTGAATTTGTGGAAGACTTCTTCGGTCATAATACTCCCCTGGTGGAGACCTTCGTGACGCTATACATTTACATGCTCAAACAGAACAGCGGTTTCTTGATTCGGACAAACGGTGAGATCTTGGGCGTTGCCCGCATGGAGGAGCACTACCGCTTCTATGTGTCAAAAAAAGAGGGAGAGTGCTTCATAAAGTTCAAGCACCGCTCGGAGAAAGAACCGTTTACGGCAACCGAGGCGAAGCGGTATATGGGTGAATGCGATGAGTGCAACCGATTTTTTGAGTTGGGAGAACTGAATGTACCACCTGAAACGGTTCGGGAATCAATTGAAACGGGAAAGGACATTCCTGCCAAAGGCAGAAAGGAACGCATTGACGGATTGATCACGCTGAAGAAAAAGGCAGAGAATTGCCTCCGTGTGGAGGTCAATAAGAATGTCCAAATCACGGCCAGGGATACGTATAACGAATTGCTCCGCCTTTTCGGGGATTTCTGTGTCAATGGAGGAATCCTGAACGTCAGGGATGGGGATATCCTCATGTCGCGTATCATGCGTATCTCCCCCGTCACACTTCAACAGTTGGGAGAAAGGTACGGTGTCACGCGGGAGCGGATCAGACAACGACAGATGAAAACATGGAAGCGAGTAGCCGTTGGCGTGCAGTATGATAGCAAAAAAGAAGGCTTCATTCGCCTGCGTGAGCAATTGATTTCCATCCTTGAGGGGCTACCGGACGAGGAGTATTTTTCAGTAATGGCATTGATCCGCTGTCGCAATGAGATCCTTGGCTCCTGGCTTCAAGAGGTCAGTATCCCGTTTCATGGCAGGTTGCCATATCTGGAGATCCTACAGAAACTGAATCAAGAGTTGAAGCCGTCGGAGGATTGGAATACGCCTGATGCAGAGCAAGTGAGAGACGGTGACCACCCCTCAGTCTTCAATTTTCAAGATCGGAGCGATGGTACTGTAACTGCTCACACATCGCTGTATCCGTGCCCCTTCTGTGGGACTGTTGGAGCCTTGAGCATCTACGCGGAAACAAAGTCCTATCAATGCGCTTCGTGTCATGCGCAGGGAAGCATGATTCCTGATGTCGAAAATGGCAATGAGAATATGATCGCTCCCACCTCTATGACCGCGCATGAACCCGAGCCGATGGATGAATCGATTTACCGACAACTCATGCGTGATGCGGCAAGATACCACCATAACCAACTGCGAACAAATCCCCAAGCCCACGCGGTCATATCGCTGCTCCATTCATGGGGCTTGTACGGAAAGAGCATCGTTCAACTTGGTTTAGGATTTCACGATGGCTTTTTTACCGATCTGATTCGGCATATGAGTCAAGAGAAGGGCTACACCATGGCACAATTGGAGGAAGCCCGACTCGTGAGCAAGTCCCCCAAAGGAAGTCTGTGTGATCGGATGCGGGACTGTCTCGTGATTCCCGTCATTAACGCCAACGGGGAGGTTGTTGCATTTGATAGCTTGACCAAGACCACGCATCAGCTGTATAAGCATCCAAACACACCGCGCTTTTCTCGAAGAAACGAGGTGTATTCTCTCAATCTGGCAAAAAAGACGTGTCTTGCAAGTGTGATTGTTGCGACGTCCTATGAATCCTATTTTCGTCTGTATGGGGCTGGATTGAATAACACGGTCGCGGTTTTGTCCAGAACCGTAACCGAGGAGCAGATGATATTACTTAAAGCGCACTTTAAAGTTGTGATGCTGGTTTCCGACCGGAATGTGGATCCCACAAGTATCCGATCGTTTTGTCAAAAGAACGATATGTACTTTGAAGATCTGTCTTTGAGCGCCTGGGATGATGTGGCGGTATCGGTGGGGGATCTTGTCCCGCTGTTGAAGGAAAAGGTGGGAAAGTATCAGGAGATTTTTCGCGATTTTGGTTAAAAGTGTAGGAAGAATTCTTTGGGCTTTAAGGGCCAGTTATGTTCCGCCTCCCAGAAAACCATTTTTTCATGAGATTAACTAGAGTATTATTCAACATTTGGCTATTATTAGAAATGTTGCAGTTCCATTTTGTGTTTGAATAGGGTAAACAATTAATGGTGCTGTTATTTACAGTGGTTTGTATGCTCCCGTAACTGCTCTGATGATAAACCATTGACATATAAGATATAATATAGTCGTCTTAAGGAGTATAGGGTGTTGTGTACATGAATGGCATTCCCCCATCTCCGCCAAAACAACGGTATAGGAAAAGCCCTTGTGCATCAAGAAAAATCTTGGTGTATCAAGGGCTTTTCTTTTTCTTTTGCTCCCTCGATCAGTACTGACAAAGCACAGTATAAAACAACTATTAGGGAGTCAAAAAGCAGTCAAAAGAGGAGGGGTTAACCAATGTCATTAAGTTAAAATAATGGCAAAAGAAGAGAATGCACTTAACAAAGAAAAAAAGCAGAGTTAAGTGCATTTTTCTTGTAAAAAGGCGCGACGAAAAGACAGACGAGAAAGTCTGTCAAAAAAGTATTGCAAAAAGGGAGAAATTATGGTATTCTATAGGTGAAGCTTGGTGCGGCTCTTGGAGATCCTCTTCGCAGGTTGGCAGACCGATGACGAACAGGCAACAGATGCATAAGCAACAAAGCTTCAAGGTCTGACGGAGATATATTTTTCAGGAAGAAATTGCGGCAAATATGTACAGCGGCAGCGAAGTTAATTTTGTTTAATGCTTTCTGCTTTTCTGCTTAACGACTACGTGCGAGGTAATCAGTTCAGCAAAGTTGTACATAGTCAGTCTTGCAAAGACTTCTTGGAGAATATTCTCCGTTTTTTTAGAGTGAAAATAAGACAAAGCAAGAGAATATTTCAAATCTCTGAAAGAGGTTTCAATGCCCAACGCATAGCATAAAGCTCCTTCAATTCGGATACGGAAAACTCATCTTCAGGCAGATTGGTAAGGAGAACCTCATAGGTATCTTGGGTAAGCTTGAAGCGGACAACACGGAACGAAAGATAGTACGGTAGCATGGGAATAGCCTTTTTCAATGACGTGAGCCATATTGTTGTAGGATTCATAACCTCTATCGGCAATGTAGATGGTTGGAGCTGAAGCCTCATCTCTATCGACCATTGTAACGAAAGCCCGATGTTCGTTCCATTGTTTACGGCCTTGCACAATGGCATCGGTATAGGTTTTTCTTTGAAGATCGTAAAGAGCATTCAGATGGAAAAGGTTGTACGGTTTTTGGCCGTTCGTTCTTTTGTGATAAGAATCAGCTTCATCTTTGTTCGGTGGTATGTGGAGATCCGAACCGTCAACGGCAATCAAACGGTAACCTTTGAATAAAGCTTGCTCGTCAACAGCCTTGGTAAAGGTATGGAACAGGGCTTCAAAAGCACGGTGATCCACCTTGTCTCTTTGCTGAACGAAGGCGGAAACCGTAGGCATGGAAGTCTTGAGATTGAAATACTCCATAAGCTCACCGCGAAGAGATTTTCCGGTCATAGATAAGACTAATTTCAAGACCTGTTCGAAAGAAAGTTTCCTTTCTCTGGTGAAATCTTTGGCGGGATTCTTCACGAATGTTTCGGAGGGGGGGCAGACATTTCATTGATACATTTTTTCAGTGTCCTTTTAATCATCTTAGGGGTGTAAGTCATTGCGTTTCTCCTTGTCAATAGCGAATTTGCCGCTATTAACAAGGGGCGATTTTTTTAGCGTGCTAATAAAATCGCCCGCACATTTTTGCCTTTTTGTCAACCCCTTTTTCAAAAATTCTTCAAAAATTCTTTAACTTTTTGCATAAAAAAGAGCCAAGTCCATTTATGAACTTGGTTCTTTTCTTAACTTAATGAAATTGCTGCTCTGCAGTGCATTTTTGTTTTTGGTGAGCCTTTGCTTGAATATGTTGAACACAGATCCGAAGCGTACA
>JAFULU010000063.1 GCA_017483125.1 Clostridia bacterium
CAAGAACGAAGCGGCGGTACGATAACGGCTTTCGACTATGGATATTCCATACAGGGCAATGCTTTTCGGGTGTTTGATCGAAAAATCTTACCATAAAATAGGCTTTTGCGAAGCAAAAGGCTTCATTCATTTTGCATTTTGCATTTTGCATTTTCAAGCTCCCCGATAAACCCCAATTTGAAGGACAGATGAGCAACCGCGGTTTTCTGTGAAAAGACTTGACAAGACGGTTAAATGGTGCTATAATAGCCCTATAAACAGAACTATTCCACAGAAAGGACGTTCATATGAAACACATTCGCTTGCTTGCCCTGATCGCGGCAGTCCTTATGCTGTCCGTGACCCTCCTCACCTCCTGCGACAAAAAGCCCGCGGGAAATGACACCACGGCAGCCGACACCACCGCCGACACCCCCACCGAGGTGCCCACCGAGGCTCCCACCGAAGCTCCCACCGACGCCCCTGAAACCACCCCCGACACCGAGGCCGAGACGACTCCCCCCGCCGACCTCACCGCCGACGAGCTGAGGACCCTTCTCGCCGCCGCTCTGGCTATGGAGACGGGGGATGCCACCGTCTCGATCAAGACCACCATGAACGGCACATTACTCTCCCAGCAGGTCATGACCCAGAAGGGCGAGGACTTCCTGGCGGAGAACTCCGCCGAGGGTGTCTCCGAGCGGGTCCTGACGGTGGGTGACACGGCCTACTGCTTCATGTCGGTCTCCGACGGCACCAACAAGACCGAGCTGCGCTACGTGCTGAAGGTCACCCCCGAGGAGAAGGAGGAGCTGGCCGCCCTGTACCTGGGCGAGGGCGCTTCGGTCAGCGTGGACGACGCCGAGCTGACCGAGGGGCTTCTGAACAGCACCCTGAGCGGCAAAAAGTATGCCGACGGCCGCGTGGAGCTGACCTGCTCCGGCCTGGATAGCTCCCTGACCGAGATCCTTCTGGGCGAGGCCATGGAGGGCGCGGCTCTGACCTTCGATTTCACTCTGGACGCCGAGGGCCGTATGACCTTCATGCGCTTCACCGTGACCCTCTCCGCCGAGCTGACGGGCGGGGAAGCCATGACCATCTCCTCCGAAACCACGGTGGATTACAGTCCCGCCGCTATTACCGCCCCCGCCGATGCCGCTGACTATGCCGAGGCCACCTACGACGAGCTTTTCGGCTTCCAGCTTCCCGAGCTCGACCCCGAGGAGGCTACCGCTCTGGGCCTGCCCGTGGACGGGGACAACTACACCGTGGGCGGTGAGGGAGCCGCCGTCTCCGCCGAGGAGCAGTTCTATTTCCTGTACCTGTACGCTCCCTACTATGCCGACAAGACCTTCACGGTCTACGGCAACGTCACCGAGGACGAGAGCGGGAACCTCGTGATCTCGGTGGGCGAGGACATGAGCTTCGCGGTCTACTTTGACGGCGTTTCCGCTCCCGCGTCCGGCTCCTACGTCAAGATCACCGCCACCTTCACCCAAACCGTGGATCTCGGCGACTACGTAGACTTCGACTGCTTCACCATGATGGTCACCGCCTGCGAGACCCTGGGCGAGGCTGTGGGCCCCAACGGCGGTAAGCTCATGTTCATCACCGCCTCTGCCCTCAACGTCCGTACCTCCTCGGACACCTCCACTTCCGACAACATCCTGGGTCAGCTCAGCCACGGCGATATGGTCGAGGTCTTTGAGCAGGACGAGAAGGGCTGGTACCGCATTGAGTTCAACGGACAGAAGGCGTACATCAGCAACAAGTACGTCTCCGAGACCAGACCCTGAATTGAATCTCACCGTAAGGCGGCTCTCTGTGGGGGCCGCCTTTTTGGGTGAGAAAATTTCAAATTTGGGTTTGTTGGGGAGTTGGGTTTCCTCGTTCTATGCCTTCCCCAGCGGGGAAGGGGGACCGCAAAGCGGTGGATGAGGAGAGCAAGTTTCCGCTCGGTATCGGGTATGATTTTTCTTGGTGTATCAAGGGGTTTCCGTATACACCCGTACGAAAAAA
>JAFULU010000064.1 GCA_017483125.1 Clostridia bacterium
CAAGAACGAAGCGGCGGTACGATAACGGCTTTCGACTATGGATATTCCATACAGGGCAATGCTTTTCGGGTGTTTGATCGAAAAATCTTACCATAAAATAGGCTTTTGCGAAGCAAAAGGCTTCATTCATTTTGCATTTTGAATTTTGCATTTTGCATTCTCAAGCTCCCCGATAAACCCCAATTTGATTTTCACATATTTTCTACGAATCCCCCCTCTCCCCCCTTGACGAAACGCCCTTTTTATGGTATAATACAGAGTGAATAAAAATGCCCAACTATGGGCTTACGGCGACAGGCAAAAAAGGACAGGTACAGCATGGAAAAGAAAGAAGCAAAATTCTATACGGGACAAGGCGATAAGGGACTGACCGCCCTCACCCCCGCCTCCCAGGTCTCCAAGGCCGACGAGCGTGTGGCCGCCGTGGGTGCCGTGGAGGAGATCGTGTCGGCTCTGGGCGTGGTGAAGACCCATACCCCCTGCCCCATCTTCCGCGGGAAGCTGGAGCGCATCCAGAAGACCCTCCGCACCCTCTCCCAAGGTCTCCGCGATCCCCGAAGCGGTAAGTACGTCTTCTCTGCCGAGGAGATCGACTTTCTGGAGTCGGATATGGACGCCATGCTGGAGCACGTGACCCCCGAGTCCCTGTCGAACACCCTCCCCGGCGGTAACCAGCAGTCCGCCGCCCTGGACGTCGCCCATACCACCACCCGCCGCGCCGAGCGGGACACCGTGGCTATGGACCGCCGCTACGCCGTCCCCCCTGCCTTCAAGCAGTACCTCAACCGCCTGTCCGATTACCTGCTGGTCGCCGCCCGCTATTCTGACTACCTCCATGAGAAGGCCGAGGCCGAAAAGCCCGCCGCACCCGCCATGCCCGCCTCCGCTCCCGTAGCCACGGCCACCGCCCCCTCTGCCACCGACGCCCTTGTGGCCGAGGTCCTGGCCCGTCTGGGCGGCCCCAAGGCTCTGGATCTGGAGACCGCCAAGAAGCTCATTTCCGCGGTGGAGGAGCGCGCCAAGGAGCAGGGCAAGCACGCCGTCATCGCGGTCTGCAACGCAGAGGGCAACCCCATCGCGGTCCACGTCATGGACGGTGCCTTCCTGGTCAGCTACGAGGTGGCAGTGAAGAAGGCCTACACCACGGTGGCGGTGAAGATGTCCACCATGGAGCTGTCAGCCCTCTGCCAGCCCGGCGGTACCTTCTACGGCCTCCAGGCCCTGGATAAGGTCATTACCTTTGGCGGCGGTATCCCCCTGTACCAAAACGGCGTCATCGTCGGCGGTCTGGGGGTCAGCGGCGGTACCGGCGAGGAGGATCACGATCTCGCTCTATATGGCGCGGCCGTTTTCCAGACACTTTGATAAGAAAAACGGCATCCTTCCGGGGTGCCGTTTCGGTTTTCGGGGTTGTGGATGGCTGTTCTGATATTCAAATTGGGGTTTAGCGGTGGGTTTCCTCGTGAGCCTTCCCCAGCGGGGAAGGGGGACCACCGTAGGTGGTGGATGAGGAGAGTGGGTTTGGTTTTCATACGGGTATATACGGAAACCATTGATACGCCAAGAAAATTCATACCCGATGCCAAGCGGAAACCTGCTCTCCTCA
>JAFULU010000065.1 GCA_017483125.1 Clostridia bacterium
GATCACCCCATGAAAAAGCTTCTATCCCTGACCCTCACCGCCCTCCTTCTCCTGTCCACCCTGACGGGAGCCCTTTCGGGTCTGACCCTCACCGCCGCCGCCGAGGAGGACATCAGCGGTGTCCGTGAGATCGAGTTCGCCCGAAACGGCGTGGGCGGTACCCCCTACATGAGCGGGCTGAACAACCCCGTGGGCTACGTCTTTACCCTGGACCCCGAGGTGCGGCTCCTTGAGATCACGGTGCCCGACTTTGCCACCTACTCCAACAATACCAATCTGGGCACCTTCAAGCTCTACGAGTGGAAGGGGGACCGTAATACCACCGTGGCCGCCTCCCCCATCGCGTCGCGGGACATCATTGACCACGTGGATCACACCGATCTGACTCTGGAGATCCCCGCCGCCTACAAGGTCACGGGCCCCCTCTACTTTGAGGTCATCTGTCTGGAGGGCTCCAGCTATACCCCCTGGAACGCCGAGGGCGGTCTCATTGACCCCATTGACGGGGTGGTCACCGATATGCAGGCCTACCTGGGCGGTAACCCCGCCAACCCCTTCGCCTGCAACATCACGGTCTGCGACATGGAGAACAAGTCTCCCTCCGCCTTTATCACCTTCGCCTACGACTTCGCCAAGGGCCTGACCGACGGGGAGGACGTGAACCAGAAGAACCAGATCAGAATCGAGAATAAGCAGGGCTACGTTACCTTCACCGCCGAGGGAGACGATCCCTACTTCCGCTTCTCGGACAACTACCAGCCCACCCCCAAGACGGGGGATCTGGCCTACGCCGTCATTGAGTACCGCACCACCGCCTCGGTGGCCTCGGGCGAGGTCTACACCAACCGCAAGAGCGGTGCCCATTGGGGCGATCCCGGCTCTCACCTTACCTGGGAGTACATCCCCGACGGCGAGTGGCATACCGTGGTAGCCGATGCCTCGGGTGTCTGGGGCAACGATCAAAATGACGAGCTGTACGCCTTCCGTCTGGATCCCCTTGCCTCGGGAGCCAAGGCGGGGGATTCCATCGACATCGCCTCCATCAAGTTCTTCGGGGACAAGATGTACGCCCAGTCCTACGCCGCCGACCGCGAGGCCTCCATCAAGGAGGACGAATCCCTCATGGTGGCCGAGGGCTCCGAGATCCTCGACTTCGGCGCGGGTAAGCCTGTGGCGGGACTGACCGCCGCGAACAACGCCAAGGTCTATACCGAGTCCGCCTTCACCCGTATCACCGCCAAGGGCACCGCTACGGCCACGGTCAGCGGTCTTTCCGTTGACCCCGCCTTCCGCTTCGTCACTCTCATGGCCCGCACCGAGAGCGCTTCGGTCAGCGAGGGCATCACCCTCACCGTCAAAGCAGGCTCTGCCGAAGCGCAGGGAAGCTACTCCATTCCCTGCGACGGCTACTGGCACCCCGTTACGGTGGAGCTCCCCCTTGACGTGGAGGGTGCTCCCGTGGATACCCTCACCCTGACCCTCCCCGAGGGCTGGGTGGATCTCGCCTATATCGGCTTCTTTGAGAAGGCCGAGTATACCGATAAGTACGACTATCCCGGCACCCTTTCGGATCACCAATTTGTCATGGGTGCCACCAACGTCCCCGTCTACAACGTCACCGATCCCACCCTGGGCTCCCCCTTCTGTAGCGGCGGTCAGTCCATGGGACAGAAGTTCACCGCCACCTCCCCCGTCCGCGGTGTCATCATCCCCGGTCACGCCACCTGGGGGGCCGATCCCAACAACAACAGCGGCTACTTCAAGCTCTTCAAGTGGAACAAGGACTACGGCACCACGGTTTCGGGTACTCCTCTCTACACCCAAGACCTGAAGAACCTCAAGGACGGCGAGGATCTGGTCATCACCTTCGACGAGCTGCCCGCGGGGGAGTACTGCTTTGAGGTCAAGATGACCACCCCCGGGGACAAGGCCTACACAGGCTTCAATACCGAAAGCGGCAAGGGCACCGAGGGAACCGTCTCCTTCCGCAACGGGGCCGTCAACGACAATCACCTCGTGGCGGGCTACCTCACCGCGGGGGAGGGTCTTGTGGACGTGGGTGCCGAGTACGGCCTTGACGTCACCTTTGAGTACGACTTCACCCGCCACTACGACAGTGTCACCGAGTCCCTGGGGCTGAACAATCTGAGCGGCATGACGGTCACCGACCTCTGCGATCAGGGCTATCTGGCCATCAAGGCCCAGCAGAACGATCCCTTCTTCGCCTTTGGGGTGAACCCCACCGTCACCTCCAACCTCATGGATCACATCGTCATCAAGTACCGCACCGAGACCACCGCCAAGAGCGGTGAGATCTTCGTGGAACGCTCCGACGGCGTCAAGTGGGGCCAGCCCTACGGTAAGAGCAATATCATCTGGGACTGGCAGACCGACGGCGAGTGGAACATCGAGATCATTGACGCCTCTGCCGTTTGGGGCAACGTCTACGGCGTGACCCTGCAGAATCTCCGCTTCGACCCTCTGGAGAAGCCCACGGGGGCGGGGGAGACCATCGACGTGGCCTACATCAAGTTCTTTGCCAATGCCAAGGCCGCGCAGGAGTACGCCGCCACCGAGTATATGGAGGAGGACGGCAAGACCGTGGTCAAGCCCCCTCTCCGTCCCATTGATCCCACTACCGTCAAACCCGTTATCCTCATTGAGGGCGAGGATCTCAACGTTACGGGCGGTTCCCAGATGCAGGAGGCCACCTACAGCTACGGGCAGGGATTTGTCACCTACACCGCCAAGGGCACCGACCCCTCCTTCTTCCTCTACCGCGAGTCCACCGGGATCCCTCCCTTCATGGCGGTCAAGTACCGCACCACGGCCAAGAATACGGGCTGTGAGGTCTTCGTGGGCTCGGTGCAGACAGGCCCCAACGGCCGCTCCGACCGCGTGACCTACCGCTATACCCCCGACGGGGAGTGGCACATCGCGGTCATCGACCTCCGCAAGGCCGCCGACTACAACGCCGATACGGGGAAGGTCAACTACCTCCGCTTCGATTTCCTCTACTCCGACAGCGCCATGAACAGCAGTGCCTCCCTGGACGTGGAGTACATCGCCTTCTTCAACTCCTACGACGAGGCGGTGGTCTACCCCCATCCCCTGCCCGCCGAGAAGGCCCGCTTTACCGCCACCTTCGTGGTGGAGGGCAAGCCCCTCTATAAGGTGGAGTTCCGCGAGGGAGACACGACTCTGGACGAGCCCGTGGTACCCATCCTCCCCGGTATGATCGGCGCGTGGGAGCCTTACACCCTGCAGAACGCCGACATCACGGTCAACGCGGTCTACACCCCCGCCGCCGAGAGTGACGTCCCCGACGTCCCGCCCCTCCCCTCGGAGGATAGCACCGAGGAACCCGAGACGGATGTCCCCGCCGTGACCGATGAACCCTCCGACACGACCGAGCCCTCAGGGAAGGGCTGCCGCTCGTCTCTGTCCATGGGTCTGACCACCCTCCTCCTTCTTGCCGCCGCCCTGACCCTTGGCAAGAAGCGTGACCGCCTGTAAGCGGCACCCTACGAAAGGAAGGAACTGTACATGAAACTCCATAACAGACTCCGCCGCTTCGGCTCTCTGACCCTCGCGCTCCTGATGCTGATCTCGGCCCTCGCCGCCTGTACCCCCGCGGGGACTCCCGACGGCACCGAGGACACCGCCGCGCAGGACACCGCCGCCGACACCGAGGCAGGAACCGACACGCCCACGGTGCAAAGTCCCACCGATATCCCCAAGGAAGGGAACTACGTGACCACCACGGATCTGGTCATCCCCGACTACACCTACTCCGTGGACAGCCTTGACAATAACGGCATCCTCCCCAACACCCGCGACGTCTGGGCGGATACCTGGACGGGCACCGACGGAGCCGACCGCTCCATGCCCGACGCCACCGCCACCCGCGCCCCCACAGGCCGCCAGGTGGGTATCTTCTACTTCCTCTGGCGTGACCGCGACCAGGACAGCATCTCCCCCATCTCCCCCTCGGACCATTACGCCGCCTGGCTGGAGGGAGGCGAGGAGGCCCTCTGGGACTGCATGATGGAGGGCGGGGAGGGTCACCCCCACTACTGGGCCGAGCCCTACTTCGGCTACTACTCCTCCAACGACGAGTGGGTCCTCCGCAAGCACGCCTATATGCTGGCCGAGGCGGGAGTGGACTTCGTCTTCTTTGACACCACCAACAACAACCTCCACACCGTCTCCCACATGGCCCTCCTAAAAGTCTGGGAGGAGGTCAGGAAAGAGGGCTACGAGGTCCCCAAGATCTGCTTCATGGTGGGCAGCTACGAGGCAGAGTTCGCCGAGCTGTACAACACCATCTACAAGAAGGGGATGTACGAGGATCTCTGGTACTACTGGGAGGGCAAGCCCCTGGTGCTGGTCACAGGTGACTTCCCCATGTCCGACGAGGCAAGAGACTTCTTCACCCTCCGCTACTCCTGGGCGGTGGGCGTGACCAACTGGTACGGTGACCGCAAGGGCATCAAGTGCTGGCCCTGGAACGCCTCCTGGCCCCAGGTGCCGGGCTACGGCGACAGCCGCGAGGATCTGGAGCAGACCGTGGTCATGTGCGGCTTCGGTGCCACCGTGGGACGAAGCCTCCACAGCAACCGTATGCCCCGTCTGGAAAAGGGCCAGCCCTGGGATTTCGGCTTCCCCCTCATGGAGGAATACACCCCCTTGGGACTCCAGTTCGGTCAGCAGTTCGATAAGGCCATTGACCGTGACCCGCCCCTCATCATGATCACGGGCTGGAACGAGTGGATCACGGGCCGCTGGGATAACGTGGGCGCGGGCGCGGGTGCCGGCGGCCAGGTCATCGCGGGCCAGTATTCGGTTTCGGCCACCCCCGGCGACAGAGAGACCACCTACTTCGTGGACTCCTTCAACCCCGAGTATTCCCGTGACATTGAGCCCATGAAGGGCGGCTTCGGGGACAACTACCTCTACCAGATGGCCGAGCGGGTCCGTGAGTACAAGGGGACCCGCAACATCGAGACCGCCTTCGGCCAGTGTGCCATCGACATGAACGGCTCTGTGGGTCAGTGGTACGCCGTAGGCCCCGAGTACCGCGACTACGCGGGGGATACCACCCACCGCCTCTCCCCCGGCCACGTGGGCGGGAATGAGTACGGCTTCTACATGAACAACAGCGGACGGAACGATATCGTCACCGCCAAGGTGTCCAGTGATACCGACCACCTCTACTTCTACGTGGAGTGCGCCGACACCATCACCGACCCCGAGGGTGCGAGCTGGATGAACCTCTTCATCAATGCCGACTGCGACGACTCCACGGGCTGGTACGGCTTCGACTACCTCATCAACCGCAACCGCACCGACAACGCCCTCCTCGTGGAAAAATTCACGGGCGTGGATACCTGGGCCTTCGAGACCGTCGGCTCGGTGGCGTATACCCGAAACGGGGGCGTCATGCAGGTCAAAATCCCGAAGACTATGATCGGCTTTACCGACACGATCGACTTCAAGTGGGCGGACAACTCCACCCCCACGGGGCAGATCATGGAATTTTTGGATCAGGGCGACGCCGCACCCAACGGCCGCTACACCTACCGCTTCACCCTCACCGAGCAGGCGGTCAAGTACCCTACTGAGCTGAAGGGAGACCTCAGTACCATGGTGGTGCTGAAGTCCCGCTCCTACAACGCCTTCGTGGGAGGGAAGCAGGTCAGACTGGTGGAGGACAACACCAACGGTGTCCTCCTTGCCTCGGGCGAGGATATCTGGCTCCCTGTGGACTTTTTGAAGTCCGCGCTGGGCATCGACGCCACGGGTGAGACCACCTACAACCACTACGGCATCTCCTACGTCAAGGCCACCGATCTCGTGAAGAACGCGGGCAAGGTCATCACCGTCACCCCCGACGGTCTGGTGGTCATCGCCGACAGCGAGATTACAGATGAAAACGATCTGGGAATTTTGTGGCGGGCTTTGAGCTGACCCCACAACAAAAAATGCCTCCCCTCGGCACTTGTCGGGGGGAGTTTTCACGAAAAAACCGAATTGTGAACCACCTTTTCGTCTGTTAATATTTTGTGAATAATGGGCCAAAGGACTTGATTTTTTTGGGAAATGGTGTACAATATGGTATGTGAGTTGGCACTCGGAGCAAAAGAGTGCTAAAACCCAACAAAAACCCCCTGTAAAGGGGATAATTCAGTAAAAAATGCGACATTCGCACAGTATAGGAGGCAATCAACTATGAAGCTCAATCCCCTTTCCAACCGCGTCGTCATCAAGTTCGTCGAGGCGGAAGAGAAGACCTCGGGCGGTATCTTTCTGACCGCCGCCGCCCAGGAAAAGCCCCAGATCGCCGAGGTGATCTCGGTGGGTCCCGGTAAGGTCACCGACAACGGTGCCCTCGCTCCCATGACCGTCAAGGTGGGCGACAAGGTCATCGCCAGCAAGTACGCGGGCACCTCTGTCAAGCTGGAGGGCACCGAGTACACCATTCTCTCCGAGGACGACATCCTCGCAGTCGTGGACTGATTTCCACAAGCACATTTAGGAGGTAAACTGCAATGGCAAAGGATATTCTGTACGGCATTGAAGCCCGTAACGCTCTGGCCCGCGGCGTAGATAAGCTGGCCGACACCGTCAAGATCACCCTGGGTCCCAAGGGCCGCAACGTGGTGCTGGACAAGAAGTACGGCTCTCCCCTGATCACCAACGACGGCGTGACCATCGCCAAGGAGATCGAGCTGGAGGACGCCGCCGAGAACATGGGCGCTTCCCTTGTTAAGGAGGTCGCCACCAAGACCAACGATGCCGCGGGTGACGGTACCACCACCGCGACCCTGCTGGCTCAGGCCTTCGTCCGCGAGGGCATGAAGAACGTCACCGCGGGTGCTAACCCCATGGTGCTCCGCAAGGGTATCAAGAAGGCCGTGGACGCCGCCGTGGCATCCCTGACCGCTTCCTCCAAGAAGGTCAACGGTAAGGAGGATATCGCCCGTGTCGGTACCATCTCCGCAGGTGACGAGGTCATCGGTCAGCTCATCGCCGACGCCATGGAGAAGGTCACCGCCGACGGTGTCATCACCGTGGAGGAGTCCAAGACCGCCGAGACCTACTCCGAGGTGGTAGAGGGTATGCAGTTCGACCGCGGCTACCTCTCTCCCTACATGGTCACCGACGCCGACAAGATGGAGGCCGTCATGGACGACGCTCTCATCCTGGTCACCGATAAGAAGATCGCCAACATCCAGGAGATCCTGCCCCTGCTGGAGCAGCTGGTCCAGTCCGGCCGCAAGCTCCTCATCATCGCCGAGGACGTGGAGGGCGAGGCTCTCACCACTCTGGTTCTGAATAAGCTCCGCGGCACCTTCAACTGCGTGGCTGTCAAGGCTCCCGGCTTTGGCGACCGCCGCAAGGAGATGCTCCGCGATATCGCTACCCTGACCGGCGCCGAGGTGATCTCCTCCGAGATCGGTCTGGAGCTGAAGGATGCCGACCTGTCCGTCCTGGGTCAGGCTCGTCAGGTGAAGGTCTCCAAGGAGAACACCATCATCGTGGGCGGTACGGGTGATCCCGAGGCCATCAAGGCTCGCGTGGCCCAGATCCGCGCCGCCATTGAGACCACTACCTCCGACTTCGACCGCGAGAAGCTCCAGGAGCGTCTGGCCAAGCTGGCAGGCGGTGTGGCCGTCATCAAGGTGGGCGCCGCTACCGAGGCCGAGATGAAGGAGAAGAAGCTCCGCATCGAGGACGCCCTGAACGCCACCAAGGCTGCCGTTGAGGAGGGCATCGTGGCCGGCGGCGGTACCGCTTACTTGAACGTCCTCGCCGACGTGGAGAAGGTTCTGGAGACCGTCGAGGGCGACGAGAAGACCGGTGTCAAGATCGTGCTGAAGGCTCTGGAGGAGCCCGTCCGCCAGATCGCCGCCAACGCAGGCTTCGACGGCGGTGTCATCGTCAACACCATCGTCAACTCCGGCAAGGTGGGCTACGGCTTCGACGCTTACAACGAGGTCTA